>JAJYGH010000078.1:43880-63245 GCA_021785175.1 Chloroflexota bacterium | reverse complement strand
ACGCACGCCCATCAGCCCGCCGGGCGTCGAGCCCGGTTGACCGCGCGTCCTACCCGGCCGGGACCGGCGCCTCGCGCCGCCCGTACCGGCGCTCGACGTAGCCGTCGAGGATCGCCTTGAACTCCTCGACCAGCCGCTCGCCGCGCAGTGTGGTGGAGAGCTTCCCGTCCACGTAGACGGGCGCGACCGGCTCCTCGAACGTGCCGGGGAGCGAGATGCCGATGTCGGCGTGCTTCGACTCGCCGGGCCCGTTCACGACGCACCCCATGACCGCGACACGCATGCCCTCGACACCCGGATAGCGCTCGCGCCAGCCCGGCATCGACTCGGCGAGGTAGCCCTGGACGTCCTGCGCGAGCTGCTGGAAGAACGTGCTCGTCGTCCGGCCGCAGCCGGGGCACGCCGAGACCTGCGGCAGGAACCGGCGCAGGTCGAGCGACTGCAGCACCTGCTGCGCCACCCGCACCTCCTCCGCCCGGTCGCCGCCGGGCTCCGGCGTGATCGAGACGCGGATCGTGTCGCCGATCCCCTCGTGCAGCAGGATCGCGAGCGCGGCGCTCGACGCGACGATCCCCTTGGTCCCCATGCCGGCCTCCGTGAGCCCGAGATGGACCGGGTAGTCGCAGCGGGCCGCGAGCCGCCGGTACACGTCGACCAGGTCGGAGACGCCGGACACCTTCGCGGACAGGATGATCCGGTCGTGGCCGAGCCCGGTCGCCTCGGCGAGCTCGGCGGAGCGGAGCGCGGACTCCACCATCGCCTCGATCATCACGTCGCGCGCCGGCTTCGGCTCCGGCAGCCGCGCGTTCGCGTCCATCAGCTGCGTCAGCAGCGCCTGGTCGAGGGAGCCCCAGTTCACGCCGATCCGGACCGGCCTGTCGAGCTCGATCGCGACGCGGACGATCGTCGCGAAGCGCTCGTCGTGGTGCTCCCGCGCACCGACGTTCCCGGGGTTGATGCGGTACTTGTCGAGCGCCTGCGCCATCTCCGGGTACTCGACCAGCAGCTGGTGTCCGTTGTAGTGGAAGTCGCCGACGATCGGCACGCCGATCCCGAGGCCGCGGACCTTCCGCACCATCTCGGGGACGGCCGCGGCGGCAGCCTCGGTATTGACGGTCACCCGCACGAGCTCGCTGCCGGCGTGGGCGAGGGCGGCGACCTGCAGGGCGGTGGCGTCCGGGTCGGCCGTGTCGGTGTTCGTCATCGACTGGACGACGACGGGCCAGCGCGATCCGACGGGAACGTCGCCCACCATCACCGTGGTCGTCGGGCGCCGCCCGTCGTCCTGCCGGCCCTCGGACGGCCGGCTCTCGCCCCGGTCGCTCGTGCGCAGCCCGCTCACGAGCCCGCCCCTCCCCTCACGATGTCGAAGTAGCTCACCCAGATCAGGAACCCGAACAGCAGCATGAATCCCAGGAAGTAGGTGGCCCTCTCGAGGCTGGCGCTGATGCGGTTGCGCGTGACAGCCTGGAGCGCCGAAACGACGATCCGGCCGCCGTCGAGCGGCGGGAACGGCAGGACGTTGACGATCGCCAGGTTGGCGGACAGGAGGCCGATCAGCCACAGCAGCACGACCGGAGGCGCCTCGGTCCGCACGGTCCCCACGGCCTCGGCGATCCCGATCGGCCCGCTCACCGGCGGGGCGGCGCCGGGGTTGTGGACGACCGACGTGACGAGCTGCCCGAGCGCGCCGAGGATCAGGCCACAGGCCTGCACGGTGCGGTCCGCTCCGACCTGCACGGCCTGGACCGGCGAGCGCTGGACGATCGCGCCGGGCACGATCCGGGCCGTGATCCCGAGCGCCCCCTTGCCCTCCGCCACCGCGGCCTCGCCGTTCAACGTGACCGGGATCTGCCGCGTCGCGCCGCTCGTCGTGCGAACCGTGAGCGTCACCCGGTCGCCGGCGTGCGCGAGCGTGTACGAGGTTGGCGCCTGCCCGTCGAAGTAGGGGAACCTGTGGCCGTCGATCGCGGTGATCACGTCACCCGGGACGATCCCGACGGATGCCGCCGGTGAGCCGGCCTCGACCGTCTCGACGCGGGCATCCGCGTTCGGCTCGAGAGCGGCCGCGATCACCACGAAGATGACGAACGCGAGCAGCAGGTTCATCGCGACGCCCGCCACGAGGATCGCGACGCGGACCGGCAGCGGCTTGCGCCCGAAGCTGCGCGGGTCGTCACTGCCGCCGTCCTCGCCCTCCAGCCGGACGAATCCGCCGATCGGCAGCCAGTTCAGGGTGTAGTCCGTCTCGCCGTCGTTCCCGAGCTTCAGCGCACGCGGCGGGAACCCGATGCCGAACTCGTGGACGCGAACACCGGCGAGGCGGGCCACGACGAAATGGCCGAACTCGTGCGCGACCACGAGCCCGACGAGGATCGCCAGGAAGACGACGAGGCTGACGCCCGAGTTCAGGAGGCCGGTCACGCGCGCGCCTCCCACCGATCGCACCACGCGCGGACCTCGCCGTCGAGCGCGATCAGGTCGTCGAGGCCGGGCACCGGGCCGTCGCCGAAGCGCTGGACCGCCGCCTCGACGAGGGCCGGGATCCCGGGAAAGTCGAGCGTGCCGTCCAGGAAGCGCCGGACGGCGACCTCGTCCGCGGCGATGAGAACGGCGCTGGGCCGGGGTCCGGCGGCCCCCGCGTCGCGGGCGATCCGCAGCGCGGGGAACCGGGACTCGTCCGGCGCCTCGAAGGTGAGAGGCCCCAGCTGGTCGAGACCGAGCCGCGGCGCCGGCGACGGCGCGCGGTCCGGGAACGTCAGCGCGTACTGGATGGGGATGCGCATGTCAGGGTGTCCGAGTTGAGCCTTCAGGGAGCCGTCGACGAACTCCACGGCGGAGTGGATGACGGTCTGGGGGTGGATCACGACGGAGATCCGTGCGAGGCCCACATCGTACAGCCGGTCTGCTTCGATGACCTCCAGGCCCTTGTTCATCAACGTTGCGGAATCGACGGTGATCTTCGCGCCCATGCGCCACGTGGGGTGCGCGAGCGCCATCGACGGGGTGACGCGGGCCAGCTGCTCGGCGGGCAGCCCACGAAACGGCCCGCCCGAGGCGGTCAGCCAGATCCGCGCGATCGACGCCGGCCGCTCGCCGGCCAGAGACTGCCAGATCGCGGAGTGTTCCGAGTCGATCGGGCGAAGCCAGGCGAGGCGCCCCGCCGCGTCGGCAGCGGGATCGTGCGTGTCGGCGAGCCGGCGCGCCAGCGGCATCACGAGATGCCCGGCGCTCACGAGCGTCTCCTTGTTCGCCGTCGCGACGACGTGCCCGGCCTGCAGCGCGGCCAGCACGGGCCGCAGGCCCACGACGCCTCCCGTTGCGACCACGACGATATCGACCTCCGGGCGCGACGCCAGGTGCACGAGCGCGTCCGGGGAATCGTCGAGCTCGACCCCGTCGGCCAGACGGAGCGCGGTACGCGCGCCCTGATCGGCGAGCGCCACGACCTCCGGCCGCAGCGATGCCGCCTGGGCCTCGAGCGTCTGACGGTCGCGTCCGGCCGCGAGCGCGACGACCTCGAAGCGGTCGCGCAGGCCGACGAGCACGTCCACCGTCTGGCGTCCGATCGAGCCGGTCGAGCCAAGCAGCACGACGCGCGATCGCCGCGTCGATCCTCCGATCACAGCAACGTCACGGCCTCGTCCGCCTCACCGCGGCACGAGCGCCACGTACGCGGCCAGCACCGGCGCGGCGAAGAGGAACGAGTCGACGCGATCGAGCATGCCACCGTGGCCGGGAATCAACTGCCCCGAGTCCTTCGCGTCCGCCGCGCGCTTCAGCATCGACTCGGCCAGGTCGCCAGCCTGCGCCGACAGACCGACGAGCAACCCGACCGGGATTCCCTCGAGCGGCGACCGTCCCAGGCCGGCGAGCACGAGCGCGGCGACGACCACTGCCCCGGCGAGCCCGCCGAACAGCCCGGCGTACGTCTTCGACGGCGAGACGTGCTGGAGGAAGCGGCGCCGTCCGAACGCCCGCCCGAACACGTACGCGAACGAGTCGTACGACCAGACGGCACCGATCAACACGAGGAGCCATCCCCGGCCCGCACCGAGGATCCCGAGGGCCGCTCCGCCGGGAAGCGGCGGGGCGGCGGCCATGAGTACCGGCGCGAACGCGAGCAGGCCGACGTAGAGGGCGCCGAACGCGGTCCCGATCCACGCAGCGAATCCGTCGCGAGGATCGTGCACCCAGAGCGCCGCCGCGCCGGCCACCAGGAGGCCGATCGCGGGCACCGCGGGCAGGGCCGCCCAGACGCCGGTCCCGGGGAGCGACGGCACCGCGGCCCCTGCCACCACGAGCGCCGCCGCCAGGACGGTCCCGTACAGCGGAAACGCCCGGTAGCGCGCGCGCCGGAGCAGGGCGAATGTCTCCCAGGCGGCGAGTGCCGCGACCGCGGCGACGAACGCGTCGATGAACGGGCGCCCGAGCAGGAAGATCGCAACGACGATGGGGACGAGGATCGCCGCGCTCAGCACGCGCTGGCGGAGCACCGGCGTCAGCGCCCGAAGCGGCGGGTCCGCCGGGCGTACTCGGCGAGCGCATCGTCGAAGGCATCCGGCCCGAAGTCCGGCCACAGCAGCTCGGAGAAGTAGAGCTCGGCGTACGCCGCCTGCCAGATGAGGAAGTTGCTCAGGCGGGACTCGCCGGCCGTGCGGATGACCAGGTCGGGATCGGCGACGCCGGCCGTGTACAGGCGGGCCTCGATCGCCTCCTCGTCGACCTGCTCGGGCGCGAGGCCGTCGGCCATCACCCGCCGAACGGCGTCGACGATCTCGGACCGCCCCGAGTAGTTGAACGCCACGTTCAGCAGAAGCCGCCGGCCGCCCCGCGTGGCATCGAGCCCATCCACGATGGAGCGCCGTGTCTCCTCCGGCAGTTCGGCAAGGCGTCCGAGCAGCCGGACCTCGACACCCTGCGACCGCAGCTCCTCGGTCTCGTCGCGGATCGCGGAACGGAGCAGGTCGAGGAGCGCGCTGACCTCCTCCGGCGACCGCCCCCAGTTCTCGCGGCTGAACGCGTAGAGCGAGAGCACGGGGACGCCTCGCTCGACGGCCTGATGCAGGAGCGGACGGATTGCGCGCACCCCCGCCGCGTGCCCCTCTGCCTCGGTCACGCCGCGTGCGCGAGCCCAGCGACGGTTGCCGTCCATGATGATCGCCACGTGGCGAGGGACGGCGGTCGCCTCCATCTAGACTGCGAGGACCTCCTGCTCCTTCGACTTCCCGTGCCGGTCGACCTCGTCGACGAACCGATCGGTCAGCTTCTGGAGCTGCTCGAGCTCGCGGCGTCCCTCGTCGGCGCTGATCTCGCCGTCCCGCTCCTCGCGCTTGATCTCGTCCGCTGCCTCCCGGCGGAGGTTCCGGATCTCGACCTTCGCTTCCTCCATGCGCCGGTGCACCTGCCTGACCAGATCGCGGCGCCGTTCCTCGGTGAGCGGCGGGATGTTGAGTCGCACGACGGAGCCATCCACGTTCGGCGTGAGGCCGAGGTCGCTCTTCTGGATCGCCTTCTCGATGGCGCCGAGCGCCGCGCGATCCCACGGCTGAATGACGATCGAGTGCGACTCCGGCACGCTGATACCGGCGAGCTGGTTGAGCGGCGTGGGGTTGCCGTAGTACTCGACGCTCAGGCGCTCCACGAGCGCCGTTGAGGCGCGGCCGGTCCGCACCGCCTGGAAGTCCCGCACCATGACGTCGACCGCGCGCGCCATCTTCGGCTCCGTGGCGGCAAGGGCCTGGCTGCTCATGCGCTTGCACCTCCGCTGATGATCGTGCCGACCGGTTCGCCGAGGGCCACCCGGAGGATGTTATCCGGCCGGTTCAGATCGAAGACGACGATCGGCAGGTCGTTCTCCATGCACATCGACACGGCCGTCGCGTCCAGCACCTGGAGCCGATCGGTGAGGACGTCGACGTACGTCAGGCGGTCGTAGCGTCGCGCTTCGGGATGGAGCAGCGGGTCGGCGTCGTACACCCCGTCGACCCGCGTGGCCTTCAGGAGCACCTCGGCGTCGATCTCGACCGCGCGGAGTGCCGCGGCCGTGTCGGTCGTGAAATACGGGTTGCCGGTGCCCGCGGCGAGGATCACGACACGGCCCTTCTCGAGGTGCCGCACCGCGCGCCGCCGGATGTACGGCTCCGCGACCTCGTTCATGGTGAGGGCGCTCATGACCCGCGTGTCGAGCGCCTCCTTCTCGAGGGCGTCCTGGAGCGCGAGCGCGTTCATGACCGTGGCGAGCATGCCGATGTAGTCGCCCGTCGCGCGGTCCATGCCCTTCGCGGCCGCCGCCAGCCCCCGGAAGATGTTGCCGCCCCCCACGACGATGGCGACCTCGACCCCGGCGTCCCGCACGCGCACGAGCTGTTTCGCGATGAACGTGCAGAACGCCGGATCGACGCCGTACGGCCGGTCGCCGAGGAGCGCCTCGCCGGAGAGCTTGAGCAGGATCCGACGATAGCGCGGGCGGAACCCCGGACCCCCGCCCGGCCGTGTCGCGGAGGTCTCGGGGTCGGTCACAGTTCTTCGCCCAGCTGATACCGCGCGAACCGCCGCACCCGGATGTTCTCGCCGATGGTCGCGATGCTGTCTGTCAGGAGCTGCCCGACGGTCATCTCCGTGTCGCGGAACGGCTGCTCCGTCAGCACGACCTGCGAGTACCACTTCTTCAGCTGGCCCTCGACGATCTGGCCGCGGATGTGCTCCGGCTTCGACTGGACGGTCGGGTCCTCCGCCAGCTCGGCCTTCTTCGCCTCGAGGACGTCGGCCGGGATCGACTCGACGGTCGGATACTGCGGCATGAGGCCTGCGACCTGCATCGCGAGGTCGCGGACGAGCTTCTGGAACTCGGGCGTCCGCGCGACGAAGTCGGTCTCGCAGTTGACCTCGATCAGCACGCCGACCCGGCCGCCCGGGTGGATGTAGCTCGCGACCTGGCCCTCACGAGCCTCGCGGCCCGCCTTGCGCTCGGCAGCCGCCTTGCCCCGCTCCCGGAGCAGCACCACGGCGGCGTCGAAGTCGCCGTTCGTCTCCTCGAGCGCCCGCTTGCAGTCCATGAAGCCGGCGCCCGTCCGCTCGCGGAGCTCCTTGACGGTCTCGGCCTTGATCTGCACCTGTTCAGCCATGCGTGTTCAGGGTCCCTTCGTGTCGTGTGTCGATCAGGCTTCGAGCGCCGAGGTCTGCCGTTCGACGTTCTCCTCGTCGGTCGTCGCGGTGACGCGCCGCCCGCGCGCCGCCGGAGAGGCCGCCGGCGCGGCACGGCCGGGCAGCAGCTCCTCCTCGTCCGGCTCGGGCTCGAAGGTCAGGGTCTGGCCCGCGGCCATCGCGGTCAGCAGCTCGTCCGCACCCGCCTCCTCGGTCGGCACGCCCGCCCCGACCTCGGCCTCCTGTTCGGAGCGTGCCGCACGGTCGTGCTGTCCGGCGACCGCCGCGTCGGCGACGAGTCGGCACAGCAGGCGGATCGCGCGGATCGCGTCGTCGTTCGCCGGGATGATGTAGTCGAGCTCGTCGGGATCGATGTTCGTGTCGCCGGTCCCGACGACCGGGATCTCGAGCTTGCGCGCCTCGGTGACCGCGATGTGCTCGCGGTGCGGGTCGATGACGAACATCGCCCCCGGCAGCCGCTTCATCCGGCGCATGCCGCCGAGCGTGCGCTGCAGCCGCGTGAGCTCCTCGACGAGCTTCGCGGCCTCCTTCTTCGTCATCCGATCGAAGTCGCCGTTGGCCTGTCGCGCCTCGAGCTGGTCGAGGAGCGCAAGGCGCTTGCGGATCGTCACGAAGTTCGTGAGCATGCCGCCCAGCCACCGCTGGTTGACGTAGGGCATGCCGGCGCGCGCGGCCTCCTCGGTGATCGGCTCCTGCGCCTGCTTCTTCGTGCCGACGAACAGGATCGACTCGCCGCGCGCCGACGTCTGGCGCACGAAGTCAAGGGCGACGTCGAGGCGCTGGACGGTCTGCGCCAGGTCGATGATGTGGATCCCGTTGCGCTCCGCGAAAATGTACGGCCGCATCTTCGGGTTCCAGCGCCGCGTCTGGTGGCCGAAGTGGACGCCGGCCTCCAGCAGCTGGCGCATCGAAACGGATGCCATGAGCCCCTCCTGTCGGGTTCTGTCCTCCGCGCACCTTGACCCGCGGATCGCCGGTGGGGCCGGCGACACCGCCGCGGGAAACGGCGCGCGTGCGTGATGCCCGCGCAGACACGCGGACACCGTCGGAGGCCCGACGGCGGCCGCAGTCTAGCACAGGGCCCGGCCCTGAACGGGGGCCGACACCCCCGGCCGCGCGACCAGGCGCGCCGACGCGTCAGCCGACGACGCGGGCGCCATCCTGCCAGACGCCCTCGATCCGGCCGCGGTACGCGGACATGTCGAGCGGGTCGCCGGCCACGAGCACGAGGTCCGCCCGCTTGCCGGGCTCGATCGTCCCGAGCTCGTCGTCGAGCCCGCACAGCCGCGCCGCGGTCAGCGTGGCCGCCAGCAGAGCCTGCACCGGCGTCATGCCCGCAGCCACGAGCAGCTCCAGCTCCCGGAGGTTCTGGCCGTGCGGGCTGATCGGCGCGTCCGTCCCGAGCGCCACCGGCACGCCGGCCTCGATCGCGCGCCGCACGGACTCGCGGTGCGCGTCCACCACCTCGCGCGCCTTGCGGACCTGGTCGGCGGGGATCGCCGCCCCGGCGGCCGCGGCGTCGAGAACGCCGAGCGGGGCGGCGAGCGTCGGCACCAGGTACGTGCCCCGATCGAGCATCATCTCGATCGCCTCGTCGTCGAGGTAGATCCCATGCTCGATCGACCGCACCCCCGCACGGATCGCGGCCTTGACGCCGGCCGCTCCCTGCGCGTGCGCCATGACCGGGATCCCCGCCGCGGTCGCCTCCTCGACGAGCACCCGCAGCTCGT
Organism: Chloroflexota bacterium; assembly: GCA_021785175.1. Lineage (GTDB taxonomy): Bacteria > Chloroflexota > Limnocylindria > Limnocylindrales > CSP1-4 > JAJYNJ01. The sequence goes on along the minus strand of JAJYGH010000078.1, from coordinate 54,348 downwards.
CGTCACGGAACTGCGCCTGCGTCGGCTTGTCGCGGGGCGACAGCACGCCACCGGTCGTCGCGACCTTGATGACGTCGGCCCCGGCGCGCACCAGCTCGCGAACGCGGCGCCGCATCTCGTCGGGCCCGTCGACGATCCCCGACGGACGGCCCGGGTGTGGCGGCAACAGGTCCACGTTCGCGCCGCACGCGTGCCAGTCGTCGCCGTGCCCGCCCGTCTGGCTGAGCATCGCGATCGACGCCTGGACGCGGGGCCCCTGGATGAGCCCGTCCGCGAGTGCCTGCTTGACGCCGAGGTCCGCACCCCACGCGTCACGGACGCTCGTGATCCCGGTCTCGAGCGTGAGCCGGAGGTTCCGCGCCGCGGCGAAGAACTGGTACGAGAACGGGTCCTCCATGGCGCGCAGCGTGTCGAGGTGGCTGAGCGTCAGGTGGACGTGGCAGTCGAACATCCCGGGAAGGAGCGTCCGGCCGGAGACGTCGACCGATTCATCCGCGTCGAGGCCGGGCCCGACGTCGACGATGCGACCGTCCTCCACGATGACCTCGGCGGGGGCGGGCACCGCTCCCGTCCCGTCGAACACGTTTCCGCCCCTGAACACCGTCCGCGTCATGCGCCGCCCTCTCCCGCTGGTCCGCATGCGGTCGGATCCCGTCGCATGCGCGTCAGCCGCTATCTTCGCGCCGCTGATCGTCGCGGTTCCGGCCGATTCGTGCTCGCGTCGAGGGCCCGCGCTCCCGTGCACGCCGGTGCGCCCGCCGCGACCGACATGCGACATCCTTGACGCATGCAGACCGACGATGTCATCGACCTGGCGCGACGCCTCATCGCGATCGACTCCGTCAACCCGACGCTCGTCCCGGGCGGACGCGGGGAGCGCGAGATCGCGCGGTTCGTGCAGCAGTGGGCGGTCGACAACGGGCTCGCCAGCCGCGAGATCCCCTCGCCCGACGGGCGCCCGAACCTCGTGATCGGGCCGGCCCCCGCGATCGAGCACGACGCGGGTCGCCGCGACGGGCGGACCCTGATGCTGTACGGGCACATGGACACCGTCGGCGCCGGGTCGATGGAGGCGCCGTTCGAGCCGCGCACCGTCGGGGACCACCTGCACGGTCGCGGCGCGTACGACCAGAAGGCGGGGCTCGCCGCGGCGCTCGTCGCGGTGAGAGAGGCGGCGCGCGAGGGCATCGACAGCGTCATCGGTGTCGCGGTCTCGGACGAGGAGGCGCTGAGCACCGGGATCCGCGAAGTGCTGCGGCACGTCACGGCGGACGCGGCGGTGATCACCGAGCCGACCGAGATGCAGGTCGCGATCGCCCACCGCGGGTTCGCGTGGATCGAGATCGAGGTGCGGGGAAAGGCGGCGCACGGCTCGCGGCCGCACCTCGGCGTCGACGCGATCTTCCGCACGGGCCCCGTCATCACGGCGCTCGAACGCTACACGGCGCGCCTCGCGGCGCGGACGCATCCCCTGCTCGGTGCCGGGCTGCTGCACGCGTCGCGGATCGAGGGCGGCGGGGAGATGGCCACGCTGCCCGACCGGTGCGTGCTGTCGGTCGAGCGGCGCAACCTGCCCGGCGAGACGGCGGAGGGGGTGCTCGACGAGGTCGAGGCGGTGCTCGACGAGTGCCGGGCGGCGGACCCCGACCTGCGGGCGTCGGCACGGCTGACGCTCTCGCGCGACCCGTTCGAGATCCGGCCCGACGACGACCTCGTGGCGCTCGCGCGCGCCGCGGTCGCACGCGCGACGGGCGTCACGCCCGACCTCGTCGGCCTGAGCTTCTGGGCTGACTCCGCCTACACGGCCGAGGCCGGAATCCCGACCATCCTGCTCGGCCCGCCGGGCGAGGGCGCGCACGCGGACGTGGAGTGGGCGAGCATCAGCGGGACGATTGCGTGCGCGAGGTCGCTCGTGGAGCTCGCCCGCGCCTTCTGTGGCTGACGTCCGGGCCTCTCGTCACCCACAGACCGGTGGCCAACCGGTCGCCGGGATGAGCCGGACACGTCAGACGGGTTCGATCGCTCGCAGGTGCCGGAACGTGGGCCCGCCGGCCCCCGGTCCGATCGCCGGCGCGTCGTCGACCGCGAGCAGGTCGACCCGCAGGGGAAGCGGCGGAACGGGCGTCCCATCGGGCAGCTCGGGGAGCGCGCGGAGCCGCGACGCGGCCCTGTACAGCCGCCGGACCTTGGCGCGATCGACGCTCTCCTCGGGAGTTCCATAGCGGTCCGTGGTTCGCGTCCGCACCTCGACGACCACGAGCGTCCCGGAGTTTCCCGGCGTCCCGGACGGTTCGACGGCGAGCACGTCGATTTCGTCCCGCCCCACCCGGACACGGCGCGCGACGATCGTCCAGCCGATCGACTCCAGGTGCGCGGCGGCCAGCGCCTCCCCTCGCTCGCCGCTCCGGCGGCGGAGCCTGGCGAGCCCCGGGCCGGCCCCGTCGGCCGCGTGGCTCACGCCCCGCCCCCGAGTGCCGCAGACGGGTCCGGATCGTCGGTCGTGAGTGTGATCGCGCCGTCCGCGCCACGCTCGGCGGCGTGGGCCGTCGCCTCCCCGGCCGCCATGGGCTGCGTGCACTCCAGCGCCTCGACGGCAGCTGCGACCTCGACGACGTCCGTGTCGAGCGCGAGCGTCTGCTGCTCCCCGACGAGGATCCGCTGCGTCGTGATGAAGCTGCGGCGGTGGAAGACGGTGATGCCCAGTTCGGCCATCGCCCGCCGGTGCTCGCGGGTCGCGTATCCGGCGTTGCGTTCCCACCCGTAGCCCGGATGTCGGACCGCGAGGCGGCTCATGAGCCGATCGCGGATGACCTTGGCGACGATCGAGGCGCACGAGATCGAGTAGCAGAGCGCATCGCCGTCGACGATGGCCGTGTACGGCCCGACGTGCGACTCGAACTCGCGGATCCGCAGCCCATCGACGAGGACGTGGTCGTGGCCACCGAGCCGGGCGATCGCACGACGCATGGCGAGGTGGGTCGCGTGATAGATGTTGAGCGCGTCGATCTCGGCGACCGACGCTGCGCCGACGCCCACGGCGACGGCACGCCTTCGGATCACCGGGAAGAGCTGCTCGCGCTGCCCGGCCGACAGCGTCTTGGAGTCACGGACGCCGGGGATGCGGTGACAGTTCGGGGGCATGACGACGGCCGCGGCAAGCACCGGGCCGGAAGCCGGAGCGACCCCCACCTCGTCGACGCCGGCGACACGCGCGTGGCCCTCACGCCACAGCCGGCGCTCGAAGCGGAGCGTCGGGACGACGAACGCGGTCGGGTGATCGGACCCGTTGGAGCCGGAAGGGCGGCGGGAGATCTCGGGCATCCCGCCCGGAGTCTACCGGCGCTCGCGGAGGCTCGCAGCCTTCCCGACGCGGTCGCGCAGGAAGTACAGCTGCGCGCGGCGGGCGACGCCGTGCCGGACGACCTCGATCTTGTCGATGCGCGGCGAGTTCACCTTGAACGTCCGCTCGACCCCCACGCCGCTGCGGATGCTCCGCACGGTGATCGAGCGGTCGATCCCGCCACCGCGAAGCCGCATGATCGTCCCCTCGAAGACCTGGATGCGCTCGCGGTTGCCCTCGACGACCTTGGCGGACACCCGGACGGTGTCGCCGGACGCGAGCTCCGGCAGGTCGGTGCGGATCTGGTCCGCGGTCACGGCGTCGAGCACGTTCACGGGGGTCTCTCACTCAGGCTGGCGCCGGCCATGGGCAGGCGAAGGGGTGGTCGGTCGGACGAGGTGGGAGTATATCACCGGCTCAGTGGCGCGGGGCGGCACGCTCGTTCATCCCTCGGCACCGTCCCAGCGCTCGGCGTCGTCCGCCCGATCGTGGCGGCGCCGGCGCGCCGGGTTCACCTCCGGCTCCTCCGCCGACAGCTCCGTCCACTGCGCCCCACGCGCGCCACGCCCCGTCGTCCCCTCGACCAGGTCGGGCCGGTTCCGGCGCGTGCGCTCGAGCGCCCGCTCGCGGCGCCAGCGCGACACCGCGGCGTGATCGCCGCTGAGGAGGACGTCCGGGACGCGCTCGCCACGGAACTCCGGTGGACGCGTGAACTGCGGGTACTCGAGCAGTCCCGCTGTGAACGACTCCTCCTCCGTCGACTGCGCGTCGATCGCCCCGGGCAGCAGGCGGAGGACGGTGTCGATCACGACGAGCGCCGCAAGCTCCCCGCCGGACAGCACGTAGTCCCCGAGCGACAACTCGAGGTCGACCATCCGGCGGATCCGATCGTCGACACCCTCGTAGCGCGGACACAGGAACACGAGGTGCGGCCGCGCGGCGAGGTCGTGGGCACGGCCCTGCGTGAAGACCTCTCCGCCCGGATCGGGCAGGATGACGAACCCGTCGTCGCCGCGGACGGCGTCGAGCGCGGCGGCCGCGGGCTCCGGCCGCATGACCATGCCGGCGCCGCCGCCGTATGTGTAGTCGTCGACGCTCCGGTGGTGGCCGAGCCCCCACGTCCGCAGGTCGTGGCTGCGCACCTCGGCGAGCCCTCGATCGAGCGCGCGACCGGGGATGCTCTCCGTGAGCGGCCCGGGAAAGAGGCCCGGGAACAGCGAGATGACGTCGATCCGGAGCACGTCAGGCACCGGGGCTCGCGGCTCCACCGTCCGACGCGTCGTCGGCGCCGGGCCCGATCGGCGTCCCGTCAGGCGCCGGTCGCGCCTCGGACGCGGGCGCTTCGCCGGACGGCAGCCGGGATGACCGCCGGCCGCGGGGCCTCCTCGGCCGGAGCGGTTCCAGGCCGAGCGCCTCGGCGTCCACCACGATCCGGCCCTCGCGCGGCGCGAACTCCCGGAACATGGCCGCGACCGCGGGGATCAGCAGCTCCCCCCGCGGCCCGCCGCGCACCACGTACACCTCGCCGCCGCCGGCCCGGAACACGTCCTCGACCGTGCCGAGCGCCTCGCCCGACCCGGTCGCCACCGGCTGCCCGACGATCTCGTGCCACCAGTACGCCCCGGGCTCGGGCTCCCCTGCCGCGCGCTCCGCCTCGAGGTAGGCGTCGCGCAGCGGCTCGGCCGCCTCGCGCGTGCGGATCTCGCGGAAGCGCACGAGCAGCCCGGGCGCGTGCTCCTGCGCCCACTCGACCGTGAGCCGCCGGCTGGTTCCCTCCGGGTACACGGTCGAGCCCGGCTCGAAGCGCGCCGGATCGTCGGACAGCGGCTCGACCCGGACGGCGCCCTGGAGGCCGTGCAGCCCCCGGACGAGCCCGACGACGAACCGCTGCTCGTCGGACGGCACCGGTCAGTCGATCTCGAGCGAGATCGACTCCCCCTGCCGGGCGGACATCACCTTGAGCAGCGTCCGCAGGGCCTTGGCGACGCTGCCGTTGCGGCCGATGACCTTGCCCATGTCGTCCTCGGCGACGTGCAGCTCGATGACGGTCCCCTCGCGGTCCTCGTGGACGCCGACCGACACCTCGTCCGGCTGGTCGACGAGGGAGCGCGCGACGTACTCGACGAGTTCAACGGCACCCACTGCGTCCCCTCCCGCGCCGCTACTTCGCGTCCGGCAGGATGCCGGCCCGGCGGAACAGCCGCTCGACCGTCTCCGACGGCGTCGCGCCCTGGCTCATCCACCGCGTCGCCTTCTCCGCGTCGACCTGAAAGTCGACGGGATCGGTGCGCGGGTTGTAGTGACCGATCGTGTCGATCGCGCGCCCGTCCCGGGCGCTCCGGCTGTCCATGACGACCACCCGGTACGCGGGCTGCTTGGTCGCGCCCACGCGCGAGAGTCGGATCCTGACGGCCAAGTGAGAACCTCCTGTGCATGTCCGGCCGCACGCCGGCGTGTTCCGGCCGCGGGACGACCGGTCCGGCCGAACCCCGGCCGGCGGGGAATGCTACGGCTTGCCGACGGTGACGATGGTGCGCGAGGTCATGGTCGAGCCGCTGACCCCGTTGACCGTCACGAGGCGGTCGAACGGGAGCAGGTACGGCTTGACGTTCGCGTCGTAGTTCGCGCGCTCGGACGACGGCATGGCCGACTCGGCCGCGCCGCGCAGCGCACGCAGGTCGACGTACGCGAAGCCGGTGGTCGACGGGCCGCCGGCCGACGCGAGCGCCTGGCTGAACGCCGGGGTGGCCCCCAGGCTCTGCGCGGTCGACTGGTCGAGCAGCGAGGTCACGGTGTCCGGCCCGAGGCCGAGGATGAATCGCCCGCCGAGCTTCGGATCACCGCCGTCGGCGATCGCCCAGCCGATCGTGACCGACGCGGGAAACGCGCCGGACGCTCCGGCGGGCGCGGCACTCGCGAGACCCGACGTCGGTAACGTGATCGTGGTCACCGTCGCCGACCCGTGCGTCGTCTCGGTGACCGTCAGGCCGCTGACCCCCATGGACCCGACCATCTTCACGAGCGACGTCAGCTGTTCGAGGCGCTGCGTCGCGAGCGCCTGGTCCGTGACGGTCGCGATGAGCGCGACGCGCGGCAGCGGCTGCGTCGAGGTGGGGGCATCGACGATCACACCGGCGTCACCCATCCACGACACGAACGATTCGAGGGAGCCACCGAGCAGCCCCTCGATCTGCCCGATCGAGTCCGCGCCCGACGCCGCCCCGCCGGACGTTCCCGTGCCCGTCGAGCCCGAGGCCGACGCGGCGGCCTTCAGCTGGGCCACCACGCACCCGAGCGCCCGTCCCGCGTCGTGCGTCTCGAAGTACGCGAGCGCGGTGCCCGGGACGTGGTCGACGAGCGTCGAGTCGTGCGGCGCGGCCGGCGTGCCGTTCGTCAGCTGCCCGCGCAGGTCCACCACGAGACGATCCGCCTCCGCCCGGAGCGTGCCGTAGACCGCCTCCGGCGCGGCCTGCGTCGCGCAGCCGGCCACGGGGGACGCGAGCGGCGCCGCGCTCGGGGCGAGCGCGCGCACCTCCTGCTGGATCGCGGATGTCGAAACGTACAGCGACGCGAGCGCGGGCGACGCGGCTCCGGACACGGCAGACCTGTACGGCGCCGAGGCCGGCAGCGCGGCCGCCCTCCCGTCCTTGGCCTCCTGGACGGCGGTGATCGCCGTGGGGTCGCTGGTCGCGACGAACGCGCCCTGCAGCAGGGCGACGCTCAGGTCGCGCGGTTCGGTCCCCGCGGAACTGCCGGATCCGGACCCGGAGGCGCTCGAGTCGGCCCCCGCCGGCGGCGCGAAGGTCCAGACCGTCGCGCCCGACACCGTCGACTCCTTCGGCCCGGCGCCCGACTTCTTCGCCTCCGCCACGACCTTGTCCAGCTCCGCCTGTGCCTTCGCCTGGTCGGCGACGGCTGCGATGACGACGACCCGCGGCGGCGCCGCGGCCGCGCCGGGCAGGACGGCGACGCCGACCGTGCCCTGGAACCAGGGGGCGACGTCGCCCGTGTACGAGAACGTCGTGCCCGAGCCGGCCGCGGTCAGCAGGCGATCCCAGGTCTGGCCGAGCTTCGACTGCAGGTTCGACGTGTCGGCGAAGCCCGGGAAATTCGACAGGAGCGACGCGAGCGCCGCGCCCTGGTCACCGGGCACGTCGAGCCGGCCCTCCGCATACACGATCGCGTTCGCGGGCACCCACGCGATCGTCGGCGAATCGGCCGCACCCCTCGTCGTGACGAGCGCCGCCGCGGCCGCGGTCGCGACCACGAGCACCGTCACCGCGATCGCGATCCACCACCGCCACGGACGGCGCGAAGCCGGCGCGGGCACCTGGTCGGGCACCTGGGGCGCGATGCTCCAGCCGTCCGAGGCCCCTGCCGGCCCTTCGGCTGCCATCGGCGTGGCGCCGGGCTCCGGGAATCCGTCGACCGGCCCCGTCGGTCCCTCCTGATCGGTCATCGTCCGAACGGCAGCGCAGGCCGCCGACCTCCCTGCTTCTGCAGCATGCGCATCACGCGCTGCATCTCGCCGAACTGCTTGACGAGGCGGTTCACGTCCACGGTGCTCGTTCCCGAGCCCTGCGCGATCCGCCGCCGTCGGGACGCGTTGAGGATCGCCGGATCCGCGCGCTCCGCGCGCGTCATCGACTGGATGATGGCCTCCACACGCTTCAGCTCGCCGCGGTCGACCGCTCCCTGTGCCTCCTTGGCCAGACCGCGCATCCCCGGCACCAGCTCGAGGACCTGGCCGATCGGCCCCATCCGCTTCATCTGCTGCATCTGCTCGAGGAAGTCGTCGAGCGTGAACTGGTTCTTCCGGAGCTTCTCCGCGGCCTTCTCGGCCGTCTTCGCATCGAACGACTCCTGCGCCCGCTCGATGAGCGTCAGGACGTCGCCCATGCCGAGGATGCGTCCCGCGAGCCGGTCGGGGTGGAACGGCTCGAGCGCATCGGTCTTCTCGCCGGTGCCCAGGAACTTGACCGCGAGCCCGCTGACCGCGCCGATCGAGAGCGCGGCTCCACCGCGCGCATCGCCGTCGATCTTCGTCAGGACGAGCCCGGTGAGCGGCACGGTCTGCGCGAACGCCTGCGCCACGCTCACCGCATCCTGGCCCGTCATCGCGTCGACGACCAGCAGCGTCTCGGAGGGCTTCACGTGCGCCGCGACCTCGCGGATCTCCGCCATGAGGGCCTCGTCGATCGTGAGGCGCCCAGCGGTGTCGAGGATCGCGACGTCACGGCCGGCCCGCCGCGCCTGCGCGATGCCATCCTGAGCGATGCGGACGACCGGCGTGCCCTGCGGTGCGGTGTAGACCGGGATCGAGAGGCTCTTCCCGAGCTGCACCAGCTGCTCGACCGCGGCGGGACGGTACGGGTCGGCGGCGACGAGGAGCGGCTGGCGGCCCTGCTTCACGAGGTAGCGGGCGAGCTTCGCCGCGGACGTGGTCTTGCCGGAGCCCTGCAGCCCGACGAGGACGACGACCGCGGGCTGCCCCGTCAGGCGGAACGTGCGATCGCCCCGGCCGAGCAGCGCCGTGAGCTCCTCGTTGACGATCTTGATGACCTGCTGCCCGGCGTTCAGGCTCGCGAGGATCTCGGTGCCGACCGCGCGTTCCCGCACGCGCGCGATGAACTCCTTGACCACCCGGTAATTGACGTCGGCCTCGAGGAGCGCCAGGCGGACCTCGCGCATCGCCGCGTCGACGTCGGCCTCGGTGACGTGCCCACGGCCGGTGAGTCGGCCGAGGACGTCCCGGAGGCGGTCGGAAAGGGCGTCGAACACGGGGGGATCTGCTCCTGGCTGGCCCTGGGCGGGGCGTCCGTTGGTGCGCGGGTTCTGGCGACACCGGATGCGGGCTCGTACCGGCGACAGCGCCGTCGCGAGCGCACGCGAAGTCTAGCCGCTCCGGCGGCCGGTGTCGCCCCCGATCGGCCCGCCCGGACAGCCGGTTCAGATCTGCCGGGCGCCGCCGTCCGTGCGCGGGCTCGCCTCGCCGGTGCGCCCGTCCCGCGGCATGGCGCCGGTCTCCTCGAAGAGGGCCTCGACGAACGCGTGCGGGTCGAAGTCGACGAGATCGCCGACCCGCTCTCCGACCCCGGCGAACACGACCGGTACCGCCAGCGCCTGCTCGATCGCGAACACGATGCCGCCCTTGGCGGTCGAGTCGAGCTTCGTCAGGACGATCCCGGTGAGCGGCGCGGCCTCGTGGAACGCCTTCGCCTGGGCAAGCCCGTTCTGCCCCGTGGTCGCGTCGAGGACGAACAGCACGTCGGGCGAGACGCCCGGCAGCCGCTTGTCGATCGTGCGCCGGATCTTCGCGAGCTCCTCCATCAGGTTGTGGCGCGTGTGCAGCCGCCCCGCCGTGTCGACGATGACGACGTCTGCTCCACGCGCGACGGCGGCGTCGAGGGCGTCGAACACCACGGCCGACGGGTCGGCCCCCGCCTTGTGCGCGACGACGGGCAGGCGCAGCCGCCCGGCCCACACCCCGAGCTGCTCGATCGCCGCGGCCCGGAACGTGTCCGCGGCGGCGAGGATGACGTTGTCTCCCTCGATCGCGAGCCGCGCCGCGATCTTCGCGATCGAGGTCGTCTTGCCCGTCCCGTTGACCCCGACGACGAGGACGACGGCGGGCACCGACGGGTCTGGCCTGGCGGGCCGCCAGGGGCCGGACGGGGCCGGGGGCAGCAGCCGCTCGAGCTCCGCGCGGACGGCGGATTCCGGGCCCCCCGGCTCGCGCCGGGAGCGGGCGCGAGCCACGACGTCGATCGCCAGCCGCGCGCCGACATCGCCGGCGATGAGTGTCTCCTCGACCTCCTCCCACGTGTCGTCGTCGGCCTCGCCGGCGCCGAGGATCCCGTGGAGGCGGGACATGAAGCCGCGCCTGCTCGCTGCGACGCCGTCCGAGATCGTGCCGCGCGGCTCGGCTGCGAGGTCGGGGCGGGCCGACGGTGGCGGCGCGAAGCTTCCGACGATGGGCTCGGTCTCGCCCGCGGGCGCAGCACGGTCTCTGGGCGAGGGCGCGAAGCTCCCGCCGGACGAAGGCGGAGCGAAGCTGCCTGCGGGGGACGAAACCGCGGACGCGGTTGGCCCAGGGGCCGATTCCGGACTCGGCGCCGAGTCCGGCTC
>JAJYGH010000078.1:14423-43838 GCA_021785175.1 Chloroflexota bacterium | reverse complement strand
GGCGTCGGGCTCGGCGGGGTCGGGTGCCTCCGACTCCGGGCGCGTCGCCGTGTCGGCCTGCTCGTCCTCTGGGCGCGGCTCGCCCCGGATGCGTCTCCAGAACATGTCGTGGCGGTCCCTTCGGGGTGCCGATCGGAGGATGGGCAGCGGCGTCAGCCCGGGTTCGCCGCCTCGACCATCGTCCGCGCCTCCTCGAGGCGAAGCGAGATCACGCGGCTGACCGCGTCGTCGCCGATCGTGACGCCGTAGAGGGCGTCGGCGGCCTCGATCGTACCGCGGTTGTGCGTGATGACGATGCACTGGGTCACCTGCGCCAGCTCGCGCAGCGCGTCCGTGAACCGGCCGACGTTCGCCTCGTCCAGCGCCGCGTCCACCTCGTCGAGGACGCAGAACGGCACGGGCCGCACCTCGAGCATCGCGAACAGCAGCGCGACGGCGGTGAGGGCGCGCTCGCCGCCCGACAGCATCGCGAGTGGCTGGCGCTTCTTCCCGGGCGGCTGGGCCGTGATCTCCACCCCGGTCTGCTGCAGGTCCTCCGGGTCCGTCAGGCTCAGCCGCGCCACCCCGCCCCCGAAGAGCTGCGTGAAGCGCCGGGAGAATGCGTCCTCGAGGGCCGCGAACGTCTCCCGGAACTGCGCGGCGATGAGCCGGTCCAGCTCCGCGATCAGCTCCCGCGTCGAGTGGATCGCATGCTCGAGGTCTTCGCGCTGCGTCTCGAGGCCGTCCAGGCGCGACCTGACCTCGGCGTATTCCTCCGCCGCGAGCGGGTTCCCCCCGCCGAGCTCGTGGACGCGGCGTCGCAGCGCGGCGAGCCGCTGGGCCGAGGGCACGTCCGCCGGCGGCCCTTCCCGCTCCCATGTCGTGGCAGCCCGGTCGAGCGCCGTCTCGAGCGCCCGAACGGGTTCGTCCTGGTTGATCGCCGGTTCGTCGTCGAACGGCACCAGCGCCGCGAGCCCCACGGGGCCGAGGGACGCGAGCTCGACGAGGATCTGCTCGCGCATCGCCTCACGGGCAAGCCGCGCCTCGAGCTCGGCCACCTCGGCCGAGCGGACGCCCTCGTCGAGCTCCCGGAGCCGCGCTCGATGCGACGTCGCCGCCCGCTCCGCGCGCGCCAGGGCCTCTCGTTCGCCGCCACCGGCGACCAGCACGGCGTCGAGAGCCCCACGCATCGCGTGCTCCCTGTCCGTGAGGCTCGCGACCTCGGCCGCCGCCCGGGCGCCATCCGCGGACCCCTGCTCGATCGCCGACGCGAGGATCGCCTCCTCGACGCCGACCGCCTCCAGGCGCGATTCGTCGAGAGCCAGGGTCGCCTCGGCACGGCTGCGGCGGTCCTCCGCGCGCCGTCGTTCGGCGGCATGCTCGTGGACGACTCCCGCGATCCGATCACGGCGCCGCCTGAGCTCGCCGACACGCTGGTCCCACGCCGTGAGTGCCGCCGAATCCGGGCCGGAGCCCGCGGTCTCCTCGCGGGCACCCCACTCCTCCGCGTGTTCGAGCGTCTCCAGCGACGCGTCCGCGCGCGCGGCGTCGGCGCGGAGGCGCCCGGCCTGCGCGCGCTCCCATGCCAGCTCCCGCGCCGTCGTTTCCGCCGCGCGGCTCATCGCGCGCTCCGCCTCGTCGGCCGACCGCCGGGCCCGCCGCGCCGCCTCGGCCTCGTGCCGGGCTCGATCCCTCGCGTCCCGCGTCTCCGAGGCCGCCCGCCCGACGGTCTCGGCCTCCTGCCGGGCGGCGTCGGCCGCCTCCGCGAGGCGGCCGATCTCGGCCTCGAGGCTCTCGTGCTCGGCGCGGCGCTCGAGCAGCGACTCTCCGCCGCCGAGCCTGGCGAGGCCCGCCGCGGACACGACGTGCCCGTCGCGGCTCGCCACCGACCACCCGAGGGGAAGCGACCCCGCGACCGCGAGGGCGTCCTCGAGCGCCGGCACCCACGCCACGGTCTCGAGGAGCCGCGACGCCACACCGCCCGGGTCGCGCCGGACGGCGTCGCGCAACAGGCCACCACCCGTCGCGGTCGCGGCGGCCCGCGCCCGCTCGGTGTCCCGCTCGCCGGCGCGTCCCGCTCCAGCCTCGGCGACGACCACGAGGCCACGCTCGCCGCGCAGGGCTGCGATCCGCTCGCGTCCGAGCGCCGCCGCGCGGATGGCCTCGCCGAGCGCGGCCTCCACTGCGGGCCGTAGTGCCGGCTCGACGTCGAGCCCCTCCGCCACTCGCGCCGCGCCGCGCCGCCGCGCCGCCTGTGTGATCGAGAGCCCTTCTTCGGCTGCCATCCGCTCCGCGAGGGACGCCAGTCGGTTCCGCGCGCTCTCGAGGCGCGCCCTCGCCTGGTCCGCGGCCACGCGGCGGTCGCGCCAGCGCATTTCCGCTTCCTCCGCGGCGGCACGTGCCGCGATCTCCGCGGCGTCGGCCGCCGTCTCGCGCGCGATCGCGTCCGCCTGCTGTCGGCCGGCGTCGTCGCGCCGCGCCGCCGAGCGCTCGGCCGCATCCACGGCGCGCGCGACCCGCGCCTCCTGCTCGCCGACCGCTCGCCGGGCCTCACCCGCCCGCCGGCGCGCGGCCTCCAGGTCGGCCGCCCGCGCCGCCTCGGCCCGCCGAATCGCGGCCTCCCGATCGCCCGCCTCGCGCGCGGCGATCCGCAGCTGCGCCAGCTCCGCGATCGCCTCCGCCAGCGCTCGTTCGGCCTCCGCCAGCTCGGCCTCCTCGGCGGCGTCCGCGCCCGGGATCGGCGTGGCGGCCACGCGGCGCGACTCCCCGATCCGCGCCTCGAGCTGGCCGCGTTCGGCCGCGAGACGGGTCCGGTCGCGCCCCAGGCTCTCCAGGGTCGACTCCGCCCGCCCCTGCCCGAGCCGGGCCGCCGTCAGCGACGCGGCGACCAGGTCGAGCGCCTCGCGCGCCTCACGCTCCATCTCGGCTCGCTCGTCGAGCCGGGCCGAGAGCGCCGAGGCCTGCGCCTCGGTCTCGCGCAGCGCTTGCTGGGCGGACGCCACCGCCGCTCGCGCCCGTGCCAGCCGTTCTGCCGTTTCCGTCATCGACCGCGACGACGCGTGCCAGCGAGCGTGTGCCGCCGTGACGAGCGCCGCGGCCAGCTCGTCCGCCGCGCTCCGCCGAGCCTCCTCCTGCTCGACCTGCTGGGCCAGCCGGCGCGCCTGCGGCCGCAGCTCCGCCAGCACGTCCCTTACGCGCGCAAGGTTGACCTCGGCCTCCGCGAGCTGGGCCTCGGCCTGATGGCGACGCCGTTCGTGGCGCCGGACCCCGGCGGCCTCCTCGAACAGCGACCGGCGCTCCTCCGGTCGCAGCGCGAGCGCCTGGTCGACCATGCCCTGGCCGATGAAGAGGAACGCGTTCTCGGCGATGTTTGCCGCGTCGAGCAGGTCGACGAGGTCGCGATGCCGGACACGCTGGCGGTTCACCAGGTAGTCGTTCTCGCCGGACCGGAACAGGCGGCGCCCGAGCGCGACCTCGGCGAAATCCAGCGGCAGCAGGCCGTCGGTGTTGTCGAGCAGCAGGGTGACGTCGGCCATGCCGATCGCATGCCGACGCTCGGACCCCGCGAAGATCACGTCCTCGGCGCGTCGGATGCGAAGGGATCGCCCCTGCTCGCCGAGCGTCCAGCGCAGCGCATCCGCGAGGTTGCTCTTGCCGCTGCCGTTCGGGCCAATGACCGCGCTGATCCCGGCCCCGAATTCGATCTCGGTCCGCTCCGCGAACGACTTGAAGCCGACCATGCGGAGGAAACGCAGCCGGGCCGGTGCTGCGCCACGCCCGTCCTCGTGCCCGCGCACGCGTGCCTCCGGCTGATCCGTTCCCGACCGATCCGTTTTCCGGCGCGTGCCGGGCGGCCGACGGCCCCCGTTCGCGGGCGGATCGCCGACCGCGTGATCCTCGCGCGTCCGCTGGTCGGCGGCAGGCGGGAGATCCGCGGCGGGCGCCGATGTGCGCCGCGGGACACTCATGATTCCGGCCCCCGTCGGCCGGTGGTCACCTTCGCGGCTCTCCCCGCTCGACGGTTGCGGCGCCGGCCGGGCCGTCGTTCTCACCGGTGGTTGCGACCTCGGCCGCCGGCTCGCCCTCCGGTATTACCGCCTCCGCCGGCGCCGATCCGGCTTCGAGCACCTCGATCGCCCGGGCCGCCGCCTCGGTTTCCGCGTCCCGCCGGTTGCCGCCCTCGCCGCGACCGAGCACCTCGTCGCCTGCCACCACGTCCACGACGTAGCGCTTCGCATGTTCCGGCCCCGTCGCGCTCACAAGCCGATACGAGGGCGGCGACCCCCAGCGGACGTAGCTGATCTCCTGCAACCGGCTCTTGGGGGACTTCAGGCGTGCCACGGGTGCCTGCTCGGCGAGCTCGTCCGCGAACAGCGCCGTGAGCCAGTCCCGGGTCACGCCGTACCCCTGCGAGAGGTACACGCCAGCCGCCACCGCCTCGAACGTCGCCGCCTGCACGGACGCACGCCCGCGCTCTCCGCTCCGCTCGGCGCCCTGCCCGAGCACGATGAGCTCATCGAGCCCGAGGCGACGCGCGACGCGGGCCAGCGCGCGTGTCGAGACCAGGGCGGCGCGGCGCGCGGTGAGCGCCCCTTCGTCCTCGTCGGGGTGCCGCGCGAACAGCGCCTCCGAGATCACGAGCGACACGACGGCGTCGCCGAGAAACTCGAGGCGCTCGTTCGAGCCGCCCGGCTCCTCCGGGTGCTCGTTGGTGAAGCTGCCGTGGATCAGGGCGCGCTCGAGGAGCGCGCGATCGGTGAGGGGCAGGCCGAGTCGTTCAGCGAGCTGGCCTGCCCGATCCATTCCCGGACGCGCGTTACTGCGCGCTGTGCTCGTCGATGTAGTCGACCGCGTCCTGGACCGTGCGGATCTTCTCGGCGTCCTCGTCGGAGATCTCGGTGCCGAACTCTTCCTCGAGGCTCATGATCAGCTCGACGAGGTCCAGCGAGTCTGCGTTCAGGTCATCGACGAACGACGCCTCGGGCTTGACCTCGTCTTCGTCGACGCCGAGCTGCTCGACGACGATCTTCTTGAGCCGCTCGTAGGTTGATGCCGTCACCCGTCCTACCTCCTCATCGCGGCGGCCTCACGCCGCCTGACCTCGACCGCCCGGATTCGCGATCCCCTCCCCCTCGCGTGGGGGCGGCCAATCCCGCCTCGTCCGCAATTCGTCCGAGGACGCCGTTCAGGAGACGACGGGCGGGTTCCCCACTGTAGGCTCTCGCGAGGCCGACCCACTCGGCGATGACCACGCGGGCCGGCGTCGCCGCGGAGTGTAGCAGTTCCCCGAGCCCCGAACGCAACAGCGCGCGGTCGATTCTGGCGAGCTGGACGACCGGATACGCGGGCGCGACCTGCTCGATCCGCGCGTCGATGGAGTCCCGGTGTCGCACCACGGCCTCGACCAGCTGGCGCGCGTACGCCGCGGTCTCCGCGTCCGCGCCGATGTCGGACAGCTGTCGCTCGAGCGCCGACGCCGGAGTCCGCTGACCGAAGTCAGCCTCGAAGATCGCCGCGAGCGCGAGCCGCCGCGCCGCACGGTGTGCCGCGTGCGACGTCGGAATGGGTTCGGTCACGCGTCAGCCGCCGACCCCGTCGATCAGGACGGTGACCTCGCCGAGCTCGAGGCCGAGCTGACGCTCGATCGTTTCGGCGATGGCGTGCCGGACGCGGCGCACGAGCCCCGCAAGCGGCTCGTTGCGGCGCGCGACGACGAACAGCCGCACGTGGACGCGATCCGCGCGGACCCGGGCGGTCACGGCCGGACCGGCCAGCCATGCCCAGAAGGCAGCTCCGCCGCGCCCGACGCGGAGCACGCCCGGCTGGCTCTCGGCCGCCGTGCGCGCCATCGTGCCGATGACGCGCCGGCGGACCGTCAGGATGCGCGTGGCGCCGGGCGTGCCGTCCATCTCAGGCCTTCTCCTCTTCCCTCGTCTCGGCCGCGGTGCCGGTCCCGGCGGCATCCGGTCGCTTCGGTCGCAGCGCCTCCACGATCAGGTCGGGCACTCGCGCCCGCGCCGAGTCCGCGCCCGCGGCGACGGCGTAGGAGATCATCCGCGCCCGGGCGCGTCCATGCGTGATGATGACGGATCCCCGTACGCCGAGCAGCGGCGCGCCACCGGTTCGCTCGTAGTCGAACTGGTCCCGGATCCGGGCCATCGCCGGGCGCATCAGCAGGTAGGCGATCGGCCCGAGCGGCGGGCGGCGGAACTCCTGCCGGAGCAGGTCGAAGATGAAGCTCGACAGGCCCTCGAAGAACTTCATGGTGACGTTGCCGACGGTCGCGTCGCAGACGACGACGTCGGCGAGGTGCGCGGGCAGGTCCTTGCCCTCGACGTTGCCGACGAACCGCAGGTCGCTCTCGGCGAGCATCGCGGTCGCCTGCTGGACGCGCCGCTCGCCTTTGCCACCCTCCTCGCCGATCGAGAGCAGCGCCACCCGCGGGTCCGCCACGCCGAGCACGCGTTCCGCATAGATCGCGCCCATCCGGGCGTACTGCGCGAGGTTCAGCCCGGTGGAGTCTGTCGTCGCGCCGATGTCGAGCAGCACGAACGGGCCCTTGTCGCTGATCATCGGGACCGCGAGGGCCGGCCGGTCGACACCGGGCAGGCGGCCGAGATGGAGGATCGCGGCGGCAACCGCGGCCCCCGTGTGGCCGGCCGTGACGACGGCGTCGGCGCGTCCCTCGCGCACGAGCCGCATCGCGACGTTGATGCTCGCGTCGCGCTTGCGCCGGACCGCGCCGGCCGCGGCCTCGTCCATCTCGACGAGGTCCGAGGCCGGCACCAGCGTGACGTGCGACGGCAGCCCGCCGCGGATATGCGGGGCGACCCGCGCCTCGTCACCGACGAGGATCAGATCGACATCGGGATGCTCGCGCGCCCACGCGAGCGCGCCGGCCACGACCTCCGAGGGACCATGGTCGCCCCCGAGGGCGTCGACGGCGACCCGCACGCGCGTCGCAGCGCCGGACGAGGCCGGCGCCTCCGGCGCAGCGATCGGAGCCTCCACGGTCGCGCCGACGGTGCCGTCAGGAGCGCGGCGTCTCGCCAGTCGACTTCGTCCGGATGTGGACCGCCTCGCGGCCCGCGTACCAGCCGCAGTTCGGGCAGACGTGGTGCGGCTGCTTCGGCTCGTGGCAGTGCGGGCAGGATTCGATGGTCGGGGCGGTCAGCGCCTGGTGGGCGCGGCGGTCGCCCTGCGCGGCATGCGATGTCTTCCGCTTCGGCAGGCCCATGGTGTCCTCGGTCTCCTCGTCGATCTGTCTCGTCGTTGCTGTCGGTGCGTCGGGCGGAGGCCCGCTTGCTGGTCGGTCCGGCGGGCGAACGCCCGTCAGTCGGTCTCAGTATGAGTCGCGGCCCAGTCGGCCAGCGTCGCGAGCCGCGGATCGACCGGTTCGTCGGGGTGCTCGTGGCCGGGCGCGTCGTTCAGGTCGATCCCGCACACCGGGCACAGCCCGGAGCAGTCGGCCCGGCAGAGCGGCGCGATCGGTTCGGCCATGGAGATCGCGTCGGCGACCAGGGGTGCCAGGTCGAGCACGTGATGCTCGTCGATGCGCAGCGCGTCCGGCTCGGCGCTCGTGTCGAGCGGCACACCCGTCTGAAGGTCGATGCTCGGCAGCGCCTCCTCGCGCAGCTCGACGAGCACGGGCGCGACGACCGGCCGCAGGCAGCGGCTGCACGTCTGCTCGAGCGCGGTGGTCAGATCCGCGTCGGCAAGGATGCCGCGGGACGTGCGCGACAGCCGGACGTTGCCGTCGATCGGCCTGGCGAGACGCAGGTCGTCGGGAAGCTCGAGGCTCGCCTCGTGGATCTCGTAGCGCCGGTCGGTGCCCGGCGCGGACCCCATGAGCCCCGCAACGTTAAACGCGAGCATGCCCCGCCACGCGGGCCGGCTCCGGCTCGGCCTCCTCGCCGGCCGGCTCCGCCTCGGACTCGACGCCGCGGCGCTCGTCCAGCATCTGGATTCCGTGCCGAATGCTCTGGAGCACCTTGACGCACTCGCCCTCGAGCCCGACGAGCACGCTCGCCGCGTACTCGTCCGCACCGCGCCTGATCTCCTCCGCCTCCCGCCGCCCCTCGGCGACGATCTCCTGTGCCCGGATCTCCGCCGCGCGCGTCAGCTCGCGCTCCTCGATCAGGAACGCGGCCTGCTCCTGGGCGCGCGCTACGATGCGGTCCGCCTCCTCCTGCGCCTTCTCGAGGATGCGATCGCTCTCCTGGTTGACCCGCTTCGCCTGCCGCACCTCTTCGGGCACGGCGACGCGCAGCTGGTCGACCAGATCGAGGGCCGCAGCCTGGTCGATGACGACGGTGTTGGTGAGGGGCAGCCTCTTCCCGTTGGCCACGAGCGATTCAAGACGCTCGACGAGGAAGATGATGTCGATGGTGGGAACCTCCTGGCGACGGTTCAGGTCGCCGTCACGGACTGACGCGCCATTCTAGCCCACCGCAGGGTCGCCGCTCCACTCCGCCGCGACGCTCCGGAGCCGCTCCGCGACCGCCGCCGGGACCATCCCGCCGACGTCGCCGCCGAACCGAGCGATCTCCTTGACGAGGCTGGAGCTCAGGTACGCGTGCTCGAGCGCGGTCATGAAGAAGACGGTGTCGATCCCGGGCGCCAGCTTCCGGTTGAAGTGGGCCATCTGCAGCTCGGTCTCGAAGTCGCTCATCGCCCGCAGGCCGCGGACGACGAACTCGGCGCCGTGCTGCCTCGCTGCCTCGACGGTCAGGCCGTCGAACCGGACGATCGAGACGCGCCGGGCCACCTCCGGCGGCAACTCCTCCTCGATCGCACGCCGGATGATCTCGACGCGATCGGCTTCGTCGAACAACGCCGCCTTGCGCGGATTGCGGAGCACCGCGACGATGACGCGGTCGAACACGCGCGCCGCTCGTTCGACGATGTCGAGGTGGCCGTAGGTGATGGGGTCGAACGAGCCCGGGTAGATCGAAACGCTCATTCAGCCTCCCCGTCCGGCCCATTTCCCTCGGTCGCGCCGCCGCGCTTCGCGACAGCGACGCCCCGCGCCCCGGGCGCCGGCGCGTCCCGCAGCCGATCCACCCCGGGCTCCGGCCGCGCCTCCGTCTCCCCGGACGCCCGCGCCTCGGGCAGTGGGGCCGGCTCCGGTTCCCCGGGCGCATAGATGCTGACGACGCCCTCCCCCACGCGACGCTCGCGGATCCGCACCAGCCGCCCGGCGCGCTCAGGCAGCGCATCGCGCCAGAAATGTCTCGCGACCACCACGGACCGCGGCCCCAGCAGCCTGCCCCGCCCGAGCTGCTCGAGCACGCCGAGCATAACAGCGTCTCCGTACGGCGGATCGACGAGGACCACGTCGTACGGGCCCCGCTCGCCGTCGAGGAATGACCGGACGTCGCGACGATGGAGGCGCGCCGCGGGTCCCGCAAGGCCAGTGCGGCGGAGGTTCTCCTCGATCGCGAGGACGGCGTCCGCGTCCCGCTCGACGAAGTCGCAGCTCGCGGCCCCGCGGCTGAGCGCCTCGATCCCCCCGGCACCGCTGCCGGCGAACAGGTCGAGGATGCGCGCGCCGGGCAGCAGGGGATCGAGCGAGCCGAAGATCGCCTGCTTCACCCGGTCGCCGAAGGGCCGCGTCCCTTCGCCCGGGTGAACGAGGCGGCGCCCGCGCGCCGACCCCGCGATGACGCGGCCGGCCTCAGGCACGCCGCGCTCTTCGTGGCGGCTTCGGTGCCGTCGCACCACCCGGCACGGTCACGGGATCCGCCGAAACGGGCGACGACTCCCCCGGAGTGGCCGCCGAATCCCCCTCAGCGAGCGCCTCACCGGCCCCGACCCGCGCGAGCCATCCAGCCTCGAGCTCCCGGCGGAGCGCGCCGAGGTCGGTTCGCAGGACCCCCGACTGGTCCACGAAGTCAACCGCCGCCGCCCGCGCCTCCGCCGACAGGCGGCGATCGGCCTCGTCGGCGAGCCGCGCGACGCGCAGCGGCGGCAGCCCGCTCTGCTGGACGCCCAGCAGGTCGCCGGCCTGCCGCAGGCGCAGGTCCTCCTCGGCGAGCACGAACCCGTCTCGCGTCTGCGCCACGGCCTCGAGGCGCGCCCGCGCGACCTCGTCGACGGCCTCGGACACGAGCACGCACCACGACCGTGACTCCCCCCGGCCCACGCGCCCCCGGAGCTGGTGCAGCTGCGCGACGCCGAACCGGTCCGCGTTCAGGATCACCATGACCGTCGCCTCCGGCACGTCCACGCCGACCTCCACGACCGTCGTGCCGACCAGCACGCCGACCTCGCCGCGACGGAAGGCCTCCATCACGGCATCGCGCTCCCGCGGCGGCATCTGGCCGTGGACGATCCCGATCGCCGTCGGCGCGTCGTCGACGCCCGCCAGCCTCGCCCCCTCGGGGAGCGCCTCGCGCACGAGTCCGGCAGCCTCCTCGACGGCCACGGCTTCCGCGGCCTCGTCCTCCTCGACGAGGGGAACGACGACGAACGCCCGGTGTCCCGCGGCCACCTCCCGCGCGACGAGCTGCCAGGTCCCGCGACCTCGGTCGCGCGGATCTTCGCCGAGCAGCTGGTCGAACCGCCGGATCCCGGTCGCCACGGGCAGCCGTCCGGCCGGGGGCGTCCGCAGGTCGCTCACGTCCAGGTCGGCGTAGAAGACAGCGGCCAGCGTCTGCGGGATCGGCGTCGCGGTCATGAGCAGGACGTGGGGGTTGCGGCCCTTGGCGGCGAGCGCGTCGCGCTGCCGGACCCCGAAGCGGTGCTGCTCGTCGATGACGGCCAGGGCGAGGTCGCGGAACCGTACGGCCTCCTGGAACAGCGCGTGCGTGCCCACGACGATCCGCGCCTGCCCGCCCTCGCCGATCGCCGCCAGCGCGTCGTCGCGCTCGGGTCCCGAAAGCGAGCCGGTCAGCAGCGTCACCTCGTGGCCGAACGGCGCGAGCAGCTCGCGAAGCGTCGTCGCGTGCTGCCGGGCCAGGAGGTCGGTCGGAGCGAGCAGCGCGGCCTGGTGCCCGGCCTCGGCGACGAACGCCAGCGCGAGCGCCGCGACGGCCGTCTTCCCGGAACCGACGTCGCCCTGGAGGAGCCGGAGCATCGGCCGGGTCGACGCGAGGTCGATCCGGATCGCTCCCAGCGCCGACTGCTGGTCGGGCGTGAGCGTCGCGGGCGTGCCGCTGCGACGGCCCAGCGCGGCCTCGACCGCCGCGACGGCGGAGCGGAAGCGCGACTCCGGCACCTCGATCCGGTCCGCCGTGTCGGGCCGGCGCTGGCGGTCGCGCGACACCATGCCGACGTGCAGTGCAAGGAGCTCGTCGAACGCGAGGCGCCGGAGTGCCGCGTCACGGAGCGGGAAATCCGCGGGGAAGTGCACCTGCGCGAGCGCGTCGCGCAGCGCAGGAAGGCCGTGCCGTGCGAGGATGTCGCCGGGCAGGTAGTCGCCGAGGCGCGGGCCGAACCGATCGAGCGCATCGCGGATGAGGCGCCGCACCACCGGATTCGTCACGCCGGCCGTGACGCGGTAGACCGGAACGATGCGGCCGGCGTGCAGCGCGTCGGGCTCGTCAGGTCCGAACTCCGGCGCCTGGAACTCGGGCGGCGCGACCCAGCCTTTCGTGATGACGCGGCCCGTGACCACGAGCCGGTCGCCCGAGTGGATGCGCCGCTCCACGTAGCGGCGTCCGTACCACACCGCGGTCGCCTCGCCGCCCTCGTCGTCGCGCAGGCGGGCGATCGCCACCCGCACGCGCCGCCGGAACGTCTGCCCGACCTGCACGTCCGCGACCGTGACCCGCGCGCTCACGGGTTCGTCCGGGTTCGCGGCCGCGATCCAGCGCAGCGATCGGATCTCGCGCACGTCCTCGTACCGCCGCGGCAGGTGGAACAGCAGGTCCTCGACCGTGCGGATCCCGATCCGGCGGAGGCGGGAGAGCACCGGACCGCCGCGCAGCCCCGACCGGGCAAGCGGCAGCGAGAGCACATCGTCGGGCGCCGGCGCCGTGGGGTCCCCGGGGGCCCCGTTCACCAGCGCCGCCTGACGCGCTCCCGGCGTCATGTCCGTGCCCGTCCCGGCCCGGCGACGACCGTCACTCCGCGGCGAGGAGGTAGCGGTAGTGCGGCTGCCCGCCGTGCACGAGCTCGACCTCGACCCCCGGCAACGTGGCGCGCAGCGCCGTCGTCAACTCCTCGGCCTCCGCGAGGTCAGCGCCGCCGCCGTAGTACACCGTGAGGAGCTCGAAGCCCGGCCGGAGCGTCGCGACCCCGGCCAGGACCGCGTCTCGCCGGTTCGAGTCGGTCGCCACCAGGCCGTCATCCGGGTCGAGCACGATCGCGTGGCCCTTCCTGACCTTCCGCCCGCCGATCCTCGCGTCGCGGACCGCGTCCGTCACCTGGAGCGTCTGCACCGATCGCGCCGCCGCCATCATCGTCTCGGCGTTCGCCTCTGCGGGACGGCTCGGATCGTAGGCAAGCAAGGCCGCGAACCCCTCCGCGGCGTTGCGCGTCGGCACGACCACGATCCGCATCTCGCGCGCGAGCCCCGCCGCCTGCTCCGCGGCGAGCTTGACGTTCGGATTGTTCGGCAGGACGAGCACCTCGCGGGTCCCGAGCCCCTGCGCCGCCTGCAGCAGCTCGCCCGCCGACGGGTTCGCCGACTGCCCGCCGCCGACGATCTCGGCGACGCCGAAGCTGCGCAGGACCGCGACGATCCCCTCCCCGGACGCGACCGCGACGATGGGTGGCCCGACGTGCGGGCGATCGAGCAGAGGCTGCCCGTGGGCCGACGCCGGCTTGAGCGCGGGACGGCCTGCGCCCGCCCTGGCCACCTGGTCTCCGCTCGCGGGAACGGCGGGCGCACCGCCTTCCGGCGCCTCCGGTGTCGCCCGGCCCATCGCCTTGGACTGCCGCATCCCGACCGCCACCGCCTCGCGGACCGGCCCCGCATGGTCGTGCCCGTTGTTGGACGCGTCCAGGCGCGCGATGAACGCCTGCGCGCGCGCCTCGCGCGCATCCCGCGCCTGCCGGTCGAGGTTCTCGATCGAGACATGCGTGAGCGAGCCGAGCGAGAGCCCGAAGGCCAGCACGTGGTCGGGCCGCTCGCCGTGCACGTGGACCTTCGCCGCGCGGGCGTCGCCCGCGACGAGCACGGATTCGCCGAGCTGCCCGAGGCTGTGCCGGATGGCATCCAGGTCGAGCGAACGTCCGGAGGGCGGCGTCACGAGGAACACGGTCTCGTACCCGAAGCCCTCCTCGCCCTGGGCGATCACGGCGGCCGACGGCGCCTCGGGGCGCCCGTGCTGGGCGGCGTCGCGTGAGACGACGGCGCGCAGCGCGCCCTGGAGGATGCGATACAGCCCCTCGCCACCGGCATCCACGACCCCGGCTTCGCGCAGCACGGGCAGCAGGGCAGGCGTCCGGGCCACGGCCTGCTCCGCCGCCTCGACCGCCGCGCCCAGCACCACCTCCATGTCGGGGTCGCGCTCCGCGGCCGCGACGGCCGCCGCGGACGCCTCGCGCACGACCGTGAGGATCGTCCCCTCGACAGGCTTCAGCACAGCGCTGTGTGCCTTCTGGCTGCCCGTCGCGAGCGCGTGCGCGAGGTCGAGCGGGCCGATGCGGGACGTGCGGTCCGCGAGCGCCTCGGCCATCCCCCGGAGAATCTGCGACAGGATGACCCCGCTGTTGCCACGTGCGCCCATCAGGGCGCCGTGCCCGATCGCGGTCGCGACGGTTCCGACCGAACGCTCGTCGGCGGGAATCGCCTCCGCCTCGGCAACGGCCGCGCGCAGCGTGGCGAGCATGTTCGATCCCGTGTCCCCGTCAGGGACCGGAAACACGTTGAGCGCGTTGATCGATTCGGCCGACTGCTCGAGCAGAGCCAGCGAGCCGCGGAACGCATCGAGGAAACCGGTGGCGTCGGTTCCGTGCCGGCTCACCCGGCGTTCGCCCCCGGATCCGGCCTCCCCGACCGGCGCACCTGGACGCCGGCCACGTGAATGACCAGCGTGTCGACCTCGCGGCCGAGCGCATGACGGACCGCGTACCGCACCGCGGACTCGACGTTGCTCGCGACCTCGGCGACCGGAACGCCGAACGCGACGCGAAGCGACAGGCGCACGTCGAGCGTGGGCGCGATCCGCACAGTCACTCCGGGGGACGAGTAACGCACGAGCGACTGGAGCCAGGACCGGAGGTTCGGGCTGGTGAACCCGACGACGCCGTACGATCCCGCGGCGGCGTCGCGCACGACGTCGGCGACGGCCCGACGGGTCACGAGAGCGTGCCCGGGCACCGAATGCATGGCAGGTGACTTCCTCAAGCGGCTCGGCGGTCGAACGAGATGTTATAGTAGCCAACCGCGGCGCCGCGGTTCCGCGTGCGCCATCGGCACTGACACTCGCATCCTGAGGAACCCATGGCCCGCTCCTGCGCGATCTGCGGCAAGACCTCGATGGGCGGCTTCAACCCCCAGTCGAGCGGCATGAACCGCGTGCGCACCCACCGCCGCTGCGAGCCCAACCTGCACCGGCTCCCCATCGAGCGCAACGGCAGGCTCGTCAACGCGCTCATCTGCAACCGCTGCCGCCGGACGCTCGCGAAGGCCTCGTAGTCCCGCGCCCTCACCGGTCTCGGCGCGCGCGGATGCGCTCGCGTGACCGATGGCACTGACCGTCGCCGACCCGCCGATGCATGCTTGCGTCGCCGGCGGCGGGCGGCCCACGCCGGATGGTCGCGCGCCGGGCGACGCGACCAGGCGCCGCGGCCGAGCGGTCGCCACGACGGGGACTCGACGCGTGGGCGCATCGCTCAGGGGAACGGGAACCAAGAAGCGCCACGGACGCGGATGGCGCAGGGAGCGCGATCGCGCGGCGGCAAGCTGGGAGCGCCGGAAGGCGAATTCGACGACGTACTGCCGCCCTCGGCCCCCGGGCGGGCAGGAGTCCGGACAGGAGTCCGGACAGGCGCCGCGGCCGTCGACGCGCGGCTGACGTCGGAGGCCCCATCGGGCGCTCCGCGGCGGCCGCGCCCGGGAGCGCCGCGTGTCGGGGGAGGTTCCTCGATGACCAGTGCACGCGCGACGGCGGTGTGGATCGATTCGAGTTCCGCGACGATCGTCCGGTGGGGCGGTGACGAATCCGGCCCGGTGCGCCTCGAGTCGGACGTCCCGTCGCATCACCGGTCGACCGGACACCTGGCCGCACCGGGCGGCGAGCGGCACGGCGGGACGGGCCCGCGCTCTGCGGGTGAGCGGCATCGCCTCGAGCACCTTCGGGCGTTCCTCGCCCTCGTCCGGGCAGCGCTGCCCGGCGACGACCTCCTCCTGATGGGAGACGGCATCGTCGTGCAGCGGCTCGCCGCGTCGGTCCGCGAGGACGACGCGGCCCACGGCGTGCAGCGGCGGATCGAGCTGCGCCGGTGCGGCCCCCTGACGGTCGCCCAGCAGCGCGCGGCTCTGCGCGAGTTCGTCGGCGAGCCACCCAGACGGGTCCACGCGGCGTCGGCGGTCGAGGGCTGACGTTGCGCGGGAACGCGGCTGTGACGGAGGAGTCGAGGGCGGGCCCGACGGTGCGGCCGGCGCTGTCTGGCTTGTCCGCGCGGCCCGACGCGCGGGAGCTGCCCCACTCGCCCGATCTGACCGACGCGTCCGTGGTGCCAGATGAGCCGAGCCTGTCGGACGAGCCCGTGCTGCCGGGGAGGGTGCGGCCCGTCCCGGGGCCGTGATCCCGGCCGGCCTTTCCCGCCAACCCTCAGGGTCGACCGCTCTCCGCGCTGTCCAGCCAGATCGTGAAGGGCCCCTCGTTCGTCAGGTCGACCTGCATGACCGCCCCGAACACGCCACGGCCGACCTGGACCCCCAGCTCCTCGAGCGCCGCCGCGTAGACCTCGTACAGTCGCTGCGCCACCTCGGGATCGGCCGCTCGCAGGAACGATGGCCGCCGTCCCCTGCTCGTATCCGCGTACAGCGTCAACTGGCTGACTGCCAGCACAGCGCCTCCCACGTCGAGGAGCGAGCGGTTCGTGCGCCCCTCGTCGTCGGGGAAGATCCGCAGCTCTGCCGTGCGCCGCGCCATCGCGCGCGCGACCTCGACGTTGTCGCCGTGACCCACGCCGACGAGCGCGACGAGCCCGGCGTCGATGCGCCCGGTCACCCTGCCATCGACCCGGACCTCGGCACGGCTCGCGCGCTGCAGCAGGAGGCGCATCAGCGGCGGACCAGTCCGCTCGCTCCGGCGGACAGGCCGACGAGGACCATCGCGGCGGGGATCGCGTAGTCGAGCGATCCCGCCGCGGTGCCGCGCGCCGCGAGTCCGGCGACGAGCGCCGCGCCGGCCACGGCGAGCGCCGCGCCGACGCCGACGCGCCGCCACCCGACCTCTGACCGCCACGCCAGCGTCATGCCGCCCAGCCGGAGGCTCCCCGCGGGGACCGCTTCACCCAGCGAGTCGTCGCGGGCACGGTCCAGCATCGAGCGCAGCCGCCCGGGGGCGTGCGCGACGAGCGCGTACGAGGCAACCGCGTAGCCCACGCCGGCGATGGCGTCGGTCACGTAGTGATCGCCGAGGTAGACGATCGAGAACACCACGAGCAGGAAGTACGCGAAGACCGCCCACCCGATCCGGCCGAACGCGCGCCGGGCGAAGAGGAACGCGAGGAACGGGAAGGCCGCGTGCAGGGACGGGAAGGCCGCGACCGGATCCGGCCCGATGTCGTAGAAGGTGTACGTGTAGATGTAGTGCCCGTTGAAGCCCATCAGCGAGGCGAGCTCGTCGAACCCGACCGGCTTCAGGTACTGGATCAGCGGGCGGCCGTCCGGCCCGTTGAGGAACCCGTGCTGGGCGGCCCACCAGGGAGGCGCGGTCGGCAGGAACAGGAACGTCACGAAGCCGGCCACGCAGAGCACGATCATCGCCGCGACGAAGTCGTAGAACAGCGCGCGACGCTTGATCCACAGCAGGAACCCGACCCCGAGCGGCAGCGGGAAGTGCAGGAAGTACACGATGGTGGCGCCCATCGCGATGAGGTCGTTCCCGGCCGCGGGGTGCAGCCACCGCTGCAGCCACTCCGTCGGCAGCGTGCCGAAGCCGATGAGCCGGTCGAGCGCGATGACGTCGGTCACGTGGACCGCCATCCCGAAGTCGTCGGCGAACCCACGCAGCAGCTCGTACGCGAAGAAGAGCGCGATGAACGGCACCCAGTCGCGGAAGAACAGCCGGCCCCGGCCCAGCACGACCGCCGCGAGCCCGAAGCCGACCAGCAGCAGGTCGGGCGTCACCCCGACGCCCTTCGCGATCATGAGACCGCTGATCACCGCGACGTACGCGACGATCGCGACGAGGAGGAGCCGCTGGTTGCGGGCACCGAGCGCCGTGGTGTCGGCCGCCGGCGTCGCGCCGGGGCCCGAAGATGCACCCGGAGCAGCAGACGCACCGGCCGCCCGCGCCGCGTCCGCGCGTCGCTCGCCCCCGCGGGTCACAGGACCTCGTCTTCCTCGGCGAACCCCAGCCCGAACCGCTTGCGCGTCACCACCTCCGCAGACGCCGGGACCATCACGACCCGGTCGGCGTCCACGCCCGGCACGTAGGGCCCGGTGCGAAGAACGAGCGTCGGGATGCCCGCGCGCTCGATCGTCCTGCTCAGCACGTCCGCGTCCGGATGCGCGAGTGTCGCCACCACCGACCACGCCTCGCGCGGGATCGGCGCCTCTCCCCGGCCGATCTCGCGTGTCCAGCCCTCGTCCGCGAGCGCCTTGACGAGCCGGATCTCGCGCGCGATGTCGTGGCCCCGCTCGAACAGGGCCGACCCGACGATCAGGATGTCGGCGCCGAACCCTCCGACGATCTCCGCAGTGTCGCGCCCGACCCCGCCCTCGACGTGGATTTCCCACCCATGCGGCCGCGACGCGAACACCTGCCGTGCGTCGGTCACCTTGCCGGCGAGCTCGCGCCGCAGCCGCTGGCCCGGCTCCGCGGGATCGGCGAGCAGCACGAGCGCGATGTCGAGGAGATCGGCGAACGGGGACAGGGCCGCGACGGGCGTCCCGGGGTTCGCGGCGAGCCCGGGCGCAAGCCCGGCTCGGCGCACGCGCGCCAGCGACGCGCGAAGGTCCTCCGCCGATTCCACGGCCTCGACGTGGAGCGTGATCGAGTCTGCGCCCGCGGCGATCAGGGGTTCGACGAGCGTCGATGGTCGATCGCACAACAGGTGGACGTCGAGCGGCAGGCGCGTCAGGCGGCGCAGCGCGCGCACCACGTCGGGCCCGAACGTCAGCTGCGGCACGAAGTGCCCGTCCATGACGTCGAGGTGCAGCCTGTCGGCTCCCGCGCGCTCGAGCTTCCGCACGACGCGGTAGAGGTTGCCGAAATCAGCTTCGACGAGGCCGGCGGCGAGCCGCGCACGACCGCTGCTCACGGCCGCCCCGAGAAGCTTGCGGCGCCCTCCCGCTCGACGCGATCCCGCCGCCTGCGAACTGCCTCGGGCGCCGGTCTGCCGGCCTGCTCCGCCGCAAGCTGACCGCACGCCGCGCCGATCTCCTCGCCGCGGTTGCGCCGGACGGTCACGGGCACGCCGGCGAGCCGGAGGATGTCCGCGAATGCAGCAACACGCGCCGCACTGCTGGGACGCCACGCGGTGTGGGCCACGGGATTCATCGGGATCAGGTTCACGTGGGCAAGCCGCCCCCGCAGCAGCGCCCCGACCGCCTCGGCGTCGGCGGGCGTGTCGTTGATCCCATCGATCATGACGTACTCGTAGCTCACGCGCCGCCCCGTCACGTCGGCGTAGTCGGTGGCGGCTCGGACGACGTCGGCAAGCGGGTAGCGCCGGTTCAGCGGGACGAGCACGTCGCGCAGACCGGGCGTCGCAGCGTGCAGCGAGACCGCGAGCGTCCAGGCCGGCCGGAGCGCGGTGAGCCGCTCGATGCCGGGGATCACGCCGCTCGTGCTGAGCGTGACGTGCCGCGCCCCGAGCCCGAACCGGGCGGGGTCGGTCAGCGCGGTCGCCGCCTCGATGACGGGGTCGGCGTTGAGGAGCGGCTCCCCCATGCCCATGAAGACCACGTTCGTGATCCGGCGCCCGTCCGCGGTCACGCGGCGGGCCCAGAAGCGCACCTGGTCGACGATCTCGGCCACCGAGAGGTCACGCCCGAAGCCCAGCTCGCCCGTGGCGCAGAACGGGCACCCGACGGCGCAGCCGGCCTGGCTCGAGATGCAGACGGTGGCTCGCTCGCGGCGGCTCCCGCGCGCCGGGTAGCGCATCAGCACCGACTCGACCAGGCGCCCGTCTGCCAGCCGGTGCAGCGCCTTCTCGGTCAGCCCGGCGTCCGCCGGCCGGACGGTCGTATCGGCCAGCGTGTCCACCCGAAAATCGCGCTCGAGCGCGACGCGCAGCGAGGCCGGCAGCGTGTGCATCTCGGACGCCGTCGCGGCATGCCGGCCCCAGTGGAAATCGGCGATCTGGCGGGCACGATACGGAGGAAACTCCGACGACGCGACCCAGGAGACGAGATCGTCGGGATGCACGCCGGAAAGCCCCGGTCTGGCGTCAGGGTCGGCGGCGAACGCGGGAGTGGAGGGCTGACCGGCGGGCATGGCGGCTCATGGTAGCGCCGGGTCGCCGAGAGGGCTTCCGACGAGCCTGGGGTGGCCGCGACGCAGCTCGGCCGACGTCATCCGGCGCGATCCGCCCAGTTGAACCTCGTCGAGCCGCAGCCACCCATCTGAGACGAGCACCGCCAGCCCCTCGCCGTCCGGCACGATCCGGCCGAGCAGTCTCGCGTCGCCCGCGGCACGGTCCGAGCGCGTCGCGGAGGCGCCCCAGGCCGCACCGACTTCCCCGGCCTGCGCCGCGACAGGGCCCGTCCTCTCGGCCACCGACGGGCCGCCGACGACCAGCGGGCGCGCCCGCCACACGATGAGCCGGCCCTCGACGGTGTCGGCCCAGGTTCCGGGCCATGGCTGGTACGCGCGGACCTGTCGCTCGAGTGCCGCGGCCGCGCGGGTCGGGTCGAGCCGTCCATCCTCGCGCCGCAGACGCCTCGTCAGCGTGGCGCCGGTCGCGGGCTGGGGACGCGGCTTCAGGCGGCCCGCCAGCCAGCGCGGCAACGCTTCACGGAGCAGCAGCGCGGCCTCGTCCGCCAGCCGCGCCTCGAGATCGGGCGCGGTCTCCGTGCCCTCGAGCGGCACCGCCACCTGCGCGACGATCGGCCCGGTGTCGAGCCCCGCCTCCATCCGCATGAGCGTCACGCCCGTGTCCCGGTCGCCGGCGAGGATCGCGGCGGCGACCGGGGACGCGCCTCGGTGCCGGGGCAGGAGCGAGGGATGCAGGTTGAGCGCGCCGTGGCGGGGCGCGTCGAACAGCGCGGCCGGCACGATCTGCCCGTAGTCGGCGAGGACGAGGAGGTCGGGCTCGAGCGCCAGCACGTCGTCGATCGCGGGCTGCGCGCGCAGGCGGGGCGGCTCGAGGACGGGTCCGACGCCGAGCGCCGCCGCCCGCTCGGCGACCGGAGACCGGCGGACAAGGCCTCCCCTGCCGGACCGGCGCGCGGGGGCCGTGACGATGCCTGCCACGTCGACCTCCGTGGCCGAGGCCAGCGCGTCGAGAACGGGGACGGCGAACGATCCGCTGCCGAGGAAGACGGTCCGCGCGCGGGACGCTCCCTCGTTCACCCGACCAGCGTCGGTCGCTCCGCGGACTCGGGCTCCTCGACGGCCTCCTCCGACGGCCCGACCGTGATCAGGTCGTCCAGCGATTCGAGGTAGTCGATGTACAGCTTGCCGTGCAGGTGGTCGATCTCGTGCTGCATGGCACGTGCCAGGTACCCGATGCCGGCGACCTTGATCCGCTTTCCGAAGCGGTTCTGTGCGACGACCCAGACGCGCTCGCGGCGCGTCACATACGCGGCGTACCCCGGGATGCTGAGGCAGCCCTCCAGGTCGCGGTCGTCGCCGGAACTCCGCACGACCGTCGGGTTCACGAGCTCGTGGAGCTGGCCCTCGACCTCGACGACGCACGCCTGAAGCGCCACGCCCAGCTGAGGCGCCGCGAGGCCGACGCCGGGCGCGTGGCGCATGGTGTCGGTCAGGTCGTCGAGCAGCTCGTGGAGGTACTTGCCGAAGCTGTCGACGGGCTCGCCCTTCAGGCGGAGCCGGGGGTCACCAAGGAGGACGATGGGCTTCACACTCATGGTGCGTCGAGGATAGCGGAATCCGGTGCGGCGGGCCTCCGTCGGAACCCCTCCGTCGGGACCGGGTCGGCCGCAGGGGATCGGCCTGCCGGCGCGTCACAGCAGCGACTCCGGATCGACGTCGACGGTCCACGGCGGCCCCGGCGCGCTGCCGAGGAGGCCCACCGGATCCGGCCCACGCACGACCACGTGGAACCGCCACCGCCCACCGCGCCGCGCGACGTACGCGGCCACCGGGCCCAGCACCTCGTGCAGCGCGGCGCGCGCGCCCGTCGCCCGCTCTCCGTCGGTCCGCTCCTCCGGGCTCGGCTGACGCCACGCGTCGGCCCGATCCCGCAGCGTCACGGCCATCCGTTCGGCCTCGGCCTCGGCCTCGTCGCGGTCCTCGTCCGCCACCGTGAGCTTCACGAGCCGGCCGTAGGGGGGCATCCCGAAGGCCCGCCGCGCCTCGAGCTCCGCGTCGTAGAACGTCGCCGAATCCCCCGACACGACCGCGCGGATCGCGGGATGCTCCGGCTGGTACGTCTGGACGAACGCGCGACCCGGCCGATCGCCGCGACCCGCCCGACCGACCGCCTGCGCCAGCAGCTGGTACGTCCGCTCCGCGGCACGCAGGTCGGGGAGATTGAGGGCGACGTCGGCGGAGACGACCCCGACCAGCGTGACCTCGGGCACGTCGATCCCCTTCGCGGCGAGCCCCGTCCCGACGAGGACGTCGATCCGGCCGTCCCGCAACGCGTCCAGGACCCGTTCCGCCGCCCCGCGGTGCGCGAGGACATCCCGGTCGAGCCGTCCGACACGGAGACCCGGGAACCGCTCCCTGACCTCCCGCTCGACACGTTCGGTTCCCCCGCCAAGGTAGCGGATGCGGGCCGATCCGCAGGCCGGGCACCGCGCGGCCACCGGGGCGGTGGCGCCGCAGTGGTGGCACCGCAGGGCCGCCGCGGCGGCGTGGTACACGAGCGGTCGACGGCACTCGGGGCAGACCTGCACGTACCCGCAGTCGCGGCACAGGACGACGCTCGCGGATCCGCGGCGGTTGATGACGAGAATGGCACGCTCGCCGGCCTCCGTGTCCAGCGCGTCGATGGCCTCCACGAGCGGGCGCGACAGCAGCCCGCGATTCCCGGCCGCGAGCTCGGCGCGCAGGTCGACGATCGACACGAGAGGCAGCGCGCCGGAGGGCCGTTCCGGGAGCGCGAAGCGCGCGATCTCGCCCGTGAGCGCGCGCCCGAGCGTCGCGACGTCAGGCGTGGCACTGCCGAGCACGACCGGCGCGCCGGCGAGCCGGCCGAGCTCGAGCGCGACGTCGCGCGCCTGGTACCGCGGCGTCCGATCGGACTTGTAGGCGGCCTCGTGCTCCTCGTCGACGATGACGACACCGGGGTCGGCGAGCGGCGCGAGCACGGCCGTCCGCGTCCCGACGACGACGGCCACCTCACCTGCCCGGATGCGGCGCCACTCGTCCGCGCGCTCGCCCTCCGACAGCGCGCCGTGGAGCAGCGCGACCTCGACGCCGAGCGCGGCGCGGAGCCGGTCGACGAGGGGCGTGGCGAGCGCGATCTCGGGCACGAGCACGAGCGCCGCGCGACCGAGCGCGAGCGCGGCCTCGACGGCGGCGACGTACACCGCGGTTCGGCCCGCCCCGGTCACACCGTCGAGCAGGAAGGCATCGCCGCGACGGCACGCGATCGCGTCGCCGATCGCGGCGATCGCGGCGGCCTGCGCCGGCGATGGCGTCGCGTCGGCCGGGGCGGGCCCGCGCGGGCCCGGCGGACGCGCTCGAAGGGGCCGCCGCGCGCGTTCGGCGACGGTCAGATCGACGAGGCCGCGCCGGGCGAGGCCCGCGAGGACGGGGCTCCCGCCCGCCCCGCTCAACTCGGACGCGCGGATCGTCTCGCCCGGTGGGAGCGCGGCCAGCGCCTGCAGCGCCGCGACCTGGCGGGGCCCGAGACGTTGCGGCCGGCCTGCGCCAGGATCACCTCCGGCCGCGCACACCCCTGCCACCTGGCGCCCTTCGTCGGTCAGCGCGGCCCGGCGCTCGAGCCGCGCCGCGCCACGCGGCTCCGTCAGGCGCCACTCCAGCCGGATGCCGCCGCGCGCCTCGACGTCGCGGAGCGTCCGCAGCAGCCCGGCGCGGCCGCCGTCCCACGGCAGCGCCCGGATGGCCACGCCCGACTCCCCGGCGAGCGCGATCCGCCGGACAATGGCCTCGATCTCGGGCGCGAGGCCGGGGACGGCCCGCTCCTCGCCCGCGGTTGCGACCGCGTCCCCGCCGCGGGTGCGCGCATCGCCACCGTCGGCGCGGCCACCCGTCGCCTGCGCCCGGAATGCCATCAGCTCGAGGCGTTCGAGCAGCCCGGGCGGGAGCGCCGCCCGGATCGCAGCCGCGGGCGGCGCGAGGTAGTGCCGCGCCACCGCGCGCAGGACCGCGAGCTGGAGGGGCGGGAGCAGCGGGCCGTCCGTCCTGACGCGAGCCGAGATCGGCTTGACGCGCCCGTCGGGCTCGGACCGAGCGTCGCCAAGCACGACCCCGAGCGCCTGGCGTCGCCCGAACTCGACGAGCACCGCCTCGCCGGGGACGACGCCGGCCAGCGCCGGCGGGATGGCGTACGTGTACGTCTCGTCGGCGCGTCCCGGGACGTCGACGGCGACCTCCACGAGCCGGTCCTGCGCGACGGATGCCGGGCCGATCCCGGCACCGCTCCCTGGCCCCGCCGACCCGGCCGAGGCGTCCACGGTCAGAGCTCGACGCGCCGGTCCGGGTGGCGCGCGCGCTCCTTCTCGATGATCTCCGCCACCCGGGCCGCGGTCCGCTCCACCTCGCCGGTCTCGTTGACGACCACGTGGTCGTAGTCGCCCTGGCGCGCCAGTTCGATCGCGGCATTCCGCTGGCGGACCTCGAGCTGGTCGGCCGTCTCCGTCGCGCGGGATCGGAGCCGGCCGAAGAGCGCCTCGAGCGACGGGGGTACCAGGAAGATCAGCAGCGCGTCCGGCACGCGCTGCTTGACCGCGTGTGCGCCCTGCACGTCGATCTTCAGGATCGCGTGATGGCCGCGCGCGAGCGCCTCGCACACCGCGCGCCGCGGCGTGCCGTACCAGTGCGCTCCGTGCACCTGGTTGGCCTCGAGGAGATCGCCGGCGTCCCGCAGCGCGGCGAACTCCGCCTCGGGCACGAAGTGGTAATGTCGCCCGTCGACCTCGCCGCTCCGGGCGGCCCGCGTCGTGCACGTCACGATGAACTCGTAGTCCGGGCGGTCGTGCTTCGCCCGCAGCGCGTCGATGATCGTGTCCTTGCCCACACCCGACGGGCCCGAGATGATCACGACCATCGCGCCCGGTGCGCCCGCACAGGCGGCGAGCGGCACCCGCCGGGCATCGACGGGCATGCCGGTGGCGGTTGGCGCGACTGCGTCGATCGGCACGGCAACCTCCCCGCAGCGGCCGTCGGCGGTGGGGCGTCCGGCCGTGTCCCCCATCATGCCAGCCCCGACCGGTCCGCTGCCGCACGATTCGTCCGGCCGGACTCGCCACGCCTGCCCGGCATTCCGATGCCGGCCCGCAGCGACTCGAGCGTCTCCTGGAGCTCGGGCGGAAGCGGCGACGTCACACGGATCAGCCGTCCACCGGACGGCGCCTCGAGATCGAGGCGCCAGGCGTGGAGGAAGAGCCGCGACAGGGCATCGGGCCCGCGCCGGGCGTCGCCCGTCGCGTACACCGGATCACCGGCCACGGCGTGGCCGATCGACGCGAAGTGGACCCGGATCTGGTGCGTCCGCCCCGTCACGAGGTCGACCTCGACGAGCGTCCACGCGCCGAACCGCTCGCGGACACGGTATGCCGTGATGGCAGGCCTGCCCCCCGGCACGACCGCCATCCGGGTCCGGTGCCGTGGGTCGCGCCCGACCGGCGCCTCGATCCGGCCGACGGCGGCCGGCGGCTCCCCCGCGACGAGCGCGAGGTACGTCTTCTTGACGCGGCGCGCCTTGAGCTGGGCCATCAGGCTCGCCTGTGCCCGGTCGTTGCGGGCGACCATCAGGAGTCCGCTCGTGTCGCGGTCCAGCCGGTGGACGATGCCGGGCCGGGCGACGCCGCCGATGCCTCCGTACGTCTCGGGCCCTCCGAGGGCCAGCAGCGCGTTGACGAGCGTGCCGCCGGCGTGTCCCGGCGACGGGTGCGTCACGAGACCGGCGGGCTTGTCGACGATCATGACGTCGTCGTCCTCGTACACGACGCGCAGCGGGATCTCCTCGGCCTCGATCTCCGCCGGACGCACGTCCGGGACCTCGAGCTCGAGGCGATCGCCGACGACGAGGGGCACGTTCGCGCGCAGCGGGCGGCCGTCGCGGGTGAGGAGTCCTTCGCGGATCAGGCGCTGGACGTGGGCCCGGGACATCCCGGTGGCGTCCGCGACGAAGCGGTCAGCACGCAGTCCGCTCGCGCCGGGGGGGACGGCGAGGCTCACGTGCTGTGCCACCTACCCGGGACGCCGCTCGATGTCGCGCCCGGCGGCGTCGTGGCCCGCCGCCTCCTCGCCTCCCGCGCCTGCCTCGCGCGGCGCGAACGGGTCGCCGAACACGCCGATCAGCAGGAGCACGACGATCGACACGCTGATCGCCGCGTCCGCGACGTTGAACGTGTACCAGCGCCAGGTGCCGACGCCCATGTCGACCCAGTCGATCACATAGCCGAGCCGGATGCGGTCGATCTCGTTGCCGATCGCACCGCCCATGAGCAGGCCCAGCGCGAGCGTGAGCAGCCACGATGCCCGCCGGCCCCGCGTGACCTCGTACCAGAGGATCGCCGCGATCGCGACCAGGCTGGCGACCGCGAAGAACGACGCGGTCTGCCCGAACAGGCTGAAGATCGCGCCGTTGTTGTACCCCTTGGCGATCCGGACGTAGTCGCCGAGCACCGGGGTCGGCGGCACGAGCGCGGCCGCGGGCGCCGATCCGGCGGTGTAGGCGACGCCGAACGATGCGTTCACCCAGGCCTTCGAGACCTGGTCGGCGACGACGATGACGGCGGCGACAGCAGCGAACGTGAGCAGTCGCGGCCACGTGGTCCCGGCGACTGCCCGGCTCCCCGGCCTCATGGCGCCACCCTCACGCGGCGTGGCCCGATGTCCGGGCGAGGCCCACCCGTGCCCGCCCGCCGTCGAGGTCGACCTCCGATGCCGGCGCCCCGGGCGGGGGCTCGGAGAGATGCACGTCGGATGCGAGCGTCTCCGCGGCGACCCGGGAGAGGTACGGCTCGAGACGTTGGCGCAGCCCGTCCGTCAGCCCCAGCCAGACCTCGATCGTGTCGTCCAGCGCCAGCTCGGCGTCGCGCCGCAGGTCCTGGATCGCGCGCTGCAGCTCGCGCGCGTCGCCCTCGGCCCGCAGCTCGTCGGTGAGGATCGTGTCGATGACGACGACGAGCCCCTGGTCGTGCGCGACGGCCGTGCCGGGCCGCGGCGTGGCGAGGATCTCGACCTCGTCCGGTGCGAGCGTCACGCCGCCGAGCCGCACGGAGCCGTCCGGCAGGTACTCCACCTGGTTGGCGCGGGCCGCCGCGAGCACGTCCCTCGTCCGGGGGCCGAGCCTCGCTCCGATCTTCGGCAGCAGCGGACGGACGCGACGCTCCACCAGCGCCGATTCGTCCCCGATCAGCTCGACCTCGCGGACGTTCAGCTCGTCCGCCAGCAGCGCGAGCAGCGCGTCGCGGTCGGGCAGGTCGGCTCCGGGCAGCGCGAGCCAGAGGCGGGCCAGCGGCTGCCGGACGCGGAGGCCGGCCTGGGAGCGCAGGCCGCGCGCCAGCTCGACCGCGCGGCGCACCGTCGCCATCCCGGCCTCCAGCGCCTCGTCCCGGAGCGCCGCCAGCTCGCCGGCAGGCCAGCGGGTCAGGTGGACGCTGTCGGGCATCGACGGGTCGACCTCGCCGAGCAGGTTCCGGTACATCGACTCGGTGAGGAACGGCAGCACCGGCGCCATGATCCGCGCGCCCGCGACCAGCGCGGCATGCAGCGTCGCGAAAGCGGCCTCGCGGTCGGCCGCGCGGTCGGCCGCGCCCGCTCCGTCCGCTGCCCCTCGCATGCGGTCGCGCGATCGCCGCAGGTACCACGTCGAGAGGTCCTCGATGTACGCCGCCATCTCGCGAGCGGCGTCCAGCGCGTCGTACCGGTCCAGGTCCTCGCCGGCCGCCGCCGCCAGGCCCGCCGCTCGAGACAGGATCCAGCGGTCGAGCGCGGGCCACCCCTCGCGGCCGCCGGCCGCCTCGAGCGCGGCCGCGATCCCCCGCTCCGGCGCCCAGCCCGCGAGCCCGGCGTACGTCACGAAGAACGCGTACACGTTCCACAGCACGAGCAGCTGCCGCCGCGCCTCGTCGGCGGCGTGCCAGCCGAACAGGATGTTGTCCTCGGGCCGCGCGTTCGCGAACATCCAGCGCATGACGTCGACGCCCATGCGCTCGGCGGCATCGTCGAACTCGATCGCGTTGCCCCAGCTCTTGTGCATCGGCCGGCCGTCCTCGCCGAAGAGGGTCCCGTACCCGAACAGGGTCCGGAACGGGGCCTCGCGGCGGAGCACCGTGCTCATCGCGAGCAGCGAGTAGAACCAGTTGCGGAACTGCCCCGGGAAGCTCTCGGTGACGAAGTCGGCCGGGAACCAGCGGCGCCAGTAGTCCGGTTCGGTGCGGTAGTGCAGCGTCGAGAAGGGGACGATGCCGGCGTCCAGCCAGGGGTTGCCGACGTCCCTGATCCGCTCCACGGGCTCGCTGCATCCCGGGCACGCGATCTTCACCGCGTCGACGTACGGCCGGTGCGGCGTGTGGCCCTCGAACCGCTCCCAGCCCTCGACCGCGCGCTCGCGCAGCTCGGCGACGCCGCCCACGACCGCCACCGTCCCGCACGCCCGGCAGTCGTAGATCGGCAGCGCCAGCCCCCAGTAGCGCTTCTTGCTGATCATCCAGTCGTGCATGTTCAGGAGCCAGTCGAGCTCGCGCTCGTAGCCGAAGCCCGGGATCCAGCGGATGTCGTCGACGGCTTCCATGATCTGGTAGCGCAGGCTGGCGTCGACCTGCTCGCGGGTCAGCGTCTCGCGCGGCTGGTCGTACACCGGCCCCATGCTGATGTACCACTCGTCGACGAGCCGGAACACCAGCGGCGTGCCGCAGCGCCAGCAGTGCGGGTAGCGGTGCAGGTACGGCTCGACGCGGTGGAAGCGGCCCGTCTTCCGCAGCCGCTCGATGATCGGCTCCGCGACCTCGCGCACGTCTCGCCCGCTGAGGAACCCGAAGCCGGGCACGATCACGCCGTTCTCGTCGAGCGGGGCGATCATCGGCAGGCCGAGCTCGCGTCCGAGCTGGAAGTCCTCGGCGCCGCAGCCGGGGGCGATGTGGACGATCCCCGTCCCTTCCGCTTCCCCGACCTCGTCCCACGCGACGACGCGGTGCTCGTAGGGCCGCCCGTCGGGGCCGGGCGTGGCGGCGAACGCCTGCTCGACCGCGGGCAGGTCGTCGAACGGTCCCGCGTATCGCCAGCCGACCAGGTCGGATCCGGGCCGCTCCTCGAGCACCTCGAACGGCCCGACCAGCGCCTGCTTCAGCGTGCCGCGCCCGAGCCAGTACACGTGGTCGCCCTGGCGGACCTTCACGTACCGCAGGTCCGGCCCCACGGCGGCCGCGACGTTCGACGTGAGCGTCCAGGGCGTCGTGGTCCAGACGAGCAGCGCCTCGCCGGGGCGGTCGACCAGCGGGAACCTGACGGTCAGACCGGGATCCTCGCGATCCTGGTACCCCTCGGACATCTCGTGCTGGCTGATGCCGGTCCCGCAGCGCGCGCACCACGGCATGGTGTCGTGGCCCTTGTAGAGCCAGCCGCGCCGGTGGCACTCCGCGAGGAACGCCCAGATCAGGTCGTTGTTCTCGTTCGAGAACGTGAAGTACGAGCCGCCGAGCTCGGGCATCCCGAGCCGCCCGACGATCTGCTCGACCGTGTCGGTGACCGGGCCGTCGGGCCCGTCGACGGTGATGACCCGCTGGGGCTCGTCGGCGAGCAGGTCGCGCAGGCGCCGCAGCTCGTGCGGATCGTTCCAGTCCATCCACATGCCCAGCCGGATCGACTGCTCGGTCTGGCGCGCGGCGAAGGTGAGCACGCGCTGCTTGCACAGGCTGACGAACTCGGCGATGCCGTAGTCCTCGATGTCGCGCTTGCTGGTGAAGCCGAGCTCGCGCTCGACGTTGACCTCGACCCACAGCCCCTGGCAGTCGAACCCGTTCTGCCAGCGCTCGTCCTGGCC
>JAJYGH010000078.1:0-13923 GCA_021785175.1 Chloroflexota bacterium | reverse complement strand
GGCGGCCTTTCTCAGCCTCGTCTTCCCCGGCCTCGGCCATCTGTACGCGCGCCGACCGGCCCGCGCGCTCGCGTTCGCCGCGCCGCCGGTGCTCGGCATCGCGCTCCTCGGCGGGCTCCTCGCGAACGCCGCGACGCGCGACATGCTCAAGGTCAGCATCTTCGACCCGTCCGTGCTCGATGCCGTCCTTGCCGCGGACATCGTCCTGTTCCTCTACCGCCTCGTCGCGATCATCGACGCCCACCGCTGCGCCCGCCAGGCCCGCGCCGAGGCCGGCGCCACCGCTGGCGGCCTCGGCCTCGCGTCGGTTTCCGCCGCCGGCCTCGTCGCCGTCGTGCTCGTGATGGGCATGGCACACGTCGCGCTGGCGCGGTACGACCGGATCGCCCACGACACGATCATGGCGGTCACCAGCGACCAGCCGACCAACCCGGTCACGGCCGCCACGCCCGGCGCCAGCCAGGCTGCCGCATCCGTCCCCGCGTCGACGCCCCAGCCCCAGGCGACGCCCATCCCGTGGAATGGCGGCCGGCTGAACGTCCTGCTCGTCGGCGTCGACCAGCGGCCGGCCGACCAGACGTTCAACACGGACACGATGATCGTCGCGAGCATCGACCCGAACACGGGGCAGGTGTCGATGTTCAGCATCCCGCGCGACTTCGAGCAGATCCCGCTCCCGCCGTCGTGGCCGGCCGCCTCCTACTACGGCGGCGTGTACCCGAACAAGATCAACAGCATCTGGACGGCCGCCGAGTCGCAGCCGAACCTGTGGCCCGGCAACGACGCGAACCGCGGCGTCACGGCGCTCAAGGGCACGATCGGCTACATGCTCGGGATCAACATCCCCTACTACGTCGAGGTCAACTTCTCGGGCTTTCGCCAGGTGGTCGACACCCTCGGCGGCGTCACGATCGACGTCCAGCTGCCGGTGACCGACTTCGACTACCCGACCGATGACGGCCGCGGGGCGATCAAGCTGTACATCCCGCCGGGCATCCAGCACATGACCGGGGAGCAGGCGCTCGCCTACGCGCGTTCGCGCCACGCGACGTCGGACTTCGACCGATCACAGCGGCAGCAGCGGGTCATCACGTCGATCCGCCAGCAGACGGACGTCCTGAGCTTCCTGAACCCCAACAAGCTCGACGCGCTGGGCCAGGCCCTCCGGAACGCCGTCCACACCGACTTCCCGCGGAACCAGCTCCCGCAACTCGTGTCGCTCATCGAGAAGGCCGACACGACCAACCTGAACTCGCTCGTGTTCACGCCGCCCGAGTACGCCGTGCAGTGCCCGGCGGCGGAGTGCGCCATCCACTACTGGCTCCACCCGATCATCCCGGCGATCCAGCAGGCCGTCGCCCAGGCCCTGAGCTCGAACCCTGCCACTGCACAGACGCGCACGACGCTTGCAGCGGAGAACGCGTCGATCCTCGTCGAGAACGGCAGCGGGATCGCGGGCCAGGCGACGAACGTGTCGGCGTACCTGACGTCGCTCGGCCTCAAGACGTCGATCCCGTCGGCGAACGGCGGGCGCGCGCCCGGCGGAACCCGCTCGGACACGGTCGTGACGTTCTACAACGGGTCGGAGGCGAAGATGCCCGAGACCGTGCAGGTGCTCCAGTCGGCGCTCGGCGTCACGATCCGGACCGCGACGGATCCCGCGGTGACGGTCGACGCGATCGTGGTGACCGGCACGAAGACCCATCAGTACTCGGCACCGCCGGGCGGCTGACCCGAGACGCCCCGGGCACGACTGGCCGGAGGCGGGGATTCCGCGGGCACGTGGGACTCGCGAGCCTCGCACGGTGTCGCGCAGGAGAGGGGCACGCGCGCGGCGGCCGCCGGTCAGGCCTTCTCGGTCACCGTGTACTCGAGGCGGCGCCCCGTCATCAGCCGCGTCTGCGCGTCGAGCGCCGGCAGGTTGCTGAAGATCATGCCGACCGCGGGAACGGCGAGCCACTGCACGTACACGAGCGCGCGGCGGAGGATCCCCCACGACTCCGGGCGCGGCGGTGCGATGCGGTCCTCGATGAAGATGAGGATCAGCAGGCAGCAGAACGCGCCGGTGAGCATCCAGGCGGCGTAGACCGGCAGGTTGTGCCCGAGCGTCGTCTCGGCGAACCCGGAGTGCGCCCACGGGATCACGGTCTGCTGGCTGATGAACAGCGGCAGGCTCGACCCGAACAGGAGCACGTACGGGGCGATCGCCCAGTTGATGTGATCGGACCACAGGTCGACGAGCCGGTGCACCCGGACACGGAGCGGGATCTCGGGGTGCGAGAGGGCCTGGTGGATGTAGTACGGAATGTCGGTGACGCCCCACGCCCAGCGGCGGATCTGCGTGTACTGCTGGTAGAGCGTCCGCGGGTAGGTCCGGGCGCGGACGGCGTCCCCGAAGATCGGGATGAAGAGCGGCTCGGCGCGGAAGGTGCCCGCGTACGTGAAGAAGCTCTTCCAGTAGAACCGCGAGTCCTCGGGGATGGCGTCCGTCGCCCAGTAGCCCACCTCGTGGATCGTCCGGAGGCTCACCGCATAGGAGCTGAAGCTGATGAGTCGCTCCGGCGTGAGGGAGCGCCACATCTGGACATGGGTCGCGCTGACCGCGGTCAGCCGGACCGCCAGGGGTACCTCCCACAGGTTGTTGTGGAACATCGGGATCGGCTGGTAGAGCCGGTGGTAGCGCTCCGGGTCGGTCGCGAAGCGGTGGGCGAGGTACGTGAAGTACTGGCGGTGGACGCGGTAGTCGGAGTCGAGGTCGGTGACGATGACGAACCCCGGGTCGTACCCGAGCCCGACGAGCTTCCCATACAGCCACCGGCCGCCGTACGCCATCGCGCTCGACTTCCCGACGACGACCCCGGGCTCGAGCGGGTCGAGGATGTGGAAGAAATGCGCGAACCTGTCCCCGAACACCTCGCGCAGCCTGGCCACGTTCGCACGGCCGTCGAGGTCGGTCTCGCGCGTGATGATCGCGACGATCTTCCGCTCGAGCGGCCAGTCCGCCTCGGCAAGCGCGCGGACCGTCGCCTCGAGCTTCTCGTACGGTTCGGTATAGGTCGGGATCAGCGCGACCTGCACGAGCCTCCGCGGATCGAGCGGCTGGATCCCGCTCGCGAGCAGGCGCCGGACCGTGACGAGCTCACCCTCGAACCGGTGCCGCTCCCGGCGCCCACCGCGGGCGGCGAGCCGCCTGCCGCCCCGTTCGAGCTCACGGACGCGCTCCACGATGCGGGCAATCCGTTCCTCGAGCACGTGCTCGCGGCGCGACAGGTCCCTGAGACCATCGAGCTGCGCCGCCCAGTCCGCGTCCTGCACGTCGCGCACCCGGAGGAACGTGATCGAGACGCTGACGATGAGCACGACCGCCTTGTAGAGCCAGTAGAAGTCGAACGTCAGCACGAACCACGCCACGAGCACGGGGTACCAGACGCTCAGGACAACCGGCGCGACGATCAGGAGCCAGGTTACGGCTCCGGGCAGGATCTCGAGGAGACGGAAGGTTCGGGGATACCGAAAGCCGGCTCCCGACGACGGATCCAGTGACAACGACTCCTGTGCGAGGCGAGGGCGGCGCCTGTGCGAGCGACTCCTAGTAGACGGGCGTGAGCCAGTGGCGGTAGGCCGGCAGGCGACCCCGCACGGCGTCGAAGTAGACCTGCGAGATCGTGCCCGCGACGGGACCGATGACGGCGTTCCCGATCGTGTGGTGGTCCACCTCGGTCACCGGCGAGATCTGCGCGCCCGTGCCGCACAGGAACAGCTCGTCGGCGACGTACAGCTCCGTCCGATCGATCTCGCGCTCGACGACCTTCAGGTCGAGCTCGCGCTTCGCGATCTCGATGACCCCGGCGCGGGTGATCCCCTCGAGGATGTCGTCGCTGATCGACGGGGTCACGAGCTGACCGCGACGCACCATGAAGAGGTTCTCGGCGCTGCCCTCGGCCACGTGCCCGTCGGCGTTGAGCACGATCGCCTCGTCGGCGCCGACCAGCTGCGCCTCCGTCTTCGCGAACGCGGAGTTCACGTACGCCCCGACGATCTTCGCACGCGCCGGCAGCGCCTGGTCGCTGACCCGGCGCCACGACACGGTCTGCGTGCGGATCCCGTGCGTCGTGTCGATGTAGTCGCCGAACGGGATCGCCAGGATGTAGAAGCCCTGATCGAGGTTGTGCAGCCGCACGCCGATCGCCTGCGTCGACTTGTACACCGAGGGGCGGACGTAGGCATCCTCCCGGAAGCCGTTCCGGCGCAGGACGTCCACGGTGAGGTTCACGAGTTCGTCGACGCTGCCCGGCGGATCCATGTACAGGATCCGGCACGAGTCGGACATGCGCTGGAAGTGCTCGGCGAGCCGGAGGCCGTACAGCTGCTGCTCGTCCGCGTTCCAGTACGCGCGGATCCCCTCGAACACGGCGGTCCC
The DNA here is from genome assembly GCA_021785175.1 of Chloroflexota bacterium. Classification (GTDB taxonomy): domain Bacteria; phylum Chloroflexota; class Limnocylindria; order Limnocylindrales; family CSP1-4; genus JAJYNJ01. The sequence continues at coordinate 9,503 of JAJYGH010000078.1, read as the reverse complement.
GTACATGAAGGCGTGCGTCATGATGCTGACGTTCGCGTTCGAGAGCGGAAGGAACTCGCCGTTGAGGTAGCAGGTCGGGCCGGCCGCGCCGGACTCCGGTCGAGCGGTGGACGTCGAGGTCCGCGAAGCGTCTTCCGTGATCATGGGCCGAGTATACGCGTGCGTCCTCGACGATCCGGCGACTCCGACCCCCCGCGCGGGACGCCGCCGGGTCAGATCACCCCGACGAGCGAGGCAGCGACGAGCCCGAGGTACACGGCATAGAAGCCGCCCCCCGCGAGCAGCCCCCGGCCGGTCAGCCGCTGGCGCCGGAGCATCGGCAGGAAGATGGCCGCCGTCGATGCGAACGCGATCGCCGCCGACGCGAACCCGAGCGCCGAGTCGGGGGTGACGGTCCACGCGTCCGCGGCGAGGACCAGCGCGAGGACGGTCGGGATGCAGCTCTGGAACACCATCGCGCCCGTGATGTTCCCGATCGACAGGGTGTCCTTGCCCTGGCTGATCCAGATCACGCTGTTCATCTTCTCCGGCAGCTCCGTCGCGATCGGCGCGATGACCAGCGTCATGAGCGTGGGATCGACGCCGAGGGTCCCGGCCAGCTGGCTGACGGCATCGACGAACACCACCGCGCCGCCGATGATCGCCGCGAGCGCGGCGATCACCTGGAGCGACACGAGACGCAGCCGCGGCTGCCGTTGGTGGCGCAGCGGATCCAGGCGCCCGAACCGCAGCGGCCGGAGGTCGCCCGCGGGAGTCTCGGTGCGCTCGGCGGAGAAGTGCGCCCGGACGTACAGCGCGTACAACACGAGCAGGACCGCCGCGACCGCGAGCTTGCCTGCGGCAAGTGGGGCAGGCAGGAACGCCGCGCCGATCGCCAGCGCGTAGGCAATCGCGAAGTGCCGGACGTCCCGTCCGATGACCCACGTGTCCACGAGCAGGCGGTCATCGCGTCCCGGCCTTCGGGCCCGCACGAGCACGGCGATGCCGGTGATGAGCATCGCGAGCGTCGCGAGCATGAACGGCGCGCCGAGGATCGCGCCGACCGCCACGCCGTCCTCGGTCGCGCGGCCGCCATGTGCCCCGATGCCGCCATGTGCCCCGATGAGGATCGCCACGAACGGGATCATCGTCTCGGGCATGGCCGTGCCGACGGCGGCGAGCACGCTCCCGACGGCACCTTCGGCGAGGTCGAGCTTGTGGCCCATCCACTCGACGCCGTTCGTGAACAGCTCGGCACCCGCGAGGATCAGCGCGAGGGCGGCGAACATCAGGAACACGTCGAGCACGGCGGACTACCTCGTCGCGAGCGCGATCACACTGGAGGCCAGGAGCACGCAGAGCACGGCGACCGCGACGCCCGACTGCCGCGGATCGCCCTCCCGGAGGTACCCGATCGCGGCCGTGATGACCCTGGCCGACGGCAATACCACCGCGACCAGGAGCGCGATCCAGAGGAACGCGGCCGAGCGACCGGCGAGCAGTTCGGCGGGCAGGCGGGCGGGATCGAAGGGGGGGCCGGGCTGGGTCACGGGCACATGCCCTGCGAGGAGCATCAGGATCGTGCCGGCAAGGGCGAACCCGAAGCTCACGTACGTGCCGACGGCAAGGACCCGGGCGGCGGCATCGACCGTGTCGGATCCCCGGCTCCGGCGCTCAGACACCGAACGGTCCGATCGGCAACCCGAGCGCACGGCTCGCCATCTCGAACGCCGTGTAGCAGAGCACGGCGACGAACAGCAGGCGCAGGACGCGGGTCGGCACGCGGTGCGACAGCCGCGATGTCGCGACGGCCCCGAGGAAGACCCCGACGACGACCGGGCCCGCGACGTATGGGTCCACCTCGCCGCGCAGCAGGTACATGAGCGCGCCGGCAGACGCCGTCACACCCATCATCAGGTTGCTCGTCGCCGTGGAGACGCGCAGCGGAGCGCCGATCACAAGGTTCATCGCCGGGACCTGCACGACGCCCCCGCCCACGCCGAGGAGCGCCGAGAGGATCCCGGCGGCGAAGGCCAGCGTGGCGCCGAGCGGGAGCCGCTGGACGGCGTAGTCGGGGCCGCCGAGCGCAGCGATGTACGAGACCGCGCTCGGGGACGACATCCCTCGGGGAATGGCGATCGCAGCGGATCCGTAGCCGCCGGCCGTTGCCGCCGGGGCGGCGCCTGGCGGGACGGCGGTGGCCGGTGGGTCAGTCCCAAGCGTTGGCCCGGCGGCGCCTTCGCGTCGCTCGGCGATCGCGCGGCGAAGCATCGTCCACGCGGTGTAGACGAGCATCGCGGCCATCAGTCCGGCGAGCGCGCGCTCCGACAGCGCGAAGGCCACCAGGCCCCCGACGAGGGCCCCGGTCGCCGCGAAGAGCTCGAGCGTGAGGCCGAGGCGGAGGTTGGCCGTCCGGCGGCGAAGGTACACGGCGGCGCTCGACGACGACGTCATGATGACGCCCATCAGGCTGATCGCCGCGGCCTCACGGAACGGCAGCCCGAACCCGAGCGTGAGCATGGGCACCACGAGGATCCCGCCGCCCAGGCCGAGCAGCGCGCCGAACGTCCCTGCCAGCATCCCGCCGAGGGCGAGGAGCGCGATCAGCGCCACAGGCACCGCGATACCGGCCCGACCCGGTGTGGCGCAGCTGTGCCCGGGGCGGGACTGCCGGGCGCGGGAGTGCTGCGCGACGAGGCACTTCCACGCCGCGCCGAACGCCCACGCGGTCCCGCAAATGAGGGCCGCGCGGCCGTCGGGCTCACCACCCCACCGTCCCGGAGCGTCCGCGCGCGACCACCGCCGAGGCAGCGGTCAGGGCCGGAGATGCTGTGGCGCGTACGGGAGCAGCGCGACGTGGCGGGCGCGCTTCAGCGCGACGGAGAGCTGGCGCTGGTGCTCCGCGCAGGTCCCCGTCTTGCGGCGTGGCTCGATCTTCGCGCGCTCCGAGAGGTAACGGCGGAGACGGTTGACCTCCTTGTAGTCGATCTGCTGCGCCTTGTCCGCGCAGAACGCACAGACCTTCCGGCGCCGGCGATCGCGGTAGTAGTCGTCACGCTTCTTCGACTTGGCAGGCGGCACGGTTCGTGTTCCTCGCTGGTCTCCGTCGGGACCGGGTGGTTCGGTCGAGGCCGCGTCCGGGATCCCGGGCCGGGCGTGGCGTGACGGTGGTCGGACGTATCGACCGGGTCAGAAGGGCAGGTCGTCGAGGTCCGTGTACGCGTCGGCGGGCTCGCCGGAAGGCGCGGCCTCGTGTCGGGCGGGACGAGCGACGGCCTCGGATGCGTCCGTCTCGTCACGCGGCCGGCTGTCGAGCGCAGTCACTGTCTGGGCGATCAGCTCGGTCGTGTAGCGCTTCTGGCCTTCACGGTCCTCCCACTGTCGGGTCTGGAGCCGGCCCTCCACGTACACCTTGCGTCCCTTGCGCAGGTACTCCGCCGTTCGCTCCGCGAGCGGTCCCCAGGCCACGACCCGGAACCACTCGGTCTCCTCCTGCCAGTCTCCGCTCTGGCCCTTGTAGTTGCGGTTGACGGCCACCGTGAACTGGGTCACCGCCTGGCCGTTCGGCGTGTACCGCATCTCGGGGTCGCGCCCCAGGTTGCCGATGATCATGCACTTGTTGAGCGACATCGCCGTCCCTCCGGCCTGCGTCCCGCGCCGTCAGTCGATCGCGGCGGGCGCGGCTTCGCTCTCGGATTCGTCGATGAACTCGCCCTGCGGTTCCTCTTCCTCCTCGGACGGGCCTGTCTCGGTCTCGCTGCGGCGCGCCGCAGGCCGCTCGACCCGGGTGACGAGGAAGCGCAGCAGCTCCTCGGTGATCCGCAGCCCGCGCTCGAGCTCCTCGACGGCTGCGGGGGGCGCGTCGAACAGCACGATGTAGTACGAGCCCTCGCGGTAGGCGCCGATCTGGTACGCCAGTCGTCGGCGGCCCCACGGGCTCACCTTGACGAGCTCGCCGTCCGCGGCGCTGATCGAGCGGGTGATGCGGTCCAGGGTGGCCTGGACGCGGTCCTCGGCCAGGTCCGGCCTGAGGACAAGCATGAGTTCGTAGCGGCGCATCGCCGATCTCCTTCCTGTGGGAATCGCCCCGCTCGTCGCTTCGTCGTGGAACGACGCCCACGGTGGCACGATCGGGCGGCGGAGCCGAAAGGACCGACGGAGTATAGCACCGGACCGACTGCTAGACTGACGCCGTCCGACCGACGTGTCCTGGAGGTGACGGTGCCCGCCAGTTCGATCCTGCTGCTCGAGCCTGATCAGGCCGAGGGTGATCGAATCGCGGAGATCCTGCGGCACGCGGGCCACACGTGCGACCTCGTCGCCGACGCGGCCGACCTGAGCACGCGCGCGGCGGCCCGCGACATCCTGCTCGTCGATCTTCCGTACGAGCCCGCCGCTCCCGAGGCGGCGCCTGCGGAACGCGGGATCGCCCCGGAGGACGACGCCGCCGGGCCCAGGGCGACGGCGCCGGGCTCCATGGCCACGGGTCCGGGCCTGCCTGGCGCCGCGCAGGTCGTGCACGACATCCGCGCCAGCGCGGCGACCGCGCCGATTCCGATCCTCTGCTTCACGCGGACCGCCAGCGTCGATGAGCGGATCCGGCTGCTCGAGGCGGGCGCTGACGACGTCATCGCGCGCCCGTGGGACGCGCGTGAGCTCCTCGCTCGCGTCGACGCGCTCGGCGTCCGGATGCAGCTGTCGGGCGGCGCGGCCCCGGTGAAACGCGAGGGCGCGGGGGGGTCCGAGCGACGGCACGAGATCATCGCGCTGCTCGGCGCGAAGGGTGGCGTCGGAGTCACGACACTGGCTGTGAACGTCGCAGTCGCGCTCGCTGAACGGCAACCCGCCCAGGTCGCGCTCGTCGACCTCGCGCTTCCGATCGGGCAGGTGCCCATCCACCTCGACCTGACGCCCCGCCACGACATCACCGACCTCGCGGCCGGCTCCGACGAGGCGACCGTCCGCGGTGCCGGGGAGCGGTACGGCACGCTCGACGTCTTCTGCCTCCCGGACGATCTCGACACCGCCGACCGCCTGTCTGCGGTCGGCATCATCGGGGCTCTCGACGAGCTTCGGGCGGTGTACCGGTACGTCGTCGTCGACGCCGGCTCGTCACCCGACTCGCGCACCCTCGCGTTCCTCGAGACGGCCGACCGGATCGTGCTCGTGACGCTGCCCGAGATCCCGTCGCTTCGCGCGCTGGTCTCGATCGAGCAGGTGCTCGGCGAGCGGCGGCTGTCCGACCGGACGCTGCACGTCGTGAACCACCTGCTCGCGCACGAGCCGCTGAAACGCGGCGACATCGAGGAGACGCTCGGCACGTCGATCGCGCTCGAGATCCCGCACCACGACCTGCTGTTCGGCAAGGCCGTGAACGAGGGGATCCCCGTGGTGCGGTCGGCGCCGCGCTCCGAGCCGGCCGAACGGCTCTCGCGCCTGGCGGCGCTCGCGGCCGGGGTCGAGGAGCCCGACGAGGAACCCGGGACGCCGAAGCGGCGCTTCAGGCTTCTCGGCCGCGGCTGACCAGTTGACCCGGAACCCTCCGGCCGCCGATCGGAGGCGGATGCCGCCGGCGTGACGCCGGCCAGAGCGGCAGCCGGTCGTGCCCGGTCAGATCGAAGGAGCGAGGAGGGGGCGGCGGCGCGGGGGGAACACCGCCGTCCTCGACGCCTACCGTACCTACGGCCCACCGCCGCCACATCACCTGAACGGCGTACACTCCGCCTCCCTTCGGGCTGTGTCCGTCGGCCCGAGCCGCGCACCGAGCGAAGCACCCGATCGCAGCCCGATCTCAGCGCACGAGGTAGCGATCGGGCGGGGCCCAGATGCTGTTCGCATTGAGCGGCGTTGGAACGGCGGCCGACCGCACGTACCACCATCCGGGCGCCGCGAACGTCCACGAGAGCGTGGCGACGCCGCTCGGAGCCGACACGCGGCGCTCGGCGACGAGCGTCCAGCGAGCGGAGACGAGCCGGTAGACGTCGTACACCACGACGGGGACCGGCAGCTCGGGTCGAAGTGGCCGGACGGTCGTCGAGAACGTCACCCGCGCGCCGTCCGAGATCGTCCGCGTCGCCGTGATCGGCCGCAGCAGCGCGATCTGCCGGACGACCACGCGCACGGGGGCCGATACGGCCGGCGCCAGGTCGGTCGCCCCGGTGAGCACGGCGCGGTACCACGTGTTCGTCGCCGGGCGGTACGCGCCCGACGCGATGCCCTCGGCCGTCGTGTCGATCGACGCCACCGCGCCCCAGGTCACGGCATCCGACGAGACCTCGAGCGTGACGCGCCGGCCTGCCACGGACACTCCCGGGGGCGCTGAGACGCGCACCGCGAAGCTCGCCGCCGAGCCCCACCTGATGACCGGAGCCGGCGTCGAGAGCGCGACGGATCCGGCGGGTGTCCCGGGCGGCAGCACGTCGAACGATGACGACCTCGCGGGCGGAAGGGTCGCGGTCGACGCGACGAGCGTGAGACCGCTGCCTGCCTCCGAGATGGAGCAACCGGAGAAACGCGCCAGACCGGCGGCCGCCGTCACGATCGTTCCTCCCGCGCACGACAGCCCCACGGACGTCCCCAGGGCGTTCTCGGCGGCGAGCGACACCGCGAGCGTCGCGCCCCAGCCCGCCGTGATCCGCTCCCCCGTCGAATCCACGACCGCGACGACGGGCTGGGATGCAAGTTCGGAGCCCGCGACGCCGCCGATCGGGCTGACTGCGAACCTGAGCGCGCTGGGCACGTTCGGCACCGGTCCGAGCGCGAGCCGGCCATGGCCGGCGGTCGAGTTGGGGACCGGCGTCCCGATCGGGACTGCATGCGAGGTGAGGTAGGCGACGAGCTGTGACGTCGTCCAGGACGGGTGCGCCGAGAGCAGGTCCGCGGCCGCGCCCGACACCATCGGAGTGGCCTGGCTCGTGCCGCAGAACGGAGCGTACGTGCGGGTGTCCGCACAGTCGGCGGCGACGATGTCGGGCTTGATCCGGCCGTCGACGGTAGGCCCGCGCCCGCTGTACGGCTCGACCTCCGACGGGCTCGCCGGGCTGACCGCGCCGACGACGAGCATGCCCGGGCTGCGTCCGTCCGCGGGGGCCGTCAGCGTGTCGTCGGGGACCGAGAACTCGAGCGGCGACTCCGATTCGGACTGCACGAGCACCTGGACACGCGCCGCGGCGCCCCCGCTGTGCCGGTGTGCCGCGATCTCGTATCTTCCCGTCGCGGGGACGTCGTACTCCAGCGTCTCGACGGGATCGCCGGTGCCGTTCTGGACGTCGCTCGACGAGGCCACCGGCGCGGACGCCCCGGCCTGGTACAGCCCGAGGTCGTAGTCGTCGGACGCGTGCCCCCACGGGTCGGACCAGCGCATCGAAACGACCACGTGGTCGCCCTGCTGCAGCGTCAGCCCATCGGCGGTCTGAGTGCCGGAGAACTCGAGCCAGCCCCCGGCATCCTCGCGCCACGGCCCCGTCCATCCCTGCTCTCCGGAGTTGCCTGCGGCGTTGACCCACAGCGCGCCACGAGAGACTGCGCGGTCGACGAGGTCGTACGCGTTCCCTGCGTACGGGCTCGTGCCGTCGCCCGGCCCCTCGAATCCGCTGTCGGTCCACGACGCGTTGATGATGCGGACCCCGTTCGACGTCATCCAGTCGATCGTCGAGAGCATGTCGTCCTGCGAGATCGGGTCGGAGATCCAGAGCGACGCGCCGGGTGCCATCGCGGCCAGCGATTCGGCGACCGCCGTCCCGTGTGCCTCGCCGTCCGCGCATGCCGCAGGATCCGATGAGTAGACGCCGATCGACGCGTAGCACCGGGCGGTGACCGTCGCGGGCAGATCGACGCCGAGCAACGGCTCGAGCCCGGAGAACCCCCCGTCGATGATCCCGACCTTCACGCCGGCGCCCGTGATGCCCGCCGCCTGCCACGCGTCCGCGCCGTGCAGTGACACGAGGTTCGACAGCGAGACGGCGGGCACGCGCCCGCGGATGGGCTCGACGCTGGTCACGCCCGGCACCGCGGCGAGCGCGTCGAGCGCGGAGAGCGGCACGTACGCCTCGACCCCGCGAGGGTCGCGATTGGCGACGGAGGCCCCGAGTGATGCGAGGCGCGCCTCCACGGTCGCGCGGGCAGCGCCATCGATCGAGATCGAGACCGCGATCTCGGAGCCCGACGACCCGGGACGGGTCTGGAGCCCGTCGAGATGCATCGACGACGCGTGGCCGCGCGCCGACGGCGCGAGCAGCGACAGGCCGCCGCGCAGGACCGGCGCCGGGTCGAGGGCCCGGAGCGGGAGGGCTCGCGGGGACGCGGCGTGGGCGACCGGAGCGGGACCGGCGACCGGCGCGGCCAGCAGGACGCCGAGCGCGACGACCAGCGCGAACCAACGCCTCGGAGCCACGACGTCCCTCCTGAAGGGGACGCATCATTCGCCGGGCGACCCCTTGCACGAGGATAACGGGGGCCCATTCACGGCGCCATCCGGACTTGGGGTGAGAGCGGGGGTTACTTCGGGCCCCTGCGTCCGCGACGGGCTCGGGAACCCGCGGCGGGACGCGCGTCGCCACCCGGGTCAGACACAGGGTCCCCGCGGCCCCGACGCTCAGCACGGCCGGGCCCACCCAGGAGGCGGACCGAGCCTGCGGGCGGCCCGCTCAGCGCGGGCGATCGAGTTCCTCCGCAAGCAGCATCCGCAGCAGGACGTCCGGCGCTTCGTTGCTGTGTCGTGCGACGAGCCGGACGATCCGCGCGGGGTCTCCGCGGGTCCCCGCAAGCCGCCGCGCGTCGAGGCCCGGCCACAGCGCCCGGGCGCGCGCGAGGAACGCGTCGGCGCGAGGGTGGCGACGCGAGGGCCGCTGCGAGTCCGGCCGCGCAACGGGGCACGGCATCGGCGTGTCGATGGGGACCGCGACAAGCCAAGGGGTCCCGCTCGCGACGATCCGTGGCCGCGGTCTCGACGTGCCGGCGAAGTCCGTGCGCGCACCCGTCCTGCGCTCCGGTCTGTCACCGGACGCGAAGCGAGCTCGGAACGGTCCTGCCGGGGAAGCCACGGACGCCGGCTGCGAGCGCGCGACAGGGGCGGCCAGGTCGTCCTCATCGCCCGCGCGATGCCGCGTTCGCACCTCCCACTGGCGGACGTCAGCGGGAATGGCCATGCGTGGGACTCCGTGCCCTTCAACTGCTCTGAACCGCAGCCTCGCACCAGATCCGTTTCAGTCGCGCTACACGGACAACGGGGCCTTGCGTGTACGTTGCAGCTTCATCTACCGCCGTATCGGCTGCGGTTGGTGCCGAAGGTGGGGTTCGAACCCACACGCCGCTCCCGCGGCAGCGGAGTTTAAGTCCGCCGCGTCTGCCGGTTCCGCCACTTCGGCCCGGACCGAGTCTAAATCCCCAGGGCCGTGTCAAACCTCGACGTCCCCTTCTGCGCCCAGCCCGGTGGGTAAATGCTCGAACGCGTCGAGCTGCTGTGGGGCGGTTGCGTGTGCAACGACTACAGGGGTGCGACCTCCTCGGTCTCCGCGGCGACCCGC
>JAJYGH010000090.1 GCA_021785175.1 Chloroflexota bacterium | reverse complement strand
GACGCACACCGATGTGACCCAGGCCGAGCTTCTCTGGGACAACGGCCGCTGGTCGCTCTTCACGCTCGGCTCGGGCCCGACAGCGACGCCGTCGCCATCGCCGTAGGAGGCCAGACTGGCCCGCGATCTGCGCGGCGGCACCGACCCCGCCTGCTCGGCCGTCGTCGCCATCGCCGTAGGAGGCCAGACTGGCCCGCGATGGGCGCGCCGAGGTGACTGGGCGACCTCCAGTCAACGTCGTCCCCCGGACGGTGATCCGAGGAGCGTAGCCAGATCAGGTGTGTCTTGATCCGTGGACTGGCTTGATAGGCCAGAACAATCTGGCTATCATAGCCATGTGGAAACGGCGACGATCAGTGAAGCCAAGAACCGCCTGAGCGCGCTCATCGACCGCGTACGGCACGGCGACAGCGTCCTGATCACCGATCGCGGCGTCCCGGTCGCCCGCCTCGAGCCCGTGACGGCCGCCGCTGACTCGACCGGTCGGCTCCGCCGGCTGGAGCGCGCCGGGGCCGTCCGGCCCGGGTCGGGCGCGGCACCCCTCGATCTCCTGCGGCTGGCGCCACCGCCGCTTGCCGCCGGCGCCAGCGCGGTCGCCGCGCTCCTCGACGAGCGGCGCTCGGGCCGGTGAGGTTCTGGGACAGCTCGGCGCTCGTTCCGCTCCTCGTGGGGGAGCCGACCACGGCCGCCGTGATCGCGGAGCTCGAGCGGGATCCGGCGCTCGTCGTCTGGTGGGCGACGCAACCCGAATGCGTGTCCGCGTTGGCGCGCCTGGAGCGCGAGGGCGCGCTGGCGGCGCCCGGCATGACCGACGCGCTCGGGCGCCTGGGGGCGCTCGCGGCAGCGTGGCACGAGGTCCAGCCGATCGCGCTGGTCCGCCAGACGGCGATCCGGCTGCTCCGCGTCCATTCGCTGCGCGCCGCCGACGCACTGCAGCTCGCTGCCGCCATCGTCGCCGCCGAGGACGCGCCGGGTGCGCTCCCATTCGTCACGCTCGACGAACGCCTGGCCTCGGCAGCCGATCGCGAGGGCTTCGCGGTCGTCCGGCCGGCCTGATCGGCGAGCCTCACGCGCCCCTCGGCCGTTGACCTCGAGCTGCCCGTCGAGCACGACCATCGTGTGGGCGGCGGCGTGCCGGTGGAGCCGAGCCCGGACGCCGGTCGGGTAGCGGACGAGGTAGTGCTCTTCGCCGGACGCGGGGTCCTCGTGGAGCAGCCGCAGGGAGATGGGCCGATCGTCGACAGCGGCCGCGGCCGGCCCATGCAGCTCGATCAGCCGGAGCTGATCGACGATGATCGGTGCGCCGCAGTCCAGCTCGCCCATCACGGCTCCTCTCGCGGACGTGGCAGCCGTGCGCAGGTCCGGATCGCATCCTACCTTCGCCCGGCCAGAGGGGCGAATGAGCCGGTCGTTCCCTTCGGCGCGCTCGGGAAGAAGGGATCGGAGAGGAGCGACTGCCGGTGGGCACCGGCGTCGAGCGCGTCCCGGCCTCGTCCTTCGTAACGGATTCGACGCTCGATCGCAACGGACGTCCGGTTGCCGCCGACGCACGGCTGCAGGTACGGTTCGGCCGTCATGCACTCCGACCAGCCCATCGCTCGTGTCGTCACCGTGCCCGCGGATCCGGACGGAGGATCGGCGGACGGACGAGCGGGGGCTCGGACGACGGGCACTTCTCGTCCCGCGCCGAATGCCGGCGGCGTCGACGCCTCCACCACGACCGCCCGCGGGATCGGGGGGCGGTTCGCCCGCGGGCAATGGCTGATCACGGCGCTGTTCGTCATCGTCGTGATCATTGCGGCGGCGCAGTTCACCTCGCCGTCCGCGGTCGGCCTGCGACTGGCCGGTCTGCGTTGGGACTGGATGCTCGTCGCGCTCCTCGCGCAGTTCGTCTGCATCGCGCTGTTCGGCGGTCTGTACCGACATGCGTTCCGCTCGGTCGGCATGCCGGCCGGGGCGCGACGCATGGTGTCCGTGCTGCTCGCGTCGATCTTCGTGAAGACCGTCGTCCCGCTCGGCGGCGCATCGTCGATGGCCGTGTTCGTCGACGACGCCGACTCCAGGGGTCAGTCAGGCGCCCGTGCAGCCGCAGGCACGATCGCGGTCACGGCAATCGATCTGACGGTCGCCCTCCCGGTCATCGTGTTCGGGGGCGTCGTGCTGGCGCTGCGCGGCCAGCTCGCCCCGTACCTGGTGGTCGGGGCCGCGATGTACATCGGTGTCGTCGCCGTCCTGATCGCCGGACTCGCGCTCGCAGGCCGGCACCCCGCCGCCGTGGCCCGGGCCCTTCGTCCGGCGCGGTCCGTGGTGAACGCCATCGGACGGGTGTTCCGTCGCCCGGAGATCGTGTCGCTCGCGTGGGTGCAGCGGCAGGCGTCCCAGTTCGCGGCGGCTGCGGCCGCCATTCCCCACCACTGGCACGAGGTAGCGCTGGCGGCCGGCTTCAGCCTTGCGCAGCGCCTCGTCAACGGCATCGGCCTGTGGGCGCTGTTCCTGGCACTCGGCCGTCCGGCGGACCCCACGGTGGTCCTGGCTGGACTCGGCGCGAGCATCGTGTTCTTCGTCGTCGCGATCGTGCCCGACGGGATCGGCGCGGTCGAGGGCGCGATGGCGCTCACGTTCGTCGGGCTCGGGGTCGACGCGACCACGGCGGTGATGGTGACGCTCGCCTACCGGCTGCTGAACGTGTGGCTGCCGGTGATCCTGGGCTTCTTCGCCGCACGCCGGCTCCGGTTGTTCAGCGGCCAGACGCCCGCTCCCGCCAGCGCCTGACGCGGGCGCGCGCCGGAACAGCGCCCGGCTGCCTACCCGCCGATGAGGAACGCGAGCCCCGCGATCACGAGCACCCCCTCGATGATCGCGACGAAGGCGGCCTCCGGCAGCCGATCGACGATCCGCTTCCCGACGGCCGACCCCGCGATCATGATCGGCCCGAGCGCGATCCCGATCGCCAGCGAGTGCAGCGTCAGCACGGACGCCTCACCGTATGCCACGAGCTTCGTGATGTGCATGACGACGGTCGACAGCGCCTCGGTGCCGATGTATGCGCCCTTCACGAGCCCGTAGGCGAGGAAGAACGGCGCCATCAGCGGCCCGACGCTCCCGAGGAGCGCCGAGAGGAAGCTGAAGAACGCGCCGATCAGCGTGAAGCTGCGCAGCGGCGGGCGGCGCGGGGGCCCCGGGCGGAGGTGCCGCCACGCGACGGTGAGCAGGAGGAACGCCCCCAGGAGACGCGTGAGCGACGAGAGCGGCGCGGCCGCGAACAGCAGCCCCCCGACGAACGCGAGCGGGATGGCGCCGATCGCGAACCAGCCGACGACGTGCAGGTCGAGCTCGCGACGGTTGAACCAGACCCGGCTCGCGTTGCCGATCAGCTGCGCGACCGTGAGGATCGGGATCGCGTCCCGCACTCCGAACGCGGCGACCAGGACCGGCAGGAGGACCGCGGCGCCCCCGAAGCCCGCCACCGCCGCGATCGTCGCGGCGACGAACGACGCGACGATGACGACGAGGGCTTCGATCGTTCAGTACCCCCGCTCCACCAGCACCCGGCGCATCTCGCGGGCCGCCGCCGCCCGGTGGGACACGCGGTTCTTTTCCTCGGCCGGGTACTGCCCGACGGTCCGCGCCCCGGGCTCCTCCCAGGCGGGCTCGAAGATCGGGTCGTAGCCGAAGCCGTCCGTCCCGCGCGGACTCTGCGCGATCCGGCCCTCGAACGTCCCGCGCCGCACGACCGGCTCGGTGCCCGGGGCGTCGGCGCCCGCGCCCGCATGGTGCGACGGCTCGACGAGGGCGAGCACGCAGCGGTACCGCGCCGTCCGGCGCTCCGGGGGCAGCCCCTCGAGCGCGCCGAGCAGCTTCGTGTTGTTCTCCTCGTCGGTCGCGTTCGTGCCGGAGTATCGGCGCGTGTGCACTCCGGGCCGGCCGCCGAGCGCGTCGACCTCCAGGCCCGAGTCGTCCGCGAGCGTCGGCAGCCCCGTCCGCTCCGCGTAGAACCGCGCCTTGAACGTCGAGTTGTCCTCGAACGTCGCCCCTTCCTCGGGCGCCTCGTCGGTCACGCCGACGTCGTCGAGCGACAGCAGCCGGGTGTGCGGCAGCCGGAGGAGGTCGCGCAACTCGCCGAGCTTGTGCGGCGAGCGCGTCGCGACGACGAGCACGCGCTCCGACGCTCCGGCCGGGCTCGTGGCCCCGGCATCGCGCCCCGCGGGCGTCGCGTCGCCGAGCCCCGGCATCGCCGCTCGGTCGGCCACGTCAGCGCCTCGCCCGTGCCAGCGCCTCCGACTGCGCGTCGAACAGCGCGCGGAGTCCCTCGTCGGCGAGCGAAAGCAGGGTGGCCATCGAGGTCCGGTCGAAGGGCTTGCCCTCCGCGGTCCCCTGCAGTTCCACGTACGTCCCCGCGTCGGTGCCGACCACGTTGAAGTCGACCTCGGCGTTCGAGTCCTCACCGTAGTCGAGGTCGAGGACCGGCCGGCCCTCCACGATGCCGACGCTGACCGCCGCGACACGGCTCGTCAGGACCGATTCGCGCCCCGCGCTCCGCAGCGCGAGCGCGAGCGCCACGTACCCACCCGTGATCGATGCGGTCCGCGTGCCGCCGTCCGCCTGGATCACGTCGCAGTCGATCGAGATGCTTCGCTCGCCGAGCTTCGCGAGGTCGACGACGCCCCGCAGCGACCGGCCGATCAGCCGCTGGATCTCCTGCGTCCGGCCACCCTGCCGTCCGCGCACGGCCTCCCGCGGCGTGCGCTCCGACGTCGCGCGCGGCAGCATCGAGTACTCCGCCGTGACCCAGCCGACGCCCTTGCCCCGCAGGTGCGGCGCCGTCCGCTCTTCGACCGTCGCGGCGCAGAGCACGTGCGTGTCGCCCACGCGGATCAGGCACGACCCCTCGGCCCATTTCTGCACCCCGAGCTCGACCGACACGGGGCGCAGCTGGCCGGGCAGCCGCCCGTCGTGCCGCACGGGCGATGCACCGATGCTCATGAAGCCTCCTTCGTTCCGGACGTCGATCGTTCGACGACCTTCGCCTCGTCCCACAGCTCGTCGAGCTCCTCGAAGGTCATCGTGTCGAGCGTCCGGCCCCGGTCCCGGGCGAACTGCTCGACCAGCGCGAATCGTCGCGCAAACTTCGCATTCCCGGCGCGCAGGGCCGATTCGGCGTCGATCCCGAGCTTGCGGCCGAGGTTCACGAGCACGAGCAGGAGGTCGCCGAACTCCTCCGTCCGGTGCGCGTCGTCCTGCGCCTCGAGCAGCTCGACCGCCTCCTCCTCGAGCTTCTCGATCACGCCCTCGACGTCCGGCCAGTCGTAGCCCAGCGCGGCCGCGCGTTCCTGCATCTCGCGCGAGTAGGCGAGCGCGGGCAGGGACCGGGCGAGGCCCGCGAACGCGGCCGGGAACGCGGGCGGTGCCGGGGCGAAAGGTCGTTCGGCGGCCGGCCCACCCGACGCGCTCGCAGCCGCCGCAGTCGAGCCCTCGGCCGCACGGCTGGCACGCTCCACGGCCTTGATCCGTTCCCAGTTGTGGATCACGTCGGCCGCCGTGTGTGCCTCGACGTCGCCGAAGACGTGGGGGTGGCGACGCACGATCTTCGCCCCGATGTGCCGGTACACGTCGTCGAGGTCGAAGAGCCCCTCCTCGGCCGCGAGCTGCGCGTGGAGGACGATCTGCAGGAGCAGGTCGCCGAGCTCCTCCGCCAGCGACTCGCTCGCGCCGTGCTCGAGCGCGTCGTAGACCTCGTACGCCTCCTCGAGCAGGAACGGCCGAAGGCTGCGGTGATCCTGCTCCAGGTCCCACGGACAGCCCCCGGGCGCGCGCAGCCGGGCCGAGATCCAGGGCAACCCGTACGGGCTGGCGACGTTCTCGACGGGGTCGAGCGCCGGCACGAGGTGCGGGCCGGCCCCGAGCGCGACCTCGTCGAGCGTGGCGATCGTCGCGTCCGGGGCCCCGGCGAGACCGAGAGCGGGATGACCGGCGGGGTACAGGGCGCGCAGGATGTCGAGCGGGCCGGAGCCGTGCGCGCCGCGCCCGGGCAGGACGGCGGGGGCGAACGCCCGGCCTCCGTCGGCTGCCGGTTCGGCGGCGTCGTCCGTGGCCGGGCCGGCCGTCGCAGAGGGCGTCTCGTCGGTCGCCGCTCCCGCCGCCGTCACGCCGCCGGACAGCACGAGCACGGGCCACGATGGGTCGAACGCGCGGCGGGCGAGCATCGACGCGGAGACGATCTGCAGGCCGTCTCCGACGCGGAGCCCGTGCCGCGATTCTGCTTCTTCCAGGATCGGGTCGATCATCCGCCGGCACAGCTCCTCGTCGCTCTCATCGGGTCCCGGGTCATCGGGCCTGGCGTCATCGGGTCTGCGGTCATCGGGCCCGCGGTGCGTCGTGTCGGGTCGCTGGCACCGGACGCCCCCGTCACCGCGCCGCGGCGTCCGCCGCCCGAGACACCCCACCCTATCACCGCGACCCGACGGGGACGAGACGCGCGGCCTGCTCGAGCAGCGGCCGGACCTGGACGTCCCAGCGGTACGTGTCACGGTACAGAGCGAGCGCGCGCTCCCTGCGTGCGGCCCTGGCGTCCGGTGGTGCGTCGAGCACGGCCGCCAGCGCGCGCGCGAGATCGTCCGGGTCGGCGGGGTCCGCGATCGCCCCGAGATCGTGCGCCTCCACGATCGCGCGCATCACCCGGAGGTCGCGGCCCACCACCAGCGGCACCCCCGCAGTCAGCCCCTCCCAGAACTTGTTCGGTGTCGACAGCCGCTGGTTCAGCGAGTCGCCGGGCACGGCGATGAGCACGGCGTCGGCGCCGGCGGCCCAGCGCGGCACGTCATCGGGATGGACCGGCGGGAGCGTGACGTGGCGGCCGGCATGCGCGGCGTCGCGGTCGAGCGCCCGGAGCCGCTCGGACCACGGCCCGAAGCCCATCGCGACGAACGCGGCGTCGGGTACCCGCAGCACGGCTTCGCCCGATTCGAGGAGGCCCCGGTCAGCCCCGAGGATGCCGAGGAACAGCACGATGCGGATGGACGGCGGCAGGCCGGCGGCGGTGCGCAGCTCCTGCGGCCGCGCTTCGAGCGGCGGCTGCCAGGGCGGGCAGTTGCGGACTGCGACCGGCTCGGCCGGGAGCCGCCAGCGCCTGCGAAGCTCGGCCGCGATGGCCTCGTTCACGGTCACGATGGCGTCGGAGCGCCGGACGAGCGCGATCTCGCGGCGCGCGTAGAAGCGCCGGAGCGGGGCCGGCATCGTCGCGTACGCGTTCCCGTCGAGAAAGATGTCGATCACGTCGTACACGACCCGCCCCGCGCGGCCCTGCCGGCGTGCGTCGCGAGCCAGCGTCTGTGCCGCGACGAGCGCACCCACCCCGCACGCGTGGTACAGATCGGCAGGCGGGAGCCTGCGGCGCAGGCCCTCGGCCCAGGCGCGGGCCGGGAGCGGCCAGCGGGCGACCCCGAGCACGCGACGCGGGGTCGGGGTGCGCGCCCGCGACAGGAGCGGGACACCGGTTGCCCGAGCCGCGAGGCGTCCGGCGCGCGCGAGCACGTCGTCCGTGCCCGACACCAGCCGGGAGCGCGCGCCCGAGCCCGCTTCGTGCACGAACGGCGCGAGCGGACCGGCAGGTCGGGCGCGGACGATCCGGATCGTCCCGTCGCGGTCGTCGTCCGCAAGGTCGTCTCGCGCGGTCCCCGCGATCAGGACCTCCCAGCCCTCGGCTTCGAGCGAGCGGGCGATCCGGAGCGCGCGGGAATAGGGCGCGACGGGGTTGTGCACCAGCACGATCGCGCGGCGCCTGTCGGTCATCGGTGCCAGTGTAGTGGCGACCGCGATGGGGTCCGGTCGTCTTCGGGTCGAGCCGGCGGAACAGTGGTGACGCCGGAGGTCGCCGCCCTACCGGAGACGAGCGCCTCGGTGCAGGACGATGCACGGGACGCATGCCGCGGCCGTGTACGGCGAGAGGCGCTGCACGGCCATCGCCGTAGACTCCGCCGGATGTCTCCGATCCGCACCCTCGTCATCGCGCGCTGGTACCCCGCCATCGACGATCCCGTGCGCGGCTCGTTCGTCGCGGACCAGGTCGACGCCCTCGTCGCGACGGGCCGGATCGAGGCGACCGTCGCGTCGTTCGAGTTCGTGCGGCTGAACCGCGTCGCGGAGCGCCGCGAGTCCGAACGGGAGGCGGTGGCGGGCCGAGCTGCAACGGCCGTGCACGAGCGCTCTGACGCCCTCACGCTCGGGGGCACGCCCGCCGTCACCGGCACGTGGCCCCACCTCGTGAGCGTCCCGGTCGCGCGGCTGCCCGTCCCGACCGGCCCCGAGGACACGCCCACGCGCGAGGCCGACGACCATCTCGCGGCGATCGTGCCGTTCATCGAGGGGCTCGCGGCACGCTCCGGCGGGTCGCCTCCGTTCGACCTCGTGCACGCCCACACCGGCTTCCCCGACGGCGTGCTCGCCGCGGCCGTGGCGCGATCGCTCGGGGTCCCGTTCCTCATCACCGAGCACTCGTCCCGGACCGCCGAACTGCTCGGGGACCCCGACGTCCGGCGCCGGTACGCCGCGTCGGTACGGCAGGCGGCGAAGGTCGTCGTCGTGTCGGAGGCGCTGGCGGCGGAGCTGCGGGCGGGGCTCCGCGACGTGGCCGGACTGCTCGACGAGCGCCTGGTCGTCGTACCGAACGCGGTGCCCGTCGAGCGCTTCGCGCCCGGAGCGCACGGCGAACGGCGGCCCGGGGAACTCCTGTACGTCGGGACGCGGAAGGCCGGCAAGGGGATCGCCACCCTGCTCGAGGCGTTCGCGCTCGCCCGGCGGGAGCGGCCGGACCTCTCGCTCCGGCTGATCGGGCGGTCGCCCACGGACGCCGACGAGGCGCGCTGGCACGCGCGCGCGGTCGAGCTGGACGTGGCCGACGCCGTGTCATTCGAACCTCCCGCGGACCGAAGCGGCGTGGCCGCGGCGATGGCGCGCGCCGACGTGTTCGTCCATGCCAGCCGGCGCGAGACGTTCGGCGTCGTCCTGGTCGAGGCGCTTGCGTCCGGCCTGCCGGTCGTCGCGACGAAGTCGGGCGGGGCCGACGGGATCCTCGGTCCCGACACGACGACTCGCGGGATGCTCGTCGGCGTCGACGATCCGGCCGCCATGGCGGACGCGATCCTCCGGACGCTGGCCCGGCGGCCGACGTTCGACGCGGCCTCGATGCACGCCGACGCGGAGGCGCGGTTCGGTGCCAGTGCGGTCGCGGATCAGCTGCTCGCAATCTACGAGGAGATCGCGGCGAGCGGGGTGGCTGGCAGGGTGGCTGGCGCGGCCCGGGTGAGCGGGCCGCCGGCGAGCGGGATCGCGAGCGGCGAGCCACGCGCGCAAGCAGGCCAGGGCGCCGGCGGGGGTGCCGGCAAGGAACAGCTGCGGCCTCATCCGCTTCCGGTCATCGTCGGGTTCAACCGCGTCCAGGCCGCGCGGCAGCTGGGCGCGCTGCCGGTCGAACTCCTCGCCGGGCTGACGCTCGTCACCGTCGAGGATCCGGGCGATCAACCCCTGCCGGCGGGGATCGGCACCGTCGTGGCCGTCGATCTCGACGCGGACCATCGCGCAGCGGTTGCCGCCGCCCGCCCCGTGCCGGCGAAGGGCCTGCTGGGCCGCATCGCGCGGCGGACACGCGACCCGCATGCGTCGGCAAGGATCGCGGCTGTCCAGGCCGACCGGCCGCGCTACCGGCTCGAGACCGCGCGCCGGCACGTGGCGGAGGTCGCGCGACGGCCGGCGCGGAGCGAGGATGCCGACGGCCTGCGCGACCTGCTCTGCATCGACGGGTACGACGTGCTCGCCGCGGCAACCGCGCTCGACTCGGGGCTCGCGCGCCTCGCCCCCGGCGGAACACGCTGGCTTGCCGACCGCTGGGCGGCGCAGACGCGCGGATCGGCGGGCAACCCGGCACGCGACTGAGACGGGACGCGACCGGGCGACCGCGGCCGACATCGACCGGGAACGTCGCTGCCCCGCCTCCAGACTGGGCGGGTGTCCACGGCATCGCGGCGAGCGATCCCACGGCGGCAGGCGCGGCCGGGCCGGCCCGGCTGGTCAGCGCTGCGCGAGGCCCTCGATGAGGGCGACGTACCGCGCCGCCTCGCGCTCCCACGAGAGTTCCCGGACCCGCGCCCCCGCGGACGCGACGAGATCGTCGCGAAACGCGGCGCCGTCCGCCACGCGCCGGATGGCCTCCGCCAGCGACGCCGCGTCTCCCGGCTCGAAGTAGCACAGCGCGTCGCCGAAGTACCGCTCGACCGTCGGCAGCCGCGACGCGATCACCGGCTTGCCCATCGCCGCGTACTCGAAGATCTTCGTCGAGAGGCTGAAGTCGGTGAAAGCGTCGCGCCGCGTGGGCGCGAGCCCGATGTCGGCCGCCGCGATCGCCGCCGCGACCTCCTCGACGGGGATCCGGCCGTGGAACGTCACGCGGTCCGCGATCCCCAGCGCCGCCGCACGCGCCCGCAGCGGCGGCTCCGCGTCGCCCCGTCCGTACAGGTCGAGCGTCGCGTCGAGCGCCTGCCCGTCGATCCCGCCGGCCAGTCGGCCCAGGGCGTCCACGACCACGTCGAGCTGGTACAGCGGCGTCAGCGCGCCGGCGTACACGAGGCGCAGGCATCCGTCGGCCATGAACGCGCGGACCGGGTGTTTGCTCGGGTCGAAGCGATCCGAGCGCGGGCTGTTCAGGACGACGGCGATCCGGTCGGCCGGGACGCCGAGCCCGACGAGACGGTCCTTCAGCGCGTCGTTGACCGTCAGAACCCGCGAGGCGAACGCGATCGAGGCCCGCTCCGCCGCCAGCAGCCCGCCCCGCACGAGCGGGCGGGACGCGGCGGGGAACCGACTGCGAAAGAACTCGGGCATCGCTTCGTGCAGGTCGAGCACGACGGGCACCCCGTCGAGCCGGAGCGGCACGAGCGCGAACACGAGCGGGTCCGGCAGCGTGGCGACCTGCGCCACCGCGTAGCGGCCCCGGGCGTGCAGGTGAACCGCGGCCACCGCGACGTGCCCGAAGAATTCGGCGTACTCCGCGAGGTAGGTCCCGATTCCGGCGCCCTGGTGCCGCTGGACCGGCAGCCGATGAACCTCGACCCCCTCGAGCCGCTCGCGCGCCGGCGATCCCGGCTTGCGCAGCGCGAGCACGTCGACCGCGAGGCCCGCATCCGCGAGCGCCTCGGCCTGCCGGCGGACGCGCGGATCCTCTTCGTAGTACGAGTGCGTGACGACGAGGACCCGACGGGGCCGCGGGAGCCCGGACCGCGTCACCCCGACTGCCCGGGCGACGCCAGGCTTTCGAGGGTGCCCGGCTGCGGCGGCTCGACCTGCCGGGACGCCGGCTCGCCGGGGAGCTCGTCGAGCGCCACGGGCTGCGGCAGGCCGGCCGCGGCGCGTGCCGCCTCCTGTTCGGCGATCTGCGCCTTCCGCTTCCGGATGCGGTCCTTGTAGAACTCGACGGTCTCGGGCGTCGGGCCCTCGAACAGCACGCGGCCCTTCTCCATGAGAAGCGAGCGGCTGCAGTACTCCGCCACGCTGTTGAGGTCGTGCGTGACCAGCACGATCGCGCGTGCCCGCTCGACGAGGTCGTGGATCCGCGCCTGGCTCCGCGCCCGGAACTCCTCGTCGCCCGTGCCGAGCACCTCGTCGAGCAGCAGGATGTCGGGCGCGATCGCGGTCGCGATCGAGAACCCGAGCCTGGCCCGCATGCCCGACGAGTACGTCCGAACCGGCGCGTCGATGAACGGCCCGATGTCGGCGAACTCGATGATCGACGGCGTGAGCTCCTGCATGACGCGGTGCCGGATGCCCATGAACGCGCCGAGCAGCGCGATGTTCTCGCGGCCGGATACCTCCATCTCGAACCCGGCGCCGAGCGTGAGCAGCGACGACACGCGGCCGTGGATCCGCACCGATCCCTCGTCGGGCGCGAGGATCCCCGCGAGCGCGAGCAGCAGCGTGCTCTTGCCGGCGCCGTTCGGGCCCAGGACCCCGATCGACTCGCCGTGCGCGATCCGGAACGAGATGTGCCGGAGCGCCCAGAAGAAGTGCTCGTCGCGCTGGCGCCTGCCGACCCACTCGGCGAGCGACCCCTTGATGGTCGTCCGCCGCGTGAGGTGCAGGTTGTACCGGATCCCGAGTTCCTCGACGTCGATGGCGTAGGTGGCGTGCGGCATCTAGAGGATCTTCGCGAAGCCCGTCTCGATCCGCTTGAACACCCAGATCGAGAACCCCAGGAGGACGACGGAGATGAGCAGGACGGAGGCCAGGCCGACCCAGTCGGGCGCCTGCCCGTAGTACGCGACGTTCCGGTACGAGGTGAGGAGATAGGTGAACGGGTTGAGCGCGAGCGCGATGCCGAACACGCTGCCCTTGAGCGCCGCGACCGAGTAGATCGCGGGCGATGCGTAGAACCAGATCCGGACCACGTGCCGGAGCAGGTTCTGGACGTCGCGGTAGAAGGCGTTGATCCCGGAAAACAGCACCGCCAGGGCGAGCGTGAACACGTACTGGACGACCGCGATGACAGGCAGCGCCAGCAGCCACGGGCTCAGGCGCGACGGATAGACGAGGTACAGCACGGCCAGCGAGAGCAGCCCGAACCCGAACGTGATCGTGCCGGCAATGGTGGAAGCGGCGGGCAGCACGAGCTTGGGGAACTGGATCTGGCGAATGAGGTTCCCACGGGCCGTCACCGACGTCGTCGCGTCGATCAGCGAGGTCTGGAACCACTGCCACGGCAGGATCGCCGCGAACAGGAACAGCGGCGCGTCGGGGATGCTCCGCTGGAACACGACCGTGACGAGGATCGCGTAGATGGCCATCGAGAAGAAGGGGTCGATGAGCCACCAGACCTGCCCCATCACGGTGTCGGCGTGCGTCCGCTTCAGGTCCGTCCCGACGAGGTACTGGAGCAGCCGGCCACGCGTCCGCAGGTCCTGCACGCCACGCCGCACGAGGCGGACGTACTCGAGCTGGAGGAACAGGTCTCGAAAGCCGGGGGGGCGGGCGCCAGCGTCGGTGCGGGCGCCGCGGACCACTCGGACGGGAGTCGTCATTGGCAGCGGAACGGTAGCATGCACGATAGAGGCGCGTGCGACGGGTGACTGCGCACCGGGGGCCGGAGCACGCACGCCGGTTCAACGATCCCGCAGAAGGAGCGCAGCGGCCCGGCATGGCACAAACTCGACCGCCTGACGATTCGCGTTTCGAGGGTCTCGGTGACTGGCTCGTCGCAAAGGGCCAGGGCGCCCTCGCGCGCCGCGGGCAGCGCTCGCGACGATCCCGGGTCGTCCACGCCGGCGGACGGATCCTGATCGTCGTCGCCGTCATCGTCGCCGCCTGGCTCCTGGTCAACGCGACCACGGCGGCGCTCGCCGGCTATCTCTGGTTCCGGAGCGTCGGGTTCGCCAGCACGTGGACGAGCCAGTTCGGGTACCAGGCCGGGCTGTTCGTTGTCGGCCTGGTGGCCGGCGCGATCGTGCTGCTCGGCAACCTCGCGCTCGCATGGCGCCTGGCGGGCGACCCGAGCGACGTCGAGGTCGCGACGAACGGCCGCAGTCGTTCCGGGGAAGCGCGGGGCGAGGCCTGGCTCGTGGCGGCGGCCAACCTCCCCCGCCTGCGGCTGCGCGGCCTGATGATCGTCGTCTCGCTTGCGCTCGCGCTCCTCGCCGGCATCGCGCTCACCGCGGCCTGGCAGACGATCGCGCTCTGGTTCCATCGCGTCCCGTTCGTGACGAGCGGCGCGCCCGCAACGGATCCGGTCTTCGGGCTCGACCTCGGCTGGTGGATCTTCACGCTGCCGGTGCTGCACCTCGTCGCGAACGTCGCGGCTGCCGGACTCCTCGCGATGCTCGTCCTCGGCGGCGTCGCGTACGGGATCGCGGCCGTGCGCGGTGCCGACATCACGCGTCGCGGCCCGGTGCTCCACGTCGCCGCGCTGCTCGCGCTGCTCCTGCTCGCCGTCGCCGTCATGCAGTGGCTGGGGCGGTACGACCTTTCGTACGCGACCAACGGGTTCGTCACCGGCATCGGCGCGACCGATGCCGCGATCCGCCTGCCGCTCGCGGTGGTCACGACGGTCGCCACCGTGCTCGCGGCGATCGCCGTCATCGTGCTCGCGGTGGTCCGAAACCGCCGGCTCGCGCGCCGCGTCGCCCTCGGAGGCGGCACGATCTACCTCGCGCTCCTCGTCGCCGGCGCGGTGCTCCCGGCCGCCTACCAGCGCTTCGTCGTGGGGCCGAGCCAGAATGTTGCCGAGGCTTCGAGCATCGGCCACAACATCCAGATGACGCGGCTCGGGTTCGCGCTCAACTCGTGGACCGTGCAGCCCGATCAGCTGCGTTCGGGCCTGACCGCCGCCGAGGTCAGCAACGACCAGGCGACGTTCAACAACGCGCGGCTGTGGGATCCGAGGCCGCTCGCCGCGACCCTCGACCAGCTCCAGACCGTCCGCCAGTACTACACGTTCACGTCCGTCAACATCGACCGGTACGTCATCAACGGGAACCCGACCGAGGTCCTGCTGTCGGCCCGCGAGATGGCGCTGAACAAGAGCCAGCCGGCGGCGTCGTGGGTCGCGAAGCGCGTGCTGTACACCCACGGGTACGGCCTCGCGATGGTGCCGGCCAACGGGGTCGACTCGAACGGCCTGCCGCACCTCATCATCGAGAACCTCCCGGTGACCTCGGCGCCCGGCGCGCCCGTGGTCACGCAACCGCGCATCTACTTCGGGCAGCGGCCGTCGAGCTGGGTGCTCGTCGACGCGAGGAGCGCGGAGTTCGACTACCCCTCGAGCACGGGCAACGGCAGCGACGTCGAGACGCGGTACGCGGGCACCGCCGGGCTCTCCGTGGGCTCGATCCCGGAGCGCCTGTTCTGGGCGTGGAGCCTCAGCGACGTGAACCTCGCGATCAGCAGCCAGGTCACGGCGCGGACGCGGCTCCTGCTCCACCGGAGCCTCACCGACCGGATCTCGACGCTCGCCCCCTTCCTCTCGCTCGACGGGGATCCGTACCTCGTGATCGCCCCGAACGGGCATCTCGTGTACGTCCAGGACGCCTACACGATCACCGCCGCGCTCCCCGACGCGACGGCGTACAGCGACTCGAGCCTCGGAGCGACGTACGACTACATCCGCAACAGCGTCAAGATCACGATGGACGCGTACGACGGGACGGTCCACTTCTACGTGGCCGATCCGTCCGATCCGCTGATCAAGGCCTGGGAGGGCGTCTTCCCCGGCATGTTCGAGCCGCTGTCCGCGATGCCCGCCGGCCTGCAGGCGCACCTGCGCACGCCGGAGTCGATGTTCAACGCGCAGACGCAGATGTACGCGGCGTACCACGTCACCGACGTCTCCAGCTTCTACAAGGGCGACAACCTGTGGATGGTGCCGTCGGTCACGACGGCGGGCACGAACGTCCTGCCGCCGCAGGCGTACTACGTCGAGATCCGGCTCCCCGGCGAGAGCGCCCCCGAGTTCGTGCTCGTGCAGCCGATGGTCGCCGCGTCCCGTCCGAACATGATCGCGTGGGTGGCTGCGCGCAACGACGGGACCGGACGAGGTCAGGTCATCGTCTACGAGCTGCCGTCGAGCTCGACGATCCAGGGCCCGACCCAGATCGAGGCGCGCATCGACCAGGATCCGGTCATCAGCGCGCAGATCAGCCTGTGGAACGCGAGCGGCTCGCGGGTGATCCGCGGCAGCATGCTCGTGCTGCCGGTCGGGTCGTCGTTCGTCTACCTGGAGCCGATCTACCTGCAGTCGACGGCCTCCGCCTTCCCGCAGCTGACGAAGGTGGTGGTCGCCTCCGAGCAGACGGTCGGGTGGGGCAACACGCTGCAGCAGGCGATCGCCTCGGTCGTGAGCGGGATCGGCACCGGGGGGCAGACGGTCTCGACGGGCGGCGCCGGCTCCGGCACGTCTCCCGGCACCGAGCCGGGCTCCTCGCCGGCTCCCGGCTCGTCGGCGGTTCCGGGCGCTTCGGCCGGACCGGGATCGTCGGCCTCCCCGGGCGGCCTGCCGACCGATACCGCCGGCCTCATCCAGTTCATCAACCAGCACTTCGCGGCCGCCAGGGCCGACGAGGCGAAGGGCGACTACGTCGGCTACGGGCAGGAGATGCAGCTCGTGCAGCAGGCGCTCGAGGCGCTTGGGAGGCTGACCGCCTCGCCCGCTCCCTGATGGCGG
>JAJYGH010000020.1:20222-65553 GCA_021785175.1 Chloroflexota bacterium | reverse complement strand
AGATCGTGCGGCTCATCCCGCCGCTCGTCGCGACACCCGACGGGATCGACTCCACGGTCGGGACCCAGACGCAGGCGAGGGCCGCAGCCTGCGCGTGACGGGACGCCACGAGCGGGACCGACGCGTCGCGCCGGAATCGACCGACGACAGATTGCCTGCGCTGAGGCTCGGCGTCAGGCCGCCGTCGACGCCTTGAGGGCCTCGGGGACCGGGCGATGCCGCTCGGGCGCGTCGACATAGCGCTCGAGCAGGTCGCGCGTGCCATTGACGCGCAGCTCGTGGTACAGCAGTTCGAGCTTGTCGGCCTGCGTCGCGAGGATCTCGTCCTTGGTCTCGAGCTCCCACAGGCGACGCTTGAGCGGGCCCAGCGCCTTCTTGCGGGTCTTGTAGACGAACTGCTGCTCGGTCTCGCCTTCCCTGCGCTCGTCCGCCGCGTTCGCGTGCACCCAGACCTCGACCTCGTCGAGCAGCGCCTTCGGCGTCGCGGGGTGGTCGTAGAGGGTGTTCTGGAAGCCGGTCGCCAGGTGGATCTCGGCCGTGTCGACCTCGGGGAAGCGGTGGAACAGCTCGTCGGGCAGCGTCGACGCGCCGTGCTGCACCGCGCCGGCGAGGCCGTACTCGCGGCACACCGCCGACAGGCGCCTGATCGTGTCGAAGTCGACCTTGACGTGCGCGACGCCGCCCCCGGGAAGCGGGACGCCCCCATGGCTCGTGCCCGTCTGGATGCTCAGCTTCGAGAGGCCCGGCTTCCCGGCCGCGCCGCGCGCCGAGAACTCGCGCCCGAACCCGTCGAGGTACGCGCGCACCTCGGGCTCGGTCGAGTTCTGCTTGCCAACCTCGCCGATCTCGCCGCCGATGCTGACGGTCAACCCCTGCGGCTCGATCTCGCGGATGAGCGCCGCGAGCTC
The DNA here is from genome assembly GCA_021785175.1 of Chloroflexota bacterium. Classification (GTDB taxonomy): domain Bacteria; phylum Chloroflexota; class Limnocylindria; order Limnocylindrales; family CSP1-4; genus JAJYNJ01. The sequence continues at coordinate 64,645 of JAJYGH010000020.1, read as the reverse complement.
CGCCGCCCGCGTGTAGTTCGTGCGCTGCTGCTCGTCGGCGCTCCCGAGGGACAGGTCGACGAGGGTGGAGCTGTCGATGTCGATGTTCCCGTAGCCCGCGGCCAGCGCCTCGCGGATCGCCTTCCGCAGGGCCGCGGTGACCGACTCGGCGTCGGCTGCGTATTTCTTCGCGTTGAACTGGTAGTGGTCACCCTGGACGAACACCGGGCCCCGCCAGCCCGCCGCGATCGCGCCGGCGAGGCAGCTCGTGATGTACTCGCCCGGCCGCTGGTACGTGTACTCCTGCTCGCTCCGGGCCAGCTCGAGGATGAGCGGCCCGACGTCGTGCCGCTGCGCGACCTCGTACACGGTCCGCGCCATGTCGAAGACCTGCGTGCGCAGGTTCATGGCCGGCACCGTGAAGCCGCTGAGCTCACCGCGGCCGCGCGCCATGTACAGCGCGTGGATGCTCGCCGAGCGGATTCCGAGCGCCTGCGAGGCCTCCCACACGATCCACCGCGCCGCCTCGACGGTCGGCTCGTCCTGGCCGAACGCCGCCGTCCACGCAAGGTCGCGGATGCCGCGGTCGCGGAGCGCGGTCTCGTCGTCGACGACGAGGCGATCTCCCTCGACATGGATGATGCCGCGCAGCAGGTCCGTCAGCTGAGCCGGCGAGCCGGCGACAGTGGGCTGAGGCATTGGGTCCTCCGATGGCGGGGCGCCGGTGGTGGGGCGACGTGCGTCGCGTTCGTTTGCTACGCGCGGAATCCTACCGCGCGGCTCTCTCGCGCCGAGGGCCACTCGTCGCGCCCCACGCCTGTCGTTCGTCGATCAGGCCCTCGCGGCCCGCACAACCCCCACGCCCGCCGCACGCCGCGTCCGGGCCGCGACCTCAGGCGACGCGCCGCGTGCGCCGGTCAAGGTAGTCGACCAGCACGAACTCCTCGAGCCGCTCCGGGCTCGCGTAGAACGCGCGCCCGCGGTTCATCCGGCTCACGCGGTCGATGAACTCGCCGAGCGCTCGCGAGCGCTCGAGCATGAACGTGTTGATCGTGATCCCGTCGCGCGTGCAGCGCCCCACCTCGCGAAGCGTCTCCTCGATCGTGCGCCGCGTGGGCGGATAGTTGAACTCGACCCGCTCGTCCTCGATGTGCGCGGTCGGCTCGCCGTCGGTGATCACGATGATCGAGCGGTTCGTCGCCGCGTCGCGCGCCAGGAGGCGGCGCGCGAGCAGCAGGGCGTGCTGGAGGTTCGTGCCGTACTCGTGCCCTTGCCACGAGAGCGTCGCGAGCGTCCCGGGCGGAATCTCCCGGGCCACGTACGCGAACCCGACGACGTGCAGGGTGTCGCGCGGGTAGCGGGTACGGATCAGCGTGTCGAGCGCGATCGCGACCTTCTTCGCGGCCAGGAAGCAGCCGCGCAGGAGCATCGAGCGGCTCATGTCGAGCAGGAGCACGGTCGAGGCAGACGTCGACGTCTCCGCGTCATGGACCTGGAAGTCGCCCGGCTCCAGGCTGACCGCGGCGCGTCTGCCGCGCCGCGAGACCTCGCGCGCCACCGCGCGGTCGAGCGTCGCACGGAGGTCCAGGTCGAACGGGCGCCCGAACTCGTACGCCGACGACATCCCGGTCCGCTCGCCGATCCCGCCGCTCCGGGTCAGCCGGTGCCCCCCGAACGCGTCGCGCCCGAGACGCCCGAACACCTCGTCGAGCACCTTCTGACCGATTCGTCGCTGGCCCCTCGGCGTGAGCTCGAGGTGATCGCCGTTCCACGTCGCGTAGCCGGCCTCCGCGAGCGCTGTCGCGGCTCGCTGGAGCGCCGCGAGGTCGTCTGCCGACTCCTGGCCGAGCAGACGCGCCACCTCGGACGGGTCGACGTCGGCCAGCGCGGGCGGGTCGTCCGCTCCGGCCAGCTGCTCGCCCAGGCGGTCGAGCCGCTGCAGCGTGCCGATCTCGTCGAGGGCCTGCTCGAGGCCCAGCTCCTCGTCGCCGCGGAACGGGAACCGCTTGCCGAGACCGTCCGGCAGCAGCCGATCGAGCATCCCGGCCAGGCGCGCGAGGTCGTAGCGGAGCCGGTCGTCCCGCAGCAGCGCATCCATCACCGACCCGAGCTCCTGGCGCTGTTCCGCCGTCATCGACCGCAGGAGCGACTGCATCGCGGCCATCCGCTCGGCCAGCTGGTCCACGATGTCGTCGAGGTTCTGCGCGCCGGGGAACAGGTGGCCGTACTTCGACAGGAACTCGCTCGCATCCGGATCGCCACCCTCGAGCCGCTCCTGGAGCAGGTGCTCGAGGTCACGCACCATCTCACGCGTCGCCTGCAGGTCCTCCGGTTTCGTCGAGCGCAGCCGATCGGCCAGCCCCTGGAACGTCGAGTCGAGCATGCGACCGCGCAGCCGCTCGAGCAGCGCCTGGAACGCGTCACGGGCGGCCGGCTCGAGGAACTCGTACTCCTCGAGCGCACGGATGCGGTCCCCGACGCCGTCCGGCAGCGCGTCGAGCGTGGCCTGCCTCCGCTGGGCCATCTGGCGCAGCATCCGGCGCATGGCATCTCCGTCGTCTCCGCTCGCACCGTCGTCCGGCTCCGACGCGCTCGGAATCCCGCCGTCCCCGCCCGGGCGCGCGGGCGGCTGGCCCCGGCCCTCTTCGGCACCCTGCTCGTCATCGGCACCCTGCTCGTCATCGGCGCTCTGCTCGTCACTCGCCGACGCCTCCCGGTCCTGCGCGCCGTCGGCGGCCTGCAGCCGCCGGGCGATGCCTTCGCGCTCCGTGTCGACGATCTCGTCGAGCTGACGCCGAAGGTCGCCCAGGACATCGTCGAGCCCATGGCGCTTGAGCATCTCGCGCCGCCGCTCCGCAAGCCGTCGCAACAGCTCCTGCAGTCCGGGGATGCGCGGCTCCCCGTCTCGTCCGCGGATACCCTCGTCGAGTGCGCGCCGCATCGCGTCGTCGACGTCACCGTCGGCCAGCACGTCCTCCGACAAGGTGTCGAGCAGCTCGTCCGCGTCGATCGCGTCGAACCGCTGCGTCCCGTCCCAGCGGCCGTAGCGCGCCCTGCCCCGGCCCGCGAGCTCGCCGGGCGCCGCGCGCCAGTCGGTGGGATCGAACAGGTCGCCGGTCATCGGTCGGAGGCCGGGACGCGCCCGCGGGCCGCGGTGCGACCCACGGGCGATCGGGCCGCCAGCGTCGCGCCCGTCATCGGCGGTACGTCCCTCCGCCACCGACGGCCGTTCGCCGCTCCTTGTTCAGCCGGCGCTGCAGGTGCAGCCCCTCGAGCACGAACTCGACCGCCGAGGCGATCGACGCGGGTGACTCCCCTGCCCCGAGCCGCGCGACGGCCGCGCCGAGCCCCGGGACCTCGCGTGCCCACCGGACGTACTCCCGCGACGGCACGAGCTCGCCCGTCTCGACCGTGAGGCCGCCCTCGAAGGCGGAGACGACATCGTCGATCGCGTCGCCGGCCAGGCGCCGCCCGAACACAGCGAGGACGGACCGGTTGACGAGTCGCTCGACGATGCGCTCCTCCGGGATGTTGTCCCCGATCGTCTCGAGCTCGATCTTGCCGGTCGTGGACGGCAGCAGCGCGACGAGGTCGCTGATGCGCGGCGACGCCGTGCCCTCGCCGAGCCGGACCGCCCGGCGGTACGCGTTCGCGAGGAGCGTCTCGAGATTGGCGGTGCTGACCCGGACGCTGACGCCGGACCGCTGGCTGACCTCAGGCGTGCGGCGCGCGAGGTGCGAGAGCTCGGCGACGACCTCGAGCATGTACGGCGGCTCCTCGAGGTGCGGCCCGCCGGGGACGTCCTCGAACCGCATCCGCTCCTGCCGCATGATCGAGATCTCGTGCTCGAGCGTGCGGGGGTAGTGAGTCCGGATCTGCGAGCCCAGCCGGTCCTTGAGCGGCGTGATGATCCGCCCGCGGCTCGTATAGTCCTCCGGGTTCGCGCTCGCCACGACGAACAGGTCGAGCGGGAGCCGCAGCGTGTAGCCGCGAACCTGGACGTCGCGCTCCTCGAGGATGTTGAGGAGCCCCACCTGGATCCGTTCCGCGAGGTCGGGCAGCTCGTTGATCGCGAAGATCCCCCGGTTCGTGCGCGGGATGAGCCCGAAATGGATCGTGGTCTCGTCCGAGAGGTAGCGACCCTCGGCCACCTTGATGGGGTCCACCTCGCCGATGAGGTCCGCGATCGTGATGTCGGGCGTGGCCAGCTTCTCGCCGTAGCGGCGGTCGCGCGGGAGCCACTCGAGCGGCGTGTCGTCCCCCTGGGCCTCGACGATCGCGCGCCCCTGGGTGCTGAACGGCGCGAGCGGATCGTCGCGCAGCTCGGCACCGGCGACGACGGGGATCGCCTCGTCGAGCAGACCGACCAGGAGGCGGGCCATCCGCGTCTTGCCCTGCCCGCGTTCGCCCAGGAACACGAGGTCCTGCCCGGCGAGGATCGCGTTCTCGACGGCCGGGACGACGGTCTCCTCGTAGCCGACGATGCCGGGGAACAGCCGGCCGCCGGACGCCAGGGCCGCGACGAGATTCGCACGCATCTCCTGCTTCACGGTGCGCGGCCGGTAGCCGGATGCCCGCAGCTGGCCGAGCGTCGCGGGCCGGGGAACGCCGGCCGTCAGTGGCTCCTGGCTCACGCGTGACCTCCGGTCGTGGACCTCGACCGCCGCGCGAGCAGCGCGTGCAGCGCGTTCGGGGTGGCCGGGCCGGACATGCCGGCTTCCTCATCCCGCCCGAGCTCGCCGGCGACCAGGAACGTGGTTTCGGGCGGCGCGAGCCGCTGCGGGGGCGGCGCAACGTCACCGAGCCACGAAAGAGTTTCGCGGGGTCCGTCCAGGTCGAGGCGCGCGACGGTCGGGGGCAGCAAGTCCAGGAAGGTCTCGAGGAAGGCCCGCGGGGCGCCGGGGGACCCGGCCGCGAGCGCGGGCGATCCCGCGACGAACAACGGCACGTTGCCCTCGAGCGTGAGCCAGAGGGGCGATGCGAGATCGGCGTCGAGGACGCGGGCGGACACGAGCCCGGTGACGGTGAACGAGGCCACCGGCTCCCGTCCGCGGGGCCGACGGCCTGGGTGGTGCGGGAGACGATCCACGCTGCCTCCAGGGGACGACTGGCAGATCCGGGCCGCGAGCGTACGCGTGGGGGCAGGGACCGTCAAACGTCGGAGCGGCCGCTTCGCATTGCATCGGCGGATCGTTACGCCACGTCGCTTCGCCGCGTCAGGTCGGCAGCCGTCGCTCCCGCGCCATGAACTCCAGGAGCCTGCGTTCCCGTGCGATCGTGGTCTCCGCGCCGTGCCCGGGAAGCACGCGGAGCGCGTCGTCGAGCGAGGCGAGCCGCGCCAGCGAGTCGGCCATCGCGTCCGCAGACCCGCCCGGCAGATCGACCCGCCCCCAGCCGCCGGCGAACAGCGTGTCGCCGGCGAACAGGAGCCCCTCCCCGGCGTCGAGCAGGCAGACGGAGCCTTCCGTATGCCCCGGCGTGTGCAGCACGCGCAGGCGCTGCCGCCCGAACCGGATCTCGTCGCCCTCCACGATCTCGACGGCCGGCACGGACGGCGGGATCGGAAACGGCGCGAAGAGCGGCGCCGGGTCCTCGAGTCCATGCCGGTCGAGCGGGTGACAGGCAATGAGCGCGCCGGTGGACGCCTGGACCGCCGCGTTGTCCCCGACGTGGTCCCAGTGCCGGTGCGTGCTCACGACGAGCTTCAGCGCCCAGCCGCGCACCCCGAGCTGCTCGGCGATCCACGCAGCGCTCGGGATCGCGGTATCGATCGCGACCGCCTCCCGAGAGGCAGAGTCGCCGAGCAGGTAGACGTTCGTTCCGAGCGGCCCGACGGACCGGGAGATCAACTCCATCGGGTCGCCGGGCGGGACGCGCCAAACGTTGCCGGCGTCGTCCCCGGCTCACGCCGGGGCCCTGTCGGCCCGGACCGCACGGGATCAGGCGCTGGCGGGACGGGGCGCTCCGAGCGAGCGGCCCGGCGTCGAACCCCTGCCCGGCAGGACATCGCCGATGCCGCGCTCCTCTCGGACGCGGCGCGCGGCCTCGACCACCACCCGCAGCTTGTCCTTCGCCTCCTCGACCGTCCGGGTCTTGAGCCCACAGTCGGGATCGACGAACACGCGCTCCGGCGGGAGCACCTCGAGCGCCCTGCGGATGCCGTCGGCAGCCTCGTCGACCGACTCGATCCGGTGGCTGTGCACGTCCACCACGCCCAGGCCGATCGCCTTCGTGAAGGGGATGTCCCGGAACCGGTCGAGCAGGTCGTAGCCCGAGTTCGCCATCTCGAGGTCGATCTGGTCGACGGGGATGTCGAGCATGGTCGGGTAGGCCTGCATGAAGTCGCCGTAGCAGATGTGCGTGATCGCGTGCGCGTTCAGGCCGTCGGTCACGATCGCCATGGCCTCGGCCACCAGCGGCAGCTCGTCCATGCGCGCCGACGCCGCAGGTTCGTCGACCTGGATGAACTGCGCCCCGGCCGCGGCGAGGTCCATCGCCTCTTCGTGGATGGCGCGGGCGAGATCGAGCACGAACTCGCGGCGCGAGCCGTAGTGCTCGTCGAAGCTCCAGTCGGCGATCGTGTACGGGCCCGTGAGCATGCCCTTCACCGGCCGGGCCGTGAGCGACTGCGCGAACTTCCACGCGTCGAGCGTGATCGGGTGTGTCCGCCGGACCGCGCCGACGGCGATCGGCTTCCGGTAGTACCGGTTGCCGTAGCTGCGCACGAGACCGCCGATCTCGAACCCCGTCATCTCCTCGGCGAAGTACGTGGCCATGTCGCCGCGGTACATCTCGCCGTCGACGAGGATGTCGACGCCGATCTCCTCCTGGAAGCGGATCCAGTCCTCGGTCGCGCGCCGCTCGAGCTCGTGCAGCTCCTCGTCGCCGAGGCGCCCGGCCGCATGCTCCGCCCGCGCCCGGATCAGCTCCGGTGGCTTCGGGAATGACCCCACCGACGTGGTCCACAGCCCGTTGCTCATCGCGCGCTCCCCTGCGCCGCGGCGGCCGCGGGTGCAGCGCTCGTGGTGGGGCCGCCCGGCCCCTCGGACGGTGGCACGTGGCGGCCGACGGCCGCGCTCCGGATGTCGACAGCGCGGGAATCCATCTGCCTCGCGAGCTCCTCGGGATCGGTGATGGCCGCCTTGCGCGCGGCCTCGGCAAGCGCCTCGATCTTGGCCTTCGCGCGATCTCGCGGGAGGTACTCCAGGCTGGTCGACGGCGCAAGTGCGACACGCTCGAGACCCCGCGCCTGCGTCGACGCCGCGTAGTGCGCCGCGCGGATCATGGCCGACTCGTCGTCCGGCATCGTGTTGCGCGCATTCGCCACGCCGCACACGATCCCCCGCTCGTGCGGGGCCTGCGCGATCAGCTCCCAGTTGTCCGGGCCTGCGATCAGGTCGAACAGGTGGCTGCGGAACGGAGCGTCGAACAGGACGTCCGGCCCCGCGCCGACCGCGTCACCCATCGTGACCGACAGGCACACGTGCGTGTCCTCGAGTCCCTGCATGACGCGCCGCAGGGCGTCGCCGGCCAGCCGGCGCTCGGCGTCGTCATCCGGCGCGATGAGCGTCAGCGCGTTCTCGTCGAGCTGGATGACGGGCGCCCCCGCCGCGCGCAGCGCATGGAGCTCCTCGTTCAGCGCTTCGGCCAGCGCGAGCACCAGCCGCTCCCGCCCGATCTCGCCCGGATCGGACAGCCACCCGAGCGTGTACGGCCCCACCACGCACTGCTTGACGGGCGGTGCCTCGAGGCCGCGCTCGTCGGCCAGCGCGGCCGCCGTCTCGTGGGCGAACAGCCAGTCCGTGACCGTGATCGAGGACTCCCAGCGCGGCACCTCGACCGCGCGGGGCTGCCGGAAGTACGTGTTCGTGTCGAAGTACCGCAGCAAACCGGTGATCTCGAACCCGCGGAGCCCGCTCGCGATCACGGTCTGCTGGTCGTCCCAGCGCACCTGCCCGTCGGTCAGCAGTTGCAGTCCGGCGTCGAGCTGCTCCGCCATCACCTCGCGGACGAGCTCGTCCTGCACGGCGCGGAAGGCGGCTTCGTCGATCTCGCCGCGCTCGAGGCGCGCGTGGGCCGACCGCGACCGGAAGGGCTGGCCGGGGAGCGGGGTTCGGGGGTAGGCACCGACGAGCGAGGCAAACATGCAGACTCCCGGGTGGTGGAAACGCCGGGATTGTACGGGAAAGGCCCCGCAGCGGCCCCGTGGGGTGCGCCGGCGGTGCGGCGGCGAGCCATCCGGACCGCTGGTCCGTCGCCTCCGCCGACCGTCCGGCCCACACCGTCTCGTTCATGGACGACAATCTCCCGCATGACGACAGCGGTCCCGGAGCCGGACCTGCGCCCGACGCTCGTTCCGGCGATCTCAGTGCGCGGCACGCACGGCGTCGTGACGTCCCCCCACTCGCTCGCCTCGCAGGCGGGTCTCGCGACGCTCAAGTCGGGGGGCAACGCGGTCGACGCCGCGATCGCGACGAACGCCGCGCTCGCCGTCGTGTCGAGCTTCATGTGCGGTCTGGGCGGCGACGCGTTCTGGCTGATCTGGACGGAGCGCGACGGCCTCCGCGCCCTGAACGGCAGCGGCCGTTCTGCGGCCGCTGCGACGCTCGACGCCGCCCGCGCCGTCGGCCTCGAACGGATGCCGATCCGCGGGCCGTGGACCGTGACCGTGCCGGGGGCGATCCGCTCGTGGGGCGACGCCCACCGACGATACGGGCGGCTCCCGTGGCCAGCGCTCTTCGGGCCCGCCGTCGAGCTGGCCGGCTCGTTCCCGGCGAGTCCCGCCTGGACCGCCGCGGTCGAGCGCGGCGCGACGGTGTTCGGAGCGGACTCCGATTGGGCGCGCGTCTTCCGGCCCGAGCGCCGTGCCTGGCGGACGGGGGAGATCGTGCGCCTGCCCGCGATCGAGCGGACCCTCCGCCGCCTGGCCGCCGAGGGGCCGGCGGTCGCGTACGAGGGCGAGCTCGGGCGTCGCGGGGCGGGCTATCTCGAGAGCAGAGGATCGCTGCTTCGCCCCGAGGATTTCGCGTCGCACACCTCCACCTGGGCGGACCCGATCCGCGGCGCGTACCGCGGGATCGAAGCGGCGTCGCACCCACCGAACAGCTCGGGCGCGGTCGCCCTCGAGCTGCTGCACGTCCTCGACGCGCTCGACCCGCCCGACCCCGCCGCGTTCGGTCCCCACGGCATCTCCGATCCGCGCTGGGTGCACTTCCAGCTCGAGGCCGCGCGACTCGCGATCGCCGACCGAGACGCGCACCTCAGCGACCTCGAGACGATGGCGCCGGGCGCGCTCGAGCACCTTCTCGACCGCGGCTACGCCGGCCGGCTCGCCGCACGGATCGACCCGCGGCGAGCCCTGCCGCTGCGGCCCGTCGACGCTCCCGCCGCCGGGGGAACGATCTACCTCGCGGTGGTGGACGCCGAGGGGACGGCGGTCAGCCTGATCGAGTCGAACTACATGGGCTTCGGGTCGGGGCTCGTGGACCCCGAGACCGGCATCGCGTACCAGAACCGGGGCGCGTTCTTCTCGCTCGACCCGGACCACGCGAACGTGCTCGCGCCGGGGAAGCGGACGATGCACACGCTCATGCCGGGGATGCTCTTCCGTGACGGACGGCCGTGGATCGTGCACGGTTCGATGGGCGGGGAGATCCAGCCGCAGGTGTTCGCGCAGTTCGTGTCGGCGGTGGTCGACGGCCGGCGCTCCATCGCAGACGCGGTTGCTGCGCCCCGCTTCGCCGCCGACGCCGACGCCCACTACGCCCCGCTGACGCTCTCGCGACTCGAGGACGGGATGCTGCCCGAGGTCGGAGCCGTGCTGTCCGCGATGGGCCACGAGGTGGTGTGGTCCCGGCGGCTGTCGGGCGAGTTCGGGCACGAGCACGCGATCGAGCTGGTCTACCGGGCACGCGGCGACGACGAGGCACGGGGCCCGGGCGACGGCCGCCCCGAGGCCGGCGTTCGTCACGGAGCTGAGCCGTCCGACGAGCGCGTCCCGGCCACGCGACGCATCCGGCCGACGTCCTTCGTGGCCACGGCCGACCCACGCTCGGAGGGCCTGCCGGCAGCCTGGTAGCGTCATGCTCCCGCCCGGAGCCTCGACGGCGCCTCGCTATACTCTCGGTCGGCCGGTCGCGCCGCGCTCACAACCTCCGCGGCTGGCCGTCCCGTCTCATTGGTCCCGACGCCGACCTGGGTCATGGACACCGCATGGGAGCCGGTCATGAGCTCGAACATCGGCCAGAACTACCCGTACACACGCGAGACCGGGGCGCAGCGGGCTGCGGCCGTCGAGCGCGCGGCGACGGCTTTCGACGGCCTCGGCGACCGGATCGCGAACGAGGCCACGCCCCTCGATCCGACGGGACCGGACGAGCTCTGGTGGGTGTGGGCGTGCCCCGCAGACGGCGCCGTGGGCCGGCTGCACGTGGCGGGATACGCGCGCGAGCAGCACGCGGTCTACGCCGTCTGCGACAACTGCGGGCGGTCGTTCCTGCGCTGATCGCCGCCGAGCGCGACGAGCAGCCCCGCGAAGAGGGCCGTCCGGTCCACGATCGAGTCGACCTCGATGTATTCCGCCGGGGAGTGATCGAGCCCGCCGATCGGGCCCAGCCCGTCGAGCGACGGCACCCCCTCGCCGGCCGTCGTGTTCGCGTCCGAGGCGCCACCTGTCGACGCGTCGCGGAGCCCGAAGCCCAGGGCGTTCGCGATCGCGACCGCGGCGTCCACGAGCTCGCCCGTCTCCGGCAGCCGCTCCATGGGCCAGTGCCGGCCGGCCTCGATCACGTCACAGGTCGTGTCCGGGACCACGCGCATCGCCGCGATCTCGTGGACCGCCGCCTCCGCCGACTCCAGGCCGGCACGGGACGGCGACCGCAGGTCCACCTCCAGGATGGCCTCGTCGGCCACGACGTTGGGCCGCGTCCCGCCACGGAACACGCCGACGTTGCACGTCACGCCCGGCCACCGGCCGTTCAGGGCCTGCAGCGCGACCGTCTTGTGCGCGGCCTCGAGGATCGCGTTGCGCCCCTTCTCGGGCTCGACCCCGGCGTGCGCCGCGCGTCCGTGCACGACGACCCGCAACGACAGGTTGCCCTTCCGCGCGCTCACGATGTCGCCGTTGGCCCGCGCCGATTCGAGGACGAGCGCGACGTCGTGATCGGCGGCGAGGGCGCGAATGACCGGCGTGCTGACCGGGGAGCCGATTTCCTCGTCGGGGTTCGCGACGAACGTGAGGCGCGCCACCGGCAGCCACGGGAGGTACGCGGGCCCACCCGCGGACCTGCGTTCAGCCGATGCGCCCCGACGCGCGTCGGCTTCGCCCGGGGAGCCTTCACCCGAGGAGCCTTTGCCCGAGCCGCCGCCGTGGAGGCCGACCGACCGCAGCGCGCGGAGTGCATGCAGCCCGACCAGCAGACCGGCCTTCATGTCGCACGCCCCGGGCCCGAGCACCCGGCCCTCCTCGATCCGAAACGGGCGCACGGCGGCCGTCCCCGGATCGAAGACCGTGTCGAGGTGCGCGATGACGAGGACGCGGCCGCGCCCCGGCCCCTCCAGTCTGCCGACCACGGTGTCCCCGAGCTCGGTCTCGGGATGGACCTCGACCGCCGCCCCCAGGCCGCGCAGGGCCTCGGCGACCCACCGGCCCACCTCATCGACGCCGGCCTTGGTGTACGAGCCGCTGTCGATCGCGACGAGTCGCTCGAGATCGCCAAGGAAGTCGGGCAACTGGTGCGCGACGGCGTCGCGCACCCGGGTGAGCGTCTCGGGAGACACGGCGGTGGGGTGGTCCATCGCACGAATCTACGGCGACGCGGCGGGAAGGCGCGCGAGGCCGGCGCGCCCGCCTCGCGGCCACAGTCCGCCTCGCGGCCACGCCGGCGGGCGGTACCATCCGGGGCGTTCCGGCCGCCGGCTGCGCGGCCGCATGCCTCGATCGAACGGTGAGCCTCACGAGCGAGCACCCACTCATCGACCGTCTGGACCGGCCGACCCGGCGGCGAGCCGGCGTCCACACGCGCGCGCTCCGCCGCGAGCGGTCGCGGCTCCGCGAGCCGCGCCGGCTGCTCGCAATCGTGATGCTCGTGCTGACCGGCGGGATCATGGCCGCGTTCCTGATCGCGCGCGGGGAATACGCGGGGGCGGACGCCCGGGCGTACTGGGCCGGGGTCCGGGTCTGGCTGGGCGGCGGGGATCCGTTCCACCCGAGCGGCGTCTTCCTGCCGTACGTGTACGCGCCGTGGCTGCTGCCTCTGTTCCTGCCGTGGGCCCTGCTGCCCTGGAATGTCGCGTGGACCGTCTGGCGCGGCGCGAACGTCCTGTTGTTCCTCTGGTCGGCCGAGTGGGCCTACCGCCGCCGGCCGCTCGCGACGGCGGTCGCGATCCTGCTGCTGTCGCCCGCCCTCGTCGCGACGCTGGACACGGGCAACGTCACGCTGCTGCTGACCCTCGCCGTCTGGCTCGCGCAGTTCACGGGACCACGTGTCGGCGGCGCGCTCTGGGCGCTCGCCGCGAGCATGAAGTGGTTCCCGGCTGTGCTGTTCGTGTTCCTGCCACCACGCGCACGAACGTGGGGCCTCGTCGCCGGAGCGCTCGCGGTGCTGCTCATGCTCGCGATGTGGCCCGCGACCGTCATGCAGATCGACACCGCGCTGAACTTCCCGCGCCCGCTGCGGGTCGACTACCTGCTGATCCTGTGGGCGGCCGTGCCGTGGCTGTGGCGACATGCGCACCCGCTGTGGTGGGCCAACCGGCGGGAGTTCCCGCGAGCGGTCCGGGGTGCGCGGGCACGACTCGAGCAGGTCTGGGTCGGCGTCCGGTCCGATCCTGAGGGTGCCCGCCTCCAGGCGCGTCGCGGGCTGGGAGCCCGCATCCGGTCGTTCTTCGGCCTGGCCTGACCGGCTTCGCGGTGGCGGACCTGCTTCGGGCTGGCCCGCCGCACGCTGGCCTGAGCCGCTTCGGGCTCGCCTGCCTGGGGCTGCCGCTGGCCGGGGCGGGCGCCCGGTGACCGGCTCAGATCACCACCGGTCCGCCTCCGTCGGCGCTCCCGACCGACGTGACCGGTGGCTGGCACACCGGGCACCAGTACACGCGCCGGGCGTGGGAGCCCGAGACGCGGCTCCGGACGGGAGAGCCACAGCGACGGCACGGCCGTCCGGTTCTGCCGTAGACCCAGAGCCTCGCGCCAAGGGCCGCCGGCACGCCGACCGCCGTCACGTCCTCCGCCGTCACATTCACCGTCGTCCGGAACGGGCCGTGCGCGTTCGCCCGCAGCAGCCGGCGCGCCGCGCGGACCAGTCGCGCGAGCGTCGGATCGTCGAGCGCCGACACGGGCGTGAACGGATCGACGCGCTCGATGAAGCACACCTCGCTCCGATACACGTTCCCGATGCCCGCCACGGCGCGCTGGTCCAGCAGCGCATCCCCGATGTCGAGGGTCGCGCGCGCCGGATCGCGCAGGCGTCGGAGCACCTCGGAGTCCTCGGCCGCCGAGCCCTCGACCGCCGAGACCCCATCCCCGCTGTGCCCGCCGCCCGCGCCGTCCGAGGTCCGCCGCAGATCCGGCGTGCGCGGCAGATCCGGTGTGCGCGTCAGATCCGGCGTGCGGGGAAGATCGGCCGCCGCCAGCAGGTCCGGGCCGAGCCGCGAGAGGATCGGATGCAGGGCAAGCGCCCTCGTCTCGAGCAGCTCGACCGTGGGCGCGGAGAAGCACACCGCGACGGCGCCGGGCACCTCGATCACCGCGACCGCATCCCGGGCGGCTCGTCGCCACGGCTCGGCGGTCCGGTAACGGTGCCACGACCCGTGCATGCCCAGGTGCGTGTGGAGCGTCAGGCCTCCGCTCGTCTGCACCAGCAGGTGCTTGCCCCGCGCCTCGACCCGCTCGACCGTCCGCCCTTCGAGCATCCCGAGCCGCGACCCGCCGGCGCGCCCCCGGGCGGCGGCAATCGGTCGTCCGACGAGCACGGCGCGGAGCACCTCGGCGGTCCGGAAGAGGGTGTCTCCTTCGGGCACGCGTCAGGTCCGCGCGCCCGGCGCCACGGCCCCCACCATGCGCGGTTCCCGCGGCGGCTGCCACCCCCGGTACGCGCGCCGAAACCCCACCGCCTCGAGTGCCGCGCGGTGGGGCGACGATTCGACCGCGACGCCGTCGATCCGGGCCAGCTGCATCGAGCGCACTCGGCCGTCGACCGCGAGCCCCGCGAGCGCTCGAACGGTCACCTCGGGAGCGCCCGGGGCGTCGAAGGCGGGCAGCGTGTACAGCGAGCGGGCCCCGCGCTCGAGAAACGCAGCCGCTTGCCCGTCGAGCAGCACGACGTACGCCCCGGCGACCCGCGCGAGGTGCCTGGGCGGAGCCTCGCCGCTCCGCCGCGGCCACGCAAGGACGCCGCCGTACGGCTGTGCCGGGTCCACGGCCGCGAGCACGAGCACGCGCGAGAGGTCGAGCTCGGCGCCGGGATCGCGTCGCTCGGCGCGAAGCCGGTCGACGACGCCGGGCAATGCGAACTGCGCGGCCCCCAGCCGCTCGACGAAGTACCCGCGCCGCACTCCGCCGTGCTCCTCGAGCTCGCGCAGCACGGGGTACAGCGCCGCAAATCCTCCGGCCACGGGTTCCGCCGCCGCGCCGTCGCGCGTCGCCACCCCCTGCCGTTCGAGGAGCGCGAGCGCGCGGGCGTGGAGCCTCGCCGTCGGAGCGGGCATGCCGGCTGGCGACGCGTCTCCCCCCGACATGCCGCCCCCGAGCAGGTCGTCGGCCGGCGCGCCCTCCGACGTCTCGAGGCCGGCGGATGGCCGCACGAGCGACCACCGGCCGGCAGCCTCGGGCGGGATGCTCCGGATCCCGCGCCTCGTGCCCGAACCACCGCCGCGGCGCCAGCGGAGAGCCCGCAGCGCGGCGAACGTGTCGTTGGTGACGAATCCGTCCCAGGCGAGGTCCCACAGCGCGTCGAGCAGGGCGCGCTCGGATGGAGGCGGCTCGCCCACCCGGCGCGCGCCCGCATGCGCGGCGCCGGCCAGGTCCCGATAGAAGGATGCGCCGTGATGCACGAGGTGAGCAAGGAGCGCGTCCCGGAGCCACGCCTCCGTACGGCGCCCCTCCGCGCCATCGCGGCCCTGCGCCCCCACCGGTCCGCGCCCTCGTCCCTCCGCGCCCTCGCGGGCCCGCGTGTCCGCCTCCGCGTCCAACAGCAGCGGCAGCCGGTCCGGCCGGTACAGCGCGATCCGTCCGTCGTCCGGCCCGAGCCGGCCGTGCCCCACCCACGCGACCTCGCCTGCCGCACCGAGCTCGTCCAGCAGCCGCGGGCTGTATCCGGGCACGCGCGCAGGCAGCACGTCGTGCTCCAGCACGCTCGCCGGCAGCGGCAGTCCCTCGAGCTGCGCGACGACTTCCACGAGGCGGTCCAGCCCGCCCGATCCGTCCCGGCCGATCCCATGCCACCCCGGCAGGAACCGTGCGTAGGCCGCCTGTTCAACCGGCTCGATCTCGCGCCGGAGCCTGGCGAGCGACCGTCGTCGCAGCACGCGGAGCACCTCGGGATCGCACCACTCGCGGTCCCACCCGTCCGGCCGGAACTCGCCCCGGAGGATCCTCCCCTCCCCCAGGAGCCGCTCCAGGGCTCGCTCGACGGACAGGGCGGGGACTCTCCACCGCGCCGCGGGAGCCGTGGACAGGAACGGGCCGTGCGTCCGCGCCCACCGCAGCAGCAGCACCGGCAGCGCGTCCTCCACGGGTGCCAGGAACGCCGCGGGCGTGCCGGGAGGCACGGCGATCCCGAGCGTGTCCCGGTACCGCGCGACGTCCTCGACCGCGATCCACCGCGACTCTCCCGCGATCCGCGTCGCGACGGCCCGGTGCTCGGCGGCCAGCGCCGCAAGCCACGCGCGCGCCGTCGAGGCTCGCGTCGCCTCGTCGGCCCCCGCGACGCGTGCCGCCACCTCCGGCTCGGACAGGTCGCCGAGACGCCGGAGCAGGTCGCTGACCCGGTCGGCAGACGCCGCGCGGCGCTCCTCCGTCAGCGCCTGCAGTTCAAGCTCGAGCTCCGCCAGCGCATCCCGATCGAGCAGCTCCCGCAGCTCCTCCGCGCCCAGCAATTCCCGCAGGAGGTCCCGGTCGAGGGCAAGCGCCTGCGCCCGCTTGTCGACCAGGGGCGCGTCGCCCTCGTACATGTACGCGGCGACGTAGTCGAACAGGAGCGAGGCGGCGAATGGCGACGCGTGGGACGTCTCGACGTGCCGTACCTCGACCTCGCGCCGTTCGACCGAGGCGAGCAGCTCGCGCAGCGCCGGCATGTCGAACACGTCGCGCAGGCACTCCCGGAACGTCTCGAGCACGATCGGGAACGACCCGTACCGCGACGCGACCTCGAGCAGCTGCGCGGCCCGCTGGCGCATCTGCCACAGCGGGCGCCGGCGCCCGGCGCGGACGCGCGGAAGCAGCAGGGCCCGAGCGGCGTTCTCGCGGAAGCGTGACGCGAACAGCGCCGACGACCCGAGCGCCGACACGACGGCCTCCTCGATCTCCTCAGGCGGCCCGAAGATCCCGCGGTGGACGGTCTCGGCGGCCGATCCGCCGGCCGCGCCGGGCAACCCATCACCGTCCAGCGGCGTGCGCCCGCTGTCCTCCGCGGCCGGGATCCGGAGCACGATGCCGTCGTCCGACCATAGTCCGCGGACGTCGACCCCGAGCGACTCGCGCAGCCGGGCCTCGATCGCGAGCGTCCACGGCGCGTGGACCCGGCCACCGAACGGCGTGAGCACGCACACCCGCCAGTCGCCGAGTTCGTCGCGGAAGCGCTCGACCACGATCCGCCGGTCGGTCGGCAGGGCGGCCGCGTTCACCTGGTCGTCCAGGTACGCGAGCAGGTTCTCGGCGGCCAGGCGGTCGAGGTCGTGCTCCCCGGTCAATCGCGCGAGCAGTCGCTCCCGGCCGCGTGGAGTCGTCGCCGCCTCGTGCGTGCGCCGCGTGAACGCGCCCAGCTCTCGCCCGAGTTCGACGGGCCGTCCGGGGCCGTCCCCCTTCCAGAACGGCACCTTGCCCGGCTGTCCGGGTGCCGGCTCGACGAGCACGCGGTCGGCCGTGATCCGCGTGATCCGCCACGCGCTCGCCCCGAGCAGGATGACCTCGCCCGCGCGCGTCTCGTAGACCATCTCCTCGTCGAGCTCGCCGACGCGCCTGCCGCCACGCCGCCGGTCGCGCCGTTCCGACGTGCGCTCGACAGCGTCCACCGTCCGGCGTCCATCGACCCCCGCGCCTTCGCCCGCCTCCGGCGGCCCCGCGCCGTCGTCGAGGAACACCCCATACAGCCCGCGGTCGGGGATCGTGCCGCCCGACAGCACCGCCACCGTCCGGCTCTCGGCACGTGCCCGGACCGT
Organism: Chloroflexota bacterium; assembly: GCA_021785175.1. Lineage (GTDB taxonomy): Bacteria > Chloroflexota > Limnocylindria > Limnocylindrales > CSP1-4 > JAJYNJ01. The sequence goes on along the minus strand of JAJYGH010000020.1, from coordinate 47,293 downwards.
GCCGGCGACGCGGTCCCACACGATCCGCGGCCGCAGCTCGGCGAACTCGTCTGACGGGTACTGCCCGGCCAGCATCGCCAGCACGCCCTCGAACCCGCCCCGACCGAGCGTCGCGAAGTTCTCCGCCCGGCGGACAAGACCGTACAGGTCGTCGACGGCCCACGTGCGTTCCGTCGCCGCGGCGACGAGCTGCTGTGCCAGCACGTCGAGCGGATTCCGCGGCACGACGGTCGACTCGATCGCGCCCTCGTGCATGGCCCGCGTCACGACGGCGCACTCGAGCAGGTCCCCGCGATACTTCGGGAAGATCACGCCGCGCGACGGCTCGTCGATCCGGTGCCCGGCGCGGCCGATGCGCTGCAGCCCGCGGGCGACCGACCCGGGCGACCCGACCTGGACGACGAGGTCAACCGCGCCCATGTCGATGCCGAGCTCGAGCGACGAGGTCGCGACGATCCCCCTGAGCCGGCCCTCTTTCAGGGCCTCCTCCACGAGCACGCGCTGCTCGCGCGCCAGCGAGCCGTGGTGCGCGCGCACGAGGTCCTCTTCCGCCACCTCGTTGATGCGCCGGGCCAGCCGCTCGGCGAGGCCGCGGCTGTTGACGAAGACGATCGTGCTGCGGTGCGCGCGGATGAGCTCGACGATCCGGGGGTGGATCGCGGGCCAGATGCTGAAGCGCTCGATCGGGCCCGCCGCCGGCCCTCCCGACGATTCCTCGAGCGGGATGACCTCGCCCAGCCGCGACATGTCCTCGACCGGCACGACGATCTCGAGCTCGAGCGGCTTGCGAACGCCCGCGTCGACGATCGTGACCGGACGGAGCGGGCCGGGCGGCCACGCCGCCACGTCCGTCGCGGCATCCACGGCGCTGCCCACGCCGGCGCACGTCGGTTCCCGCCCGGCGGCGTTCAACCAGGCGGCGTCCGGCTGGGTGGCGTCCGGCCCGGCCGCGTCCGGCTCCGCGAACGGCGTCCCTCGGCCGCCCAGATACGCGGCCACGGTCTCGAGCGGTCGCTGCGTGGCGGACAGTCCGATTCGCTGCGGGGGCGACGCAGCCAGGGACTCGAGCCGCTCGAGCGAGAGCGCCAGGTGCGCGCCGCGCTTCGTCGCGGCCAGCGCATGGATCTCGTCGACGATGACCCAGCGGACGGACCGCAGCGCCTCGCGGGCGGCGGACGTGAGCAGCAGGTAGAGCGACTCGGGCGTGGTCACCAGGACGTCCGGCGGCCGGCGCCCGAACGCCCGCCGCTCTTCGGTCGGCGTGTCCCCCGTCCGCATGGCGACGCGGATGTCGGGAGGCTCCACGCCACGTGCCGCCGCTGCGAGGCGCAGGCCGGCGAGCGGCGCCCGGAGGTTCCGCTCGACGTCGTGCACGAGCGCCTTCAGCGGCGAGACGTACAGCACCCGCAGCCGCGCCAGCGGCTCGTCCGGGACGGGCTCCGTCGCCAGCCGGTCGAGGCACCACAGGAACGCGGCCAGGGTCTTGCCGGAACCGGTGGGGGCGCAGACGAGGACGTGGCCGCCGCCGGCGATCGCGGGCCATGCACCGGCCTGTGCCGGCGTGGGCGCCTCGAACGCCGACGCGAACCAGTCGCGGGCCGCGGGCGAGAAGCCGGCGAGCGGGTCGACAGCCGCGGCCGCGGTCGGGGATCTCCGCGTTCGGCGGGCGGACAGTGGGCGTTCGGGCACGGCAACGGAGTATAGGAGCGAGCCCGACGGCTCCGATCACGGCAGGCCTCGCGCGAGCCTCGGTGGCCACCGGGCATGCCGGGCGTCCAACCACGGACGGCGGCGCGGTGGCCCGCCGCCGTCCGTGGTCCTGGCAGGAGGAGCGCGACGAGCGCGCGCCGGCGACGTCTCCATTCCGCTGCCTCGTCGCCGGGCGCCCGTCTACCGCACGGCCGCTGACGGCACCTCCTGCGGCCGCACGACCATGACCGGCACGCGCGAGTGGCGCACCACGTACTCCGAGACGCTGCCCAGGAACAGCCGGCCGATCACGCTCCGGCCGTGCGTTCCGACGACGACGAGGTCCGCGTCCTCCGACTCCGCCGCGGCCACGATCGCCTCACCCGGCTGCCCCTCCCAGGTCAGGTACGTCGCGGACACGCCACTCTTCCGCGCGTCGTCCACTACCGCACGCGCGATCGCCTCGGCTTCCTGGCGTGCGCCGAACAGCGTGCCCGGGAAGATCGACGCGCCCGCGGTCACCTCCGTCACGTTCACCACGTTGACGACGAGGAGGCGGGCACCGAGGCGCAGGGCCAGTTCGATCGCCTCGTCGCCGGCAGCGGCCGACGCGGGTGAGCCATCGGTTGCGACGAGTATCGTCTCGATCCGCGGCATCCCTCCTCCTTCGCCCACGAGAGTGCCGTGCCCGCGTGCGCCGCCGCGTCTGCCGGACGGCCCGAAGGCACGCGTCAGCCGGCCCACCCGATCGGATGGGCGGACCGCCGTTCGCGACGCACGCGCCCGAGGGTCCGCGAGAAACCGGGTGGCGTCGGGCCCGGACGAACCGTGCGGACGGTGGGGTGGGATCCTGAGCCTGGCTCGGTCAGGCGGCAAGCGCCCGCAGCTGTCCGGCGAGGATCGGGCCCGCGATCCGCTTCAGCAGGGTCGCTCCGACCCCGCACTCTCGGGCGTCACGGCGTTCGCGCTCACCCCAGTACGACGACAGCACCGCGATCCGGTTGCGCCCGAGCGTGTCCGCGAGCGCACTGACGACCGGCGTCCACCCCGCGGACAGATCCCCGTCGACCAGCGCGACGTCGATCTCGGTCGCGCGGGCCGCCCGGGACGCCTCGGACGCATTCGACGCACGCGCGACGACATCGAAGCCGTGGAGGGTCAGGTACTCGGCGAGCGCGTCACCGGCCGCACGGTGGTCGCTCACGAGGAGGAGGCGCGGTCGCGTGTGATCGCCCGGTTCCATGGAGGAAGCCTGCAAGCGGAGGAGTCCGCGGGCGAAGCGACGAAGAGGCCGAAGAACCCTGCCGAACGGCCCTACGCACGTCACGGGTCCATAACGATCCTATTCACAAGGCGAACGCCGCAGGGGACGCGCGGCGTTCGCCTCTTCGCGTGCGCGCCGGGCCCGGCCGGCCCGTGTTCGCCTCGTGGCTGCGGCCGCCGGCGTGCGGCGAGAACCACGGGCGCCGTGAGACCAGGGCCGCGCGCGCCCGTGCGTCTGCGGCGTCGTTCGCGTCGGGGCTCAGACGAAGTGGTGTCCGCGGGCCATGCAGTCGAGGTCGTCGCGGAAGTCCGGGTGGGCGATAGCCGTCAGCGCGCGGACCCGCTCGGCGATCGTCCTGCCGTGCAGGTGCGCCACGCCCCACTCGGTGACGACGGTCTGGACATGGGCGCGGGTCGTCACGACCCCGGCGCCCTCCTTGAGCGTGCACACGATCCGTGACGTCTTCCCGTCCGACGTCGTCGACGGAAGCGCGATGATCGCGCGGCCGTCTTCGGCCAGGGCCGCTCCCCGGATGAAGTCCATCTGCCCGCCGACGCCGCTGTACAGCTGCCAGCCGATCGAATCGGAGCACACCTGTCCCGTGAGGTCGACCTCGATCGCCGAGTTGATCGCACACATGCGCCTGAACCGCCGGATCACCGACGTGTCGTTCGTGTAGTCGACCTCCCGCATCTCGATCATCGGGTTGTCGTCCACGAACTCGTAGAGGCGCGGGCCGCCCATCATGAACGCGGCCACGATCTTGCCGCGGTCGAGCTCCTTGCACTGCCCGGTCACGACGCCGGCCTCGACGAGATCGACGACTGCGTCGGTGAACATCTCTGTGTGGATGCCGAGGTCGTGGCGGTCGCGGAGGGCGTGCCCGACCGCGCTCGGGATCGCGCCGATCCCCATCTGCAGCGTGGCCCCGTCGGGGATGAGGTCGGCCACGTACTGCGCGATCCGGCGCTCGAGCTCTCCGGGCGTCCCCGTGTCGTGCACGTACGGCGGGCGATCCACCTCGATCGCGAGGTCGATCTCCGACACGTGCACGAAGCTGTTGCCGTGCGTGCGCGGCCAGGCGCGGTTCACCTGGGCGATGACGGTCCTCGACGAGCGGATCGCCGCGAGCGTCGCGTCGACCGAGGGCCCGAGCGAGCAGAAGCCGTGCGCGTCGGGCGGGGTGACGTTGATGAACGAGACGTCGAGCGGAACGATCCCGCGCGTGAAGAGGCTCGGGATGTCCGAGAGGAAGACGGGAACGAAGTCCGCACGGCCCTCGTTGACCGCCTTCCGCGCGTTCGGGCCGATGAACAGCGCCTTGTGCCGGAAATGGTCGGCCATCTCGGGGGTCAGGTGCGGGGCCGGCCCCTCGGCATGCATGTGGACGATGCTGACGTCGTGCAGCTCCGGCGCGCGACCGACCAGCGCGTCGAGCAGTTCCGTGGGCGTGGCGGCCGCCGCCTGGACGAAGATCTGGTCGCCGGACCGGATCCCGGCCACGGCTTCCTCGGGCGTCACGATGCGCATCTCGTGAGCCTAGATCCGTCGCCGCCCGCGGGAACCGTCCAATGCAGGCCCGAGGAGGTGTCCTCCGGCACGTCCTCGAGAGTCCGGCGGGTGGATGCCCATCGCCCCGACCTTGCTCGGGTCGCCGCGCGCCTACTCCGCGCCGGGCAGCCGGTGCCGGGCGACGAACGCCGCCGCCTGCGACCGGCGCTGGAGGTTCAGCTTGGCGAGGATCGAGCTGACGTAATTCTTGACCGTCTTGTCCGAGAGGAAGATCTCGGAGGCGATCTCCTTGTTGGTCTTCCCTTCGGCAATCAGCAGCAGGATCTTCTGCTCCTGGCGCGTCAGCTGCGCGAGCTCGTCGGTGTACGTGCCGGTGGCGATCCGCCGGACCCGGTCGAGGACCTTCTCGGTCACCGCAGGATCGAGGAGCGACTCGCCACGGCCGACGGCCTCGAGCGATGACACGAGGTCCCGTCCCCGAATCTGCTTGAGCAGATAGCCGCTCGCGCCCGCGACGATCGAGGCGAACACGGCTTCCTCGTCGGGATAGCTGGTCAGGATCACGACGCGCGTCTGCGGCATCTCGGACCGGATCTCCCGCGTCGCTTCGATGCCGGATCCGTCGGGCAGGCGCACGTCCATCACGATGAGATCGGGCTGGTACTTGCGCGCCGCCTCGACCGCCTCGGCCACCGTCCCGGCCTGCGCGACCACCTGGAACCCCTCGCGTCGCTCGAGCAGGGAGACGAGACCCTGCCGCACGACTTCGTGGTCGTCCACCACCAGGAGCCGCAGCGGCCTGCTGGTCGCTCCCTCTGTCACCGTCGTCCTCCGATCGTCACGCCGATTCGCCCGAGCTGCTCGACGTCGCCCCCCGCACCGGGACGCGGACCGCGACCCGCGTGCCGCGTCCCACGCCACTCTCGACGAGGAGCTCGCCGCCCAGTTCGGCCGCCCGCGTCTTCATGTTGCCCAGCCCCATATGCCCCGGACCGCGCCGCGCGGCTGGGTCGAACCCCACTCCATCATCCACGATGGCGAGCTGCAGCGCACGGTCATCCGCCACGAGGTCGATCTCGGCGTGCCCGGCGTGTGCGTGACGGGCGACGTTGCTGAGCGCCTCGCGGGCCAGCTGGAGCAGCTGGCCCGTGTCCTCCGGCGGCAGCTCGAAGTCTGCCGGCCCGTTCACCTCGAGCGCGATGTCGACCATCGTGTTGACCCGGAACTCCTCGGCCATCGCCGCGAGGGCCTCGACGAGACCGGCCTGGTCGAGCGGCTCCGGCCGCAGCCCGAAGATGAAGTTCCGGATGTCGCGGATGGTGAGGTTGATCGACTCGATCGCCCGCTCGATCCGTGCCGACGCCTCGGCGGGATCGTCCGGCGCGAGCTCGAGCGCATCGTCGAGCATGAGGCCGACGGCGTAGATGCTCTGGATGACCCCGTCGTGCAGGTCGCGCCCGATCCGCTGCCGCTCCTCCAGGATCGCCAGCCGCTGCTCCTGCTCGTGCAGCCTCGCGTTCTCCATGGCGATCGCCGCGTGCGCCGCGAACAGCTCCACGAGGCGCTGGTCGGCGTCGGAGAACGGCACACCGTCCTCGCGGTCGGTCACGTAGAGGTTGCCCAGCACGCGGCCGCGCACGGACACCGGCACGCCGAGCAACGAGCGCATCTCGGGATGGTTCGCCGGGAACCCGACGCTTCGCGGGTGCGCGGCGATGTCGGGGATGCGGATCGGCCGCCCCTCCTCGATGATCAGGCCGAGCAACCCGCGGCCGTGCGGCACGGGTCCGATGCGTTCGCGCTGGATCCGGCTGAGGCCGCTCGTGATGAACGGGTCGATCTGGCGCTGCTCGTCGAGCACGCCGAGCGCGGCATACCGGGCATGGACGAGACGGCGCACGTTGTCGACGATGACCTGGAGCACGCGGTCGACCGACAGCACGCTGGCGATGCCACGCGTCGCTTCGTCGAGCGCGGCCAGCTGTTGCGCGACCGCACCGGCCGCCTGCCTGGCCGCGGCCGAGGACGTGGCCGTTTCGAGGATCCGGGCGAGGACCGCCGCTGCCTCGAGCGTGCCGTCCACGAGCAGCTCCGCGCCGAGGTCCGCGTCCTCCCCACCGGCCGCGAGTGCGTCCGCGTGGAGCAGCGCCCGGCGCGCCTCCGATGGCGGGCGCCGGAGCGTCCCGGTCCCGACCTCGGCCTCGGGCGCTTCCCGGCGCTTCGAGAGCCGGATGCCGGCGATGCCGTGCGCCTCGGCGTATGCCGACAGCTCCGCCGCGAGCCGCCGTCGCTCGACCGGTCCCGGCGCCCGCAGCCACGTGGCGGCGGCATCGACGAGATCCACGACGACAAGCTCGGGTGGCCGCTGGCGACGCGACGGCACGGGCGGCGAGGCGCGTCCAGCGCGCGAGGCGGCGGGCCGGCGCCCGGTTCCGTCGTCGAGCACCCGCGCGGATGCCTCCGTCACGACCGGCGCTCCCATCCCGTGCCGACCGCCGCCCGGGCCAGGCTCTCGGCGCCGGGAGTGCCGCGCTCCAGTTCGGCCGCGAACCGCCCGACGAGCGCGCCAAACGCCGCACCGTCCTCGTCCGGCGCCTCGAGCACGGTGCCCACGTCGGCCAGGCGCTCGCTGGGCGACGCGCCCGCCTTCAGGATCGCCACGACCTGCGCGCCGTGGAAGGCGGCCGCATCGAGGGCCGCTGCCTCGGCATCGGGATCCAGCCGCTCCGCAAGGAGCAGCACGGCGAACTCGACCAGGTACCCGAGGCCGAGCTCGACGTCGCCGCGTTCGAGGCGCGGCAGGTCGGTCTGAGGCGTTTCGGGGGCCGGCGTGCGGGAGCCGGGGTCGCGCAGCATCGCCGCGTGCCCGATCCCGAGCCTCGACAGTCCGACGATCACCTCGTCGCCCGCCGCGTCGTCGCCGATCGATCCGACCAGCTCGACCTTCGCGCCGGCCTCGACGGCGGCCCGTGCGATGGACACGCAGAGCCCCGCCGGGGTCGGAGCCACCGCGTCGGGCGTGCCGGGACGGCGTGCCGCACGCGGGCGGCCAAGGACCACGATCATATCCGCGGTGCAGCGTAGCGGGCGGCCACGGGGGCGGCAAGTCGCGCACGCAACCGCGGCGGCACGCCCGCGAGCGACGATGCAACTCGCGCCAACCGGCGGTGGCACGGCACATCGGCGGCGGCCGACGTGGCACTGTCGGGCTCCCGGGTCGTTGATCCTCAGACGGCGTGAACGCGAGCTCGGAGCGGTTCGCCGTGCAGCGACAGGAGGCCGGGCGTCGACACGATCGCGACGATGGCGCAGACAACCGCGGCGACGCACCCCACGATCAGGGCCACGGGCGCGCCACGGACCTGCGCGACCGACCCCGCCCACAGGCTCCCGATCGGCGTCACACCGAAGGACGTCAGCACGTACAAGCTCAGGATGCGGCCACGCAGCCGGCCCGGCGAGAGCAGCTGCACCAGCGTGTTCGCGCTCGTGTAGTACCAGACCTGGGCCGCCCCGGCGATCGCCAGCGCGACGCATGACACGGCCACCGACGACGACAGCGCGAAGCCGGCTACCGCGACGATCAGCACGGCCAGTCCGGCGAGCATGAGCCGGCCGTCGCCGCCACCCGGCCGGAGGACCGCCACCGAGAGCGCACCGCACAGGGCGCCGCTGCCCATGGCCGCGGTGAGCAGGCCGAGGCCCGGCGCGCCGATGTCCAGGACGTTCGCGGCGAACACCGGGAGGAGCGTGAGGTACGGCAGCACGAACGTCGTGGGCACCGCCGCCAGCAGCACCAGAACGAGGAGGAGCCGCTGCCGGCGGACGTACTCGAGGCCATCCAGGAGGTGCCCCCACAGGCTCTGCTCGACCCGCTCGAGGGCCGCGTCCGGCGGCAGGCGGATCCGGCTCAGAACGAACACGACGGCACCGAAGCTGGCGGCGTTGAGCCAGAAGCTGGTGGCTTCTCCGACGAGCCCGATGAGGACGCCGGCGACGACCGGCCCGATGACGCGCGACAGGTTGAACTGCGCGCTGTTCAGCGCGATCGCGTTGCCCACCGCCTCACGACCGACCAGCGCGGGCACGATGGCCTGGAACGCCGGGCTGGCGAGCGCCTGCGCGATGCCCGCGGCGAGCGCGATCACGGCGATCTGCCAGTACTGCACGACATGCGCCATCGTGAGCAGCGCCAGCAGGGCGGCGAACGCGCCCTGCGCGATCTGGCTGGCCGAGAGCAGCCGGCGGCGATCGAGCCGGTCGGCGAGCACGCCCGCGTACAGGGAGAGGAGCAGCACGGGCGCCGTCGAGATGGCGGAGATGAGCCCGAGCAGGCCGGCCGAGCCGGTCAGCTGCAGCACGAGCCAGCCGAGCGCGGTCGACTGCATCCACGAGCCGATGTTCGAGACGAACGCACCGCTCAGGTACAACCGGTAGTCCGGCGCCCGGAGCGCCGGGAGTCGGGCGGCCGTTCCGGACCCCTACCGGTCCCGGGCCGGCGCAATCCCCGCGTCGCCGCCGTCGCCGTTCCACGTGTCGCCCGCGCCCACGCCGCTGTCGCCGGCCTCCGGAGCGTCCGACGCCATCGCCGCCTGCCCGGCGAGCACCGGGTCGTGGACGACCTCGACGTCGCCGAACTCGCGCATGCCCGCTTCGATCCTGGCCGCGTCGCCGACGAGCACGACCCTGGCCTCCGGCGCGCGGACGTGCGCTGCGGCCGCGAGGACCTGGTCGGCGGTCACGGCCGCGATGGCGGGGCGGTACCGGTCGAGCTCGTCATCCGGGAGCCCGAGGGCGACCAGGCCCGAGATCGCGCCCGCCACCTGCGAGGCGGTCTCGAACCGGAGCGGGAAGACCCCGATGAGGAAGTCGCGCGCGGCGTCGAGCTCGGCCGCGGTCGGCGGGTCGACCGGCATCCGTGCGAGCACGTCGAGCGCGTCACGGACGGCCGGCGCGGTGGCCTCGGTCTGCACGGCCATCCGGACGGCGAACGGTCCCGGCACCCGGCGGAGGTCGAACCCGGCGTGGACCCCGTACGTGTACCCGCGCTCCTCGCGGAGCAGCCGCTGGAGCCGCGAATCGAACAGGCCGCCGAGGATCGCGCTCATGACGACCACGGGGTGATAGTCGGGAATGCGCCGGGCGAGCCCGACGTGGCCGATCCGGACCTCGCTCTGCGGCGAGCCCGGGCGGTCCACGATGACGACACGCGGTCCGCCGGCCAGCGGCGTCGCGTCGAGCTGCACGCTCTCCGGCCGATCGCCGGAGGCCGTCCACGAGCCGAAGCGTTCCGCGACGAGGTCGACGACGGGCAGATCGGCGACATCCCCGGCGACGATCGCGGTCGCGCGTCGCGGGTCGAGGAGCACCGGGTACCGCGACATGATCGACGCCCGGTCGATGGTCGGGACTGTCTCCTCCGTCCCGCCGATCGGCCTCGCGAACGGCGAGGACGCGGCGTAGATCGCCGCGTGGAACGCCCGCTCGGCGCGTCGCCGCGGGTCCGCCCGAGCCTGCAGCAGGTCGTTCTCGCGCTCCTGGCGGAGCCGCGTCACCTCGTGCTGGGGGAAGGTCGGCTCGAGCGCGACCTCCGCGAGCAGGTCGAGCGCCGGCGCGAGGTTCCGCCGAGGCACGTCCACCGTCACGACGGTCGTCTCCCAGCCCGACGAGGCCTGGATGCCCGCCCCGAGCCGCTCCGACGCCTCGATGAGCCCGACGGCGTCGTGGCGCGCCGTCCCTTCGGTCAGCGCCTCGCTGGTGAGCACCGTCACGCCGGCCACCCGCGCCGGCTCGCCGCCCGCCCCACCCTCGAGCATGAGCTGTGCCGTCAGCAGCGGCCGGCCTGGCAGGTGCGACACGAGCACCGTGAGCCCGTTCGGCAGGACGGTCCGCGCGAAGCCGGGGAAGTGGTACGGGCGCGGGGTTCCCGGGGCGGGTCGGGCATCGAGGATCTCGAGGCCGTTCATTGGAGGACCCTCATGCCGCCTCCTCCTGCGCCGATTGCGCATCAGGCACGTACGTCAGCACCGCCACGTTGTCCGGCCGGATCACCTCCGCCATCGCGCGCTGGATCGCGGCGGCGTCCACGGACAGGTACCGCGCGAGTTGCTCGTTGATGAGCCCGGGCCGGTCGAACAGCGTGGCGTACATGGCGAGCCGGTCGGCGACCTCGTCGATCCGGCCGAGCGCGGCCAGTTCCTCCGATTCGATCAGCGCCCGCGCCCGCACCAGCTCATCCTCCGTGACCGGCTCGCTGGCCATCCGCTGGAGCTCGTCCCGCATCTCCGCCTCGACGGTCCCCGCGTCGCTCTCCGGCCGTACCGTCGCCCAGCCGGCGAGGATCGAGGCGCCCTCGACGAGCGGCAGCGCGAACAGCACGACGTCCTGCGCGATCCGCCGCTCGCGGACCAACCTCCGGAACAGCCGGCTTCCCTGGCCGCCCGCCGCGATCTGTGTCGCGACCTCGAGGGCGTCGAAGGCGGGCGTCCCGAACGGCGGGGTGCGATACCCGACATGCACGCGCGTGAAGGGGACGCGATCCGACACCGTCTCGCGGATCTCGCGGCCGATGTGCGGCGGGAGGCTGAGGTCCCCGAGCGGCGGGATTCCGGGGCTGCGCGGGATCGCCTCGAAGTAGCGCCGAGCGGCCTCGAACGCTTCGTCCGGCTCGACGTCGCCGACGATCGCGAGGACGGCGTTGTCGGGGGCGTAGTACGTGCGGAAGAATTCGCGCACATCCTCGAGCGACGCGGCGTCCAGATCCGCCATCGAGCCGATGGGCGTGTGGTGGTACGGATGCTCGGCAGGGATCACGGCCGCGACGAGCCGCTCGTAGAACGAGCCGTACGGGCGATTGTCGTAGCTCTGCCGCTTCTCGTTCTTCACGACGTCGCGCTGGTTGTCCAGGTTCTCCTGGGTCAGCGCGTCGAGCAGGGTGGCCATGCGGTCGGCCTCGAGCCAGAGGCCGAGCTCGAACCGGTGCGAGGGGAGTGTCTCGAAGTAGTTCGTGCGGTCGAAGTACGTGGTGCCGTTGACGACGCCGCCGGCCGCCTGGACGACCGCCAGGTGCTCCGCCTTCCCGACGTGCCGCGACCCCTGGAACATGAGGTGCTCGAAGAGGTGCGCGAAGCCGGTGCGCCCGGGCGCCTCGTGCTTCGAACCGACGTCGTACCAGACGTTGATCGCCACGACCGGCGCCAGGTGGTCGGGCGCGACGATGACGCGCAACCCATTGTCGAGGCGGCGGTCGACGAAGCGGACGACGGGAACGCTCGGATCGATTCCGGGCATGCGACCTCCGAAGCTCGACCGGCACGTGGGGCTGCGGACGGGGCGGTGTGCGCGGTCATGCGATTGTGCCATCGCCGGCGCCAGCCCGTCGGCGCCCGTCTGCGGAGCCGGGAGGCTCGACAGATCGCCTGCTCGATGTTAGTGTTTCATCTAACACAAGAGCAGAGGCAGTCGAACACGATGAGCGCCCGCAGGCGGCGGAACAGCGAGTCCGGAACGACGCAGGGGCAACCGCGCGTGCGAGGCTTCGCGGCTGCCGGCGGCCGCTACTCGGTGTCCTTCGACGCCCGCACCGTGTACGACTTCCTGATCAGCCTGTCGCTGATGCGACAGGACCAGTCGGACCTTCCTCCGGCGGACCAGCGCTGGCTGCGGGACGCGCGCGCGGCGCTCCCGGCCGACATCCTGGCCGGCATGTTCGTCGGCGGAGACGAGCGGGAGGGCTTGGCGGCCGAGATGGCGACGGTCGTGGTCGACCGTCCCGAGCTCCGGGACGCCGCCGCCCTCGTGGCGGCCGTCGAGGCGATGCCCGCGGTCGACATCGTGCACGCGCTGCTCCAGAGCCCGGCAGGGAAGGCCCAGGCCGCCGGCCGCGAGCTCGAGCTGGCGCTGGCGGGCGACCCCGAGGCCCTGCGGGACGTCGAGGAGCGGCTCGCGACGGTGGCGCTTGAGTCCGAGCTCGGGCACGTCCGGGCGATGCTTCGGGACCCGGTCGCGGCGGCCGAACGCCTGCACCTCGCGCTCCGCGCGTGGTTGCCGGCGTTCCAGCAGGTCGAGGAGCGGGTTCGCACGGTGCTCGAGCGTGACGTGGCCGCGCGACGCGCAGACACGGACCTGCCGGCTCCGGAGCTGGTCGAGCGGACGACGGCCGGGATCCGACTCCTGCCTGACGGCACGATCTCGCGCGTGATCCTGGCGCCGACCTACTTCTCGCGCCCGTACAACTGGGCGGTGGTGGGCGACGGATGGCGGCTGTTCTGCTATCCCGTTGCGGAATCGGCCCTGGAGTCACGAGGCGCGTGGGAGCCGCCCGCGGCGACCGTCCAGCTCTACCGGGCGCTCGGGGACCCGCAGCGGCTGCGGGTCCTCCACATGCTCGCCGAACGCGACATGTACCTGACGGAGATCGCTCAGCAGCTCGAGGTGTCGAAGCCGACGGCCAGCCACCACCTCGCACAGCTCCGCGCGGCGGGGCTCGTGACGCTCATCGAGGAAGGCGCGCTGACGTACTACTCGCTGCGGCGAGACCGGATTCTGGCCGCCGGTCCGGAGATCGGCCGGTACATCTCGTAGTCACACTCCTCCGTGCGCCGGCGGGGCGGCCACGTCGAGCGGCAGGATCTGAGTTAGACGAATGACTGACATGATGCAGATCGAGATGAAGATGGAGTGGTCTGAGATGTTCGACGCAGCGTTCGGGACGGGGATCCGGGAGGCGCTGGTCGCAGGACGGATCGCCGAGCTCAGGCGGGAGGCCGACCGGGAGCGGACGGCGCGGCTGGCGGCCAATGCAGGGTCGGGACGGCGGTTCACCGTGAGCCTCCGCGTGCGCCTCGGTCACGCCATCGCGGCGGCCGGGGCGGCGCTCGCCGGCGACGTGGAGATCAGCCACCGCAGGGAGGCGGGGAGGAGCCCCGGTGCGGACGCGCACAGGCCGACGGTGAGCGCCCACTGATGCGCCGCGGGCTGTTCGATCCACACACTCCGCAGGCGGCTGGCGCGCAGCCCGTCCGGTCGGCACTTCCGCGCCCGATCCACCCGGCTATCCTCAAGGCGTGAAGACCCTCCCGGTCCTCCCGAGCCGGAGCGCCGACGGCGTCGTCGAGGTCACGTGTCGCGGCGCGGACCTCCTCGATCATCCGCTTCTCAACAAGGACCTGGCGTTCGACGACGAGGAACGCGACGAACTCGGTCTGCGAGGCCTCCTGCCGCCGCATGTCCTGTCGATCGAGGAGCAGGTGGCGCTCGAGCTCGAGCACGTGCGCCGGAAGGCGGACGAGCTCGAGCAGTACATCGGGCTCGCCGCGCTGCAGGACCGGAACGAGACCCTGTTCTACCGGCTCCTCGTGGACAACATCGAGGAGTTCCTGCCGATCGTCTACACGCCGACGGTCGGCCGCGCGTGCCAGCAGTTCAGCCACGTCATGCGGCGGCCCCGCGGCCTGTGGATCACCCCGGACGACTCCAGCCGGATCGCAGCCCTGCTGCGCAACGCCCGCAGCGACGACATCCGTCTCATCGTCGCGACTGACAACGAGCGGATCCTCGGGCTCGGCGACCAGGGCGCGGGCGGCATGGGCATCCCCATCGGGAAGCTGGCCCTGTACACGGCGGGGGCGGGAATCCACCCGTCACTGACGCTCCCGATCTCGCTCGACGTCGGCACGGACAACCCCGACCTGCTCGCCGATCCGATGTACATCGGCTACCGCCACCCGCGGCTCCGCGGCGACGAGTACCAGGAGTTCATCGAGGAGTTCGTCGAGGCGGTCAACCTCGTGTTCCCCCACGCGTTGTTGCAGTGGGAGGACTTCAAGCAGCACAACGCGATCCGCATCCTCGATCGGTTCCGCCACCGCGTGGCCAGCTTCAACGACGACATCCAGGGCACGGCCGGCGTCGTCCTGTCCGGCCTCATCGCGTCGCTGCGCATCCTGGGCGAGCCGCTGCACCGCCAGCGCATCGTGTTCGTGGGCTCCGGCGCTGCCGGGGTCGGGATCGCCCGGCTCGTCCGCGTCTCGATGCAGCGCGAGGGCGCCGACGACGCGACGATCGCGCGCGCGATCGTCATGCTCGACACGCACGGCCTCGTGTTCGCCGGGCGCACTCCGCTCGATGCCGACAAGCTCGAGTTCGCACTCGCGCCGGAGGTCATGGCGTACCACGGCTTCGCCGGTGACGGTCCGTTCGACCTCGAGGCCGTGGTCGCGCGGTTCCACCCCACGATGCTGATCGGCACGAGCGGCACGCCGGGAGCATTCACCGAAGGCGCCGTCCGCGAGATGGCGCGCCACGTGCCGACGCCCGTGGTGTTCCCGCTCTCGAACCCCACCTCCAAGTCGGAGGCGCTGCCGGAGGACGTCCTGCGGTGGTCGGAGGGGCGGGCCGTCGTCGCCACGGGGAGCCCCTTCCCTCCCGTCGAGATCGGCGGCCGGGTCCGGCTCATCGGCCAGGCGAACAACGTGTTCGTCTTCCCGGGTGTCGGGCTCGGAGCGATCGTCGGCGAGGCGCGCGAGGTGACCGACGAGATGTTCCTCGTCGCGGCGCACACGCTGGCCGACTTCGTGAGCGAGGATCGCCTCGCCGCCGGCGCGGTCTACCCGCCCGTGTCGTCGCTGCGCGAGGTGACACGCGCGATCGCGGTTCGCGTCGTGTGCCAGGCGCGCGATTGTGGCGTCGGGCGCGGATACCACGACGAGCAGATCGTGCGGGCAGTCGGCGAGGCCATGTGGTATCCGGCGTACCCGCGGTACGTGCCCGCTCGCGTTCCGGTCTGACCCCGCCGGCACCCCTGACCCCGCCGAGCCCTGTCCCGGACGCTCCCACCAGCCGCGCGTCTGACCGCCCGGCTTCAAGCGCCCTCCGGGTCGACGACCGGGAGGGCGCGACCGATGCCGCAGGGTCGGCCGCAGCGGGCGACCCGGTGATGCCGGTCACCGCGCCGGACGCGGCGGCGGGCGATGCGGCAGCCGCAGAGACGGCCGCGGATGCCGCCGCAGATGCAGCGGGTGCGATGCTCGCAGCCACGGACGCGGCCGGGGCCGCGCTGGCAGGCGTGGAGACGCGCGAAGCCGGAGCGCTTGCCGCAGGCGTGCCCGTCGCAGAGCCGCAGGCGGCGACGGTGAGGGTCACGACAACGGCGGACACGGCCATGCGCGCCGCACGCGGCCCAGGCCGCCGGAGGCGCAGGAATGGATCATGCTTGGGTCGACCGCAGGCCCGCATGGCTGCGGGAACGTAATCGGGGGGCGGACCGCAGCGCGTTCGGACAACGATCGGCCGGCCATGGGGGTCGCCGGTGGTAGGCTCGCCGGCGTGCTCGTCATGCCCGGGTCGTTCCGCCCTCCAACCGCCGTCCGTCAGGGCCGAGACGCGCGTGCGAGACGTGCCGGCCTGGCTTCGGGGCCCACGACCGGATGAGGCTGCTCTCCGGCCCACCCCGCGCTCACGGGCGGACCGGCGAGGTGATCGAACGTGGGGAAGGGCAACCGGCCTGGCCGCCGCAGGGCGGCACGCGATGGTCGGACGTCGGGCCTGACCACGCCACGACGCCCGACGGCCTCCGGCTGCGCACGCGGGAGTGGCCGGCGAAGGGCGCGGCGCGCGCTCGAATCCTCCTGGTGCACGGGATCGCGGAACACTCCGGGCGCTACGCACGAACGGCCTCGCTGCTCGCGATGACAGGGTTCGACGTTGCCGCGTTCGATCTGCGCGGGTTCGGCGAGTCGGGCGGGAGGCGCGCGTACGTCGACCGGTGGGACGACTACCTCGACGACGTCGAGGGGCGGCTGGCCGCGCTTCGCGACGGCCTGCCCGTCGTCCTCATGGGCCACTCCATGGGCGCCCTCATCGCGCTCACGTATGCGCTCGACGACCGACCGGCTCCGGACCTGCTCGTCCTGAATGCACCCGCCCTGAGCACGGGAACTCCGGCCCACCTGCGCCTGGTCGCCCCGCTGCTGAGCCGCGTCACGCCGCGCCTGCGCATCGCCACCCCGCTGCGCGCGGAGCAGATCTCATCGGACTCGAACACGCAGCGCGCGTATCTCGCGGACCCGCTGCTCGTCCCGTTCACCACGGCGCGGCTCGGCGCGGAGTTGCTCGCCGCGGGCACCCGCGCCCAGGCCCGGATCCACGCGCTCCGCGTCCCCACGCTCGTCACGCACGGCAGCGCCGACACCCTCGTCCCCACGGCGTGCACCGAGCCCCTCGGGGCCATCGCGTGCGTCGAGCGCCGGGTCTACCCCGGGCTCAGGCACGAGACGCTGAACGAACCGCAAGGGCCGCAGATCGTCGCGGGGATCGCGGCGTGGATCGGCGGACATCTCGCACGGCAGGAGGACGCGGACCCCCGGACGTGACCCTCCCCACTGCGGGCCGGCCGCCCCTGACGGCCCGAGGGGCGCAGGGGGCCGGGCCTGGTGCGCCGCGACCAGAGCGGCGCCCCGGCGATCAGCGCTTCGTGCGCCGCAGGAACGACGGGATGTCGAGATCGATGCCGGGGCGCGCGACACCACGTTGGGGCCGATCCTGGCGCCCCGTGCCGTTGGCGCGATCGCCCGAGGTCGCCGGCCCGGCGTTCCCGGCGCCGGCACCCGCGTCCGTCGTCGCGACCTCGTTCTGGGCCGGAACCGTCGGCCCGGCGGCGCCCGATCCCGGCCATCCCGGCGCGCCCTTCGCCGGCTGATCTCGACGCGCTGCGGCAGATCCAGGGGAATCCGGCGCAGGTCCCCCGGCCGAGCGCTGACCGAGCCTCGATCCCGTCTCGTCCACGCGCTGCCGCTCGCGTGCGACGTCCCGCAGAAAGTCGCGCGCCTCGCGGCCGTTCCGTCCCACCGCATCTTCGCGCGCCGGGTGCCCGCCGAATCCTGTCGCGATCACGGTGATCGAGATCTCGTCGTCCATGCGCTCGTCGATGACCGTCCCGAAGATGATGTTGGCCTCGGGGTCGGCCGCCTCACGCACGATCTCGGCGGCTTCGTTCACCTCGAACAGGCCGAGCTTCGGGCCGCCGGTGATGTTGAGGAGGACGCCCCTGGCACCCGTGATGCTCGTCTCGAGGAGCGGGCTCGAGATCGCGGACCGCGCCGCGGTCGCCGCACGGTCGGCGCCCGACGCGCGGCCGATCCCCATGAGCGCGGAGCCCGCGCTCTTCATGATCGTGCGGACATCGGCGAAGTCGAGGTTGATCAGCCCGGGGACGGTGATGAGGTCACTGATGCCCTGGACGCCCTGGCGGAGGACGTCATCGACCACGCGAAACGCGTCGATGATCGAGGTGTGGGACCCGACGACGTCCCGCAGCCGGTCGTTCGGGATCGTGATGAGGGTGTCGACGCGCTCCCGGAGCTCCTCCGTCTGCTTCTCGGCGACCATCCGGCGCTTCGCCCCCTCGAAGGAGAACGGCTTGGTCACGACCCCGATCGTCAGGGCGCCCTCGTCACGCGCGACCTGCGCGATGACCGGCGCCGCGCCCGACCCGGTGCCGCCGCCCATCCCCGCCGTGACGAACACCATGTCCGACCCGGCAAGCGACTCCCGGATCCGTTCCGCGTCCTCCTCGGCCGCGCGCTGCCCTACCGTCGGGTCGCCACCCGCCCCGAGGCCGCGTGTGATCTTCTCGCCGATCCGGATCGAGTGGGGGGCGCCGGAGCGCGCCAGCGCCTGCGCATCCGTGTTCACCGTGATGAACTCGACGCCCATCATCTCGGCCCGGATCATGCGGTTCACGGCGTTGCTGCCGCCGCCTCCCACGCCGATCACTCGGATGACGGCGTTGTCTCTGTCCGAGTGCATCGGCATGTATCGTCCTCCGGGTCGCGTGGTGCGCGATATCGGTTCGGAGCCGCGGTGCGGGGCCCGGCGGCAGGCGTCGGCCGGCGGAGGCCGGCCGACGCGGCGGAGTATACGGTCCGGAACCGGGCCGGCCCCAGTGAAAACTGGTCGATTTCCTAAGCAAAAGCCGCTCCCGAGCACGAAAAGCGCCGGAAAGCGGCCGAAGAACAGCGGAATCTGGTGAGCCGGGAGAGACTCGAACTCTCAACCCGTGGTTTAAGAGACCACTGCTCTACCGTTGAGCTACCGGCCCGCACGGGAGTCTACCGCATCACGCCCGCATTGCGCCGGCACGCCGTTCGCCCCCGGTAGCCCCACGGGCATCGGCCCGCCAGCCGTCGTCGAACCGGACGCGGCCCGGGCCGGTCGCGGGTCGGAAAGCCCCCGATCGCGTGACGGCAGGCCCTGTCCTCCGGCGGCGCGCGGTGGTCAAATGTGATGACAGCCACGCGTCCCCGTCTGCCCCGATTTGGAGGTCGCTCGCATGCCCGAGACCGAGGCCGTCATGCCCCGGACAGACGACAACGCGTCCCTCGTCGCGCTGCTCAACGCGACGTGGTTCGGCGCCAACCTGCCGCCCGAGACACAGGTCCGGCTCGCCGGCCTGGCGCGGCGATACCAGGCGGGGGCCGGGACGACCCTGCTCGCCGAAGGCCAGCTCGCCAACGAGCTCGGCATCGTCCTCTCCGGACGCGTCTCCCTCCGCACGCTCGTGCCCGAGGAAGGCTGGATCACGATCCTGACCGTCGAGCCCGGCGACATCTTCGGCCAGTCGGCCGTCGTTGCGCCGTACCGGTCGACATCGACGGTCGTCGCCCTCCAGCCGGTCGACGTGCTCGCGCTCGACGGGCCCGGCCTCCGCGCCGCGCTCGCCGCCGACCACGACCTGGCCGCGGAACTCTACCCGCGCCTGCTCCAGGCCCTGGCGAGGCGTCTCAGCGCGACCCGTCTCCAGATGCTCGACCTGTTCGCGCGATAGTCCGGCATGACCAGCGTGACGAAGAGCGCGACGGGCTTCCTGCCGCGCGCCCGTTTCCAGCAACTCATCGACCTTCTGGTCGAAGACGGACGGACGGTCATCGGCCCGAAGGTGGCCGACGGCGCGATCGTCTACGGCGAGCTTCGCAGCGTGGCCGATCTCCCGAAGGGGATGGGCGCGGAGCAGAGACCCGGCGCCTACCATCTGCACGACCGCGGCGACGACCGGCTGTTCGCGTACGCCGTCGGCCCGACGTCGTGGAAGCGGTTCGTGTTCCCGCCGACCCTCGACACGGCGGAATCGCGGCGGGACGAGAACGGCCACGTCTCGTTCGGCCGCGTCAGGCACGAGATCCCGAAGCTCGCCTTCCTCGGCGTCCGGGCATGCGAGCTCGCCGCACTCGGCATCGAGGATCGGGTGTTCCTCGGCGGCCCCTACACGGATGAGGACTACCGCGCCCGCCGCTCGTCCGCATTCATCGTCGCCGTCCAGTGTGCCGAGCCCGCCTCGACGTGCTTCTGCGCCTCGATGGGCACCGGACCGGGCGTCCGCGACGGACACGACCTCTCGCTCGTCGAACTCGCCGACGGTTTCCTCGTCTCGCCCGGCAGCCCGGCGGGATCCGCCCTGTTCGAGCGCCTCGACCTCATCGACGCGGCGACCGACCAGCTGACGGCCGCGTCCGACCAGCTCGTCTCGGCGCGCGACCGGATCGGCGACCCCATCGTGGCGGCGGGCCTGCACGACCGCCTGCTCGCGCAGCTCGACAGCCCGCGCTGGGCCGAGATCGCCGAGCGGTGCCTCGCGTGCACGAACTGCACGATGTCATGCCCGACCTGCTTCTGCACGAGCGCCAGCCAGCGCTCCGACCTCGACGGGCACGTGGCCGTCACCGAGCGCCGCTGGGAGTCCTGCTTCACGAAGGGCTTCTCCGCGGTCGCGCTGGGCGGCAACTTCCGGCCACGCGTCCAGGACCGTTACCGCCAGTGGCTCACCCACAAGTTCGCGAGCTGGATCGACCAGTTCGGGACCTCTGGCTGCGTCGGCTGCGGCCGCTGCATCGCGTGGTGCCCGGCAGGCATCGACATCCGCGAGGAGCTCAACCACATCGCGCCCCCGCCGCAGGCAGCGCTCGGAAACGGACACGCGCCGGAGGGGCAACCGCGCGCGACGCGCGTGTTCCGCGTCGACGCGGCGCGCTCCGAAACGCACGACACGGTCACGCTCGCGCTCTCGCGTCCCGAGGGCATGGACTGGGCGTCCGAGCACGGCGAGTTCGTCATGGTCTCGGTGCCGGCTGTCGGGTCGGTCCCGATCTCGATCTCGCGCCGCCTCCCGACCGGCATGGAGCTGACGATCCGGGCCGTGGGTCCCGCGAGCACCATGCTCACCGGCCTCGAGCACGGGGCCGAGGTGGGGCTGTCGGCGCCCCTCGGGAGAGGCTGGCCGATCGAGGCGGCCGAGGGTCACGACGTCGTGATCGTCGGGGGCGGCATGGGTCTCCCGCCGCTGCGGCCCGTCATCGACGAGATCGTCGAGCACCGGGCGAAATACGGCGAGGTGCACATCTACCACGGCGCACGGACCCCGGGCGACCTGCTGTACACGCAGGAGCTGGCGGCCTGGGCGGCGCGTGGCGACCTGGACGTCGGCGTGACGGTCGACCGGGCCGATCAGCACTGGCTCGGCCGGGTCGGGATCGTGACCCACCTCTTCGACCACGCGCGCTGGGACGGCTCGAAGGCGGTCGCGTTCGTGTGCGGCCCGCAGCGCATGATCCAGGCGACGATCAACACGCTCGCGTCGCACGGCATCACGCCGGACCGGGTGTTCGTCTCGATGGAACGCCACATGGAATGCGGCGTCGGCCTCTGCGGGCACTGCCAGATGGGACCGTACTTCGTCTGCAAGGACGGCCCGGTCTTCTCGCTCGCGCAGCTCGGCGACGCGTTCGGACGGGAGGGCATCTGATGGCCCGGGCCACCACCACCCCGCGCCCCCGCCTCGCCGTCGTCAAGCTCGCGTCGTGCGACGGCTGCCAGCTCATGCTGCTCGACCTCGAGGACCACCTGCTCGCGATCGCCGAGCGAGTCGACATCGTGGAGTTCCCGGAGGCCACGTCGCACCGCTCGAGCGGCCCGTACGACGTGGTGCTCGTGGAGGGCGCCGTCAGCACGCCCGAGCAGCTCGAGCAGATCCACGAGATCCGCCGCGAGGCGAAGCTGCTCGTCACGATCGGAGCGTGTGCCACGGCGGGTGGCATCCAGGCGATGCGGAACTGGCGCGACCACGACGCGTTCCGCGCCGCGGTCTACGCGCACCCTGAGTACATCGAGTCGCTCGCGACCGCGCGGCCGGTGGCCGACTACGTCAAGGTCGACGCGGAGCTCCGGGGCTGCCCGATCAACGCCGAGCAGCTCCTGGAGTTCCTGACGGCGCTCCTCACGGGTCGCCGGCCGAATCTCCCCGACGAGGCCGTGTGCGCGGCGTGCAAGCGCGCGGGCCGCGTGTGCGTGATGGTCTCGCAAGGCATCCCGTGCCTCGGTCCCGTCACCATGACGGGGTGCGGCGCCCTCTGCCCGGGCTTCGACCGCGGGTGCTACGGCTGCTTCGGGCCGCGGGAGCAGGCGAACGTCACGAGCCTGAGCCGCGGCTTCATGCATCTCGGGCGGACGCCCGCTCAGGCGGGACGGCTGTTCGCCGGGTTCACCGGCTATGCCGAACCGTTCCGCGACGTGATCACCGAGCTCGGCGGCGTGCCGGGGACGTCCCCGGCAGAGACGCCGCCGGCAGCGGGCGCAGTCGCGCCGGCCGCGCCCGTGGCGCCGGCGACGCCGGCTGCCGCCGGGACGGCTCCGCATCCGGGAGGACGACGATGACGACCGATGCAGCCGCCTTCGAGCGGTCCTTCCGCGTCGAGGGAATCACCCGGGTCGAGGGCGAGGGCTCGCTGCATCTCGTGGTTCGCGACGGCGAGGTGACGGAGGCGCGCCTGAAGATCTTCGAGGCGCCGCGCTACTTCGAGCAGCTCGTGGTCGGCCGGCACCCCGACCAGGTCATCGACATCGTGGCGCGGATCTGCGGGATCTGCCCCGAGGCGTACCAGATGAGCGCCGCGGGCGCCTTCGAGGCCATCTTCGGCGTCCAGGTCGATCCGCAGGTCCGGGCGCTCCGGCGCCTGCTGTACGCCGGCGAGTACATCGAGAGCCACGCACTCCACGTCTACCTGCTCCACGCGCCCGACTTCCTGGGATACGCGAGCGCGATCGACCTGGCGAAGGACCACCGGGAGGTCGTCGAGCAGGGGCTCGCCCTCAAGAAGATCGGCAACGATCTCATGGGCGTCGTCGGCGGACGCGCGATCCACCCGGTCAACGTCCGGGTCGGCGGCCTCTACCGGACGCCGGCGCGCGATGAGCTGCTGCCGATGCGGCCGCGCCTCGTGACCGCGCTCGAGCAGGCCCGCGCCACCCTCGAGTTCGTGGCCCAGTTCGACGCGCCGCCGTTCGAGCGCGACGTGCGCCTTGTCTCGCTCAAGCACCCCTCGGAGTACCCGCTGTTCGACGGCCGCATCGTGTCGCACGACGGCTCGATCGACATCGGCATCGGGGAGTGGCGCTCCGTGTTCCACGAGGAGCATCACGAGGGATCGAACGCCCTCCACGCGCGGACCGAGGCCGGGGAGACGTACCAGCTCGGCCCGTCCGCGCGCGTGACGATCGCAGCCGAGCAGCTGCACCCCGTCGCCCGGGAGGCACTCGCGAAGACGCGGCTCGCGGACGCGATCGCCCGGAACCCCTTCTGGAGCATCGCGGCGCGCGGGGTCGAGCTCGTGCACTACTGCGCCGAGGCGATCGACATCATCGACGCGTACGAGCGGCCGCCGCGCCCGTACGAGCCGTGGTCGCCGCGCGCGGGGGCGGCGGGCTGGGGATCGGAGGCGCCCCGCGGCCTCTGCTGGCACCACTGGGAGACCGATGCCGCCGGCATGGTCACGCGCGCGCAGATCGTGCCGCCGACGAGCCAGAACCAGGGTCAGATCGAGGCCGACCTGCGCGCGTTCGCGCCGGCCGTGCTCGAGCTGGACCACGCGGAGGCGACACGTCGGCTCGAGCAGCTCATCCGCTCGTACGACCCCTGCATCTCCTGCGCCACGCACTTCCTCGATCTGACGCTGGAGGAGGCGTGACCGCGGCGAGGGACGGCTCACACTCCGCCGCGCGCGATGGCCTCGCGGGCGCCCGGGGGGATTCCCGGGGCGGGACGCGCGCGGTCCTCGTGCTCGTCTGCGGCGACGCGGCACGCGGCGACGATCGCGCCGGACTCCTCGCGGCCGAGCTCGTTCGCGGGTGGCTCGACGGGCTCGCGACGCCGCCGCGGGCCCTCGAACCAGCGCTCGCCGCGCTGACCGGCCACGTCGACGTGCGTGACGTCGGGCAGCTCGAGCCGGACGACGTCCTGTCGGCGTCGTCGGACGAGGCCGTCGTGGTCGTCGACGCGGCGCGCGGGCTGCCAGCGGGGCAGGTCGCCCGCCGACCGCTCGCCGGGCTCGGGTCGGGCGGCCCCGTGCCACGGTCCTCGCACATGCTGCCGCTGCGTGACGTGCTCGCGCTCGCCGAGACACTCCGCGGCTCGCTGCCCAAGGGCACCTTCGTCGGGCTCGGGGGCAGCGCGTTCGGCCTGGGCGATCCACCGTCGGACGCCGTGCTCGGGGGCGTACCGGCCTTCGCGGCCGCGGTCGTCGAGGAGGCCGCCCGGCTCCTGTCGGCCTGAGCCACGCGGACCGGCGCGATGAAGTTGCCGAAGGTCCGGATCGTTCCGCGTGCCGCCTCCTGCTCCGTCACGCGCCGGATTGCAGGTTCAGGGCCATCGACCCACCGTCGGGACCGCCCGGCCCCCGGATCTCGTGTTCGTACGGGCGCAGCCGCCACAGCGGGATCACCGCGATCGCGAGCAGCAGGATCGTGGCCACGAGGAGGCCGTCGATCCCGAGGAGGCCCGCCGATTCGCCGCCGACGAGGCTCCCGACGACCTGCCCGAGCGCGAGGAAGACGCCGTAGAGGCCCATGATCACGCCGCGGTCGCGCGGGTGGGCCTCGGACACGTCCGCGAGGAGGCCCAGCGCCGCCGGCGTCGCGCCGGCGAGCACGAACAGCCCGAACGCGGCGGCGAGCGTGAACAGGATCGTCACGACGACCGGCTGACCGCCGCTGTGGTTCACGACGAACGTCGAGCCGGTCGCGATCGCGCCCCCCGCGATGCCATAGAGGACGATCGTGGTCCGCCGCAGCGTCCGGAAGCGCCCGCCCCAGTACAGCAGTCCCGCGAAGAACACGAGCATGCCGAGGGCC
Source organism: Chloroflexota bacterium (assembly GCA_021785175.1). Classification (GTDB taxonomy): domain Bacteria; phylum Chloroflexota; class Limnocylindria; order Limnocylindrales; family CSP1-4; genus JAJYNJ01. The sequence goes on along the minus strand of JAJYGH010000020.1, from coordinate 22,653 downwards.
AGGCCGATGCTCACCTGCGTCGGGGTGAAGCCGCCCATCAGCATCTGATGACGGGCGACCGGACGCGTCGTCGGCTGCACCAGCTGGAACAGCGACTGGCTGGTCCACAGGCCGATCGAGGCGTTGAGCGCGATCCACGTCGGCGCGAGGAGCCACACATGCGAGCTGCCGAGCACCTGGGCGTACCGGCGCACGGCCGAGCGGCGCGCCCCCATCGGAGACCGGTCCCGCTCGCCGCGGGCGGCGCCCGCGTCAGGCTCGCCGGAAACGGACTGCTCCGCGTCGGCGGTGCCCTCGTCGAGTTCCTCGACCCCGAACCGGAAGATCAGCCACGACCCGCCGTACACGATGGCGTTGAGGAAGAACGCGACGCGACCGACGAGCTCGTAGAGGGGGCCGGCGGCGATGAGCCCGGCACCGAACCCGGCCAGCGTCGCCAGCTCGAACCGGGCGACGGCGCGGCCGCGGAGCGACTCGTCGCGGGCCGTCGCCCGGGCGACGTAGCCCAGGATCGATGGGACGCTCGCGGCCGTCGAGCCGCCCTCGAGCAGCCGCGTGAGCGCAAGCACCGGGATGCTCGTCGTGAGGCCCGTGAGCACGACCGCCACGGCACCGAAGCCGGGCCCGAGTTGCATGATCGGGCGCTGCCCGAGACGGTCGGAAACGGCGCCCAGGAGTGGCGAGAGGACCAGCTCGGCGAGGAAGAAGGTCGCCGACAGCGCGCCGACGATGAGCGGGTCGACGGCCCCGGCGCCGTGGCGCGGGAGCTCGGCCAGGTAGTAGACGAGGAGCGCGCCCGTCAGGCCCGTGCTGAACCGGAGCGTGAACGTGCCGGCCAGAACCGCGACGAGCGAACGGTGCACGATCGGAGGGTACCGAAACCGGGGCGCTCGCGAGGATCGGCCCAACGGCACGTCGCGCGAGGCAGTCATCCCGATTCGTCGGATAGACTCCGGCGTCATGACCGATCAGTCGGCACAGCTCACCGTGCCCCCGCACATCGAGGACTGCGCGCGGCGCCGCGCGGAGGCACGCGCGGCGCGGGCCTTCGAGGAGGCCGACCGGCTCCGGGCGGAGATCGAGGCGGCCGGCTGGAAGGTCATCGACCAGGGTCTGCGCTACCGGCTCGAGCCGATGCACCCGCCGGACGTCGAAGTGGGCGGGCGAGTGCTGTACGGAGCGAGCGGCTCCGTGCCCTCGCGCCTCGGCGACCCTCCGACCGCCACCGCAACCGTCGTGCTGCTCGCCGACCGGTGGCCCGACGACCTGACTCGCGCGCTCGACGGACTCCGCGCCCACGCCCCGGTCGGGACGCAGGTCGTGATCGTCGCGAACGACCCGACGCCCGAACAGGCCGACGCGCTCGGCAGCGTCGTGCAGCCCCGGTTCGGCCCGATCGCCGGCGCGTCACCCGAGCAGGTCTGGGCGAGCGCGCCTCTCGGGCACGCGGCCGCGATCAACGCCGGCATCCGCCGTGCCGCGGGCGAGGTCATCGTGCTCCTCGACACGAGCATCGAACCCACGGGCGACCTGGTGACGCCACTCGTCGAGACTCTCCGCGACCCGACGATTGCCGTCGTGGGCGGATGGGGACTGCGGTCGCCCGACCTGCGCCACTTCGACGAAGCAGGGCCCGGCGACGTGGACGCGCTCGAGGGATGGATGATGGCGTTCCGCCGTGCCGACTTCGTGGCTCGCGGGCCGCTCGACGAACACTTCCGGTTCCACCGGAACCTCGACATCTGGTGGAGCCTCGTGCTGCGCGACGAGGGGCCGGAGGCACCACCCCGGCGTGCGCTGGCGGTCGACGTGCCCGCGGCTCGGCACGCGGCCCGCGGCGACACCGGCGTGGCCGAACCGGAGCGCGAACGCCTCGCGCGGCGGAACTTCTACCGGATCATCGACCGCTTCGGTGCACGCCGGGACCTCCTGTCCGAGCCCGCACCGCAGTCGAGGAACGGGCCGCCCGGGAAAGGGTCCGCGCCAGACTGACCACCGCTGCGGCTCCGCACGACTGTCAGTCCCTCGCGAGCGTCCGTCGAGGGGGAGCGAGCGACGGATGTGCAGGGGCGCACCCCGTGGTGGGTCAGACCTCCGCGTGCACCTGCCAGGTGACCGCAGCCGGTGCTCCCCGATCGGCGATCGAGCCCGACCCCGTCCGGACGATCGTCCCGACCTGCAGACCGACGACGAGTACGACCACGAGGAGGAGCACGCCGCCGACGCGCAGCGCGCCCGACAGCGGGGCCCGCGCGGCCTGCGGCGCGCCGGCCGGGTGCTGCCAGAGGCTCGCGAGCGTCAGTCCGGTCGGCAGCAGGATCAACCCGAGCCACAGCCCGGCGATCAGGCCGCCGATGTGGGCGAAGATGTCGATCCCCACGCCGCCCCCGATGAGCCCGACATCGAGCACGAGGTTGAACACGATGAGGAA
>JAJYGH010000020.1:1744-19655 GCA_021785175.1 Chloroflexota bacterium | reverse complement strand
CTCCCGGTACGCGTCGATCGCGCCGCGGAGGTCTCCCTTGCGGACCCGAGCCGCGGCGAGCTGCTGCCAGGCCTTCCAGCTGAGCGGGGTGGTCGGCGCCTGGGTGGCGAGCCGCCACGCCTCCAGCGCCGCGTCGTCCTCGTCCATCCGGTAGCGGCACTCGGCGAGGCCAAGCAGCGCCGCGACGTGCAGGTCCGCGTCGCGGTGACCGACGATCCGCGAGTACAGGGCCGCGGCCTGGTCGTACTCGCCCTGGCCCGCGAGCGCCTCGGCGTGCTGGAGCACGGCGACGGCCGTCTGCCGGTCGAGGGGCCCCGGAGCCAGGGGGCCGCGCGGGGCCGCGGGCGTGGCGGGGGCGCCGGGTCCGGACACGGGAGCACCCGGGTCGTGCGGGATGGAGGGATCGTCAGGCACGGTGGCGTGAGTGTACCGAGTACGGGGCGCGCGACGCGGAGCAGCCGCTGCGTTCGAGCGCTGCGGGGTGTTCCGCGCGTGCGAGAGCGGTGCAACCCGTGGGTCGAGCGGTCGCACGTCCCCGGGAGCCAGCGCGGCAAGACTCGAGACGACTGCCGGTGCGGCGGCGGGGAGCGCGCGAGCCGGAGGGATCGGCTCGAGCCCGGTTCCGGCCGGCGACGGCACCCCGTCCGGCAGGCGCACGCGCGCCGCAGATGGAGGTGCATGGATGATTCAGCACACGGGCGGCAAGCAGGGCACGCCGCGCACGGACACGTCGGGTGGCGGAGACGTCCACGTCCCGGTCGACAACGAGACCTACGATCTGCTGCAGGCCCTGACCTCGAAGCTGGAGGCGATCGACGCCTACCGGACGTACATGCAGGACGGGAGCGACGAGTCCGCCATGTTCCGGCAACTGGCGCAGGACGACATGCAGCACGCGAACCAGTTGCTGGACGCGCTCAAGGGACGCCTGGGCAATTCCTGACGCGTGGAACGGGGCCATTCGCGTGGCGTGGATGGCCCCGCTCGGCCGCTGTCCGGGCGGCACGCCTCGAACGGCTGCTGGTGCCGCACCGGCACGCGCCGCGCGCGCACCGTCGGTCGGCGGAGGCGGCCAGGTGTGCTTGCGCGTCAGGAATCGTCCATTTCGCGATAATGGACGCCGTCACATGAACCAATCGCCCCACACCCCGACCCGCAGCCCGGACGAATCCCTCCCTGCGACGGACATGAACGATGCGGTGGCGGAGATCCTCGCACTCATCGCACGGGAGCGGGCGTCGCACCTCCGCCGGTGGTGCCGGCAGGACGTCAGCATGACCGCCATGCACGTCCTGCTCGCGATCGAGGCGCACGGATCCATGCCGATGAGCCGACTCGCCGAGATCCTCGATGTTGGCCTGTCGAACGCGACGGGCATCATCACCCGCCTCGAGGAGCGCGGGCTCATCCGACGCGAGCATGACGAGGCCGACCGCCGGATCGTGCTCGTGACCGCCACGGAGCGCGGGCGCCAGGTGCTGGAGGACCGCGAGTTCATGACGGCCGAGGGGCTCCGCGTCGTGCTCGGCGCGATGCGGCCGTCGCAGCGGGCCGGCTTCGTGCAGGCGCTCCGGGACTTCGTGACGACCAGCGAGCGGCTGCGCGCCGAGGGGTTCCTCGACGACGGCGTAACGCCACCACAAGGTCACCCGAGCGAGCGCTCCTGACCATCCCGTCCACCGCCACCCGATCGATCGCCCGCACCACTGACCAGGTCACCATTTGCCCAGGAGAGCGCCCCATGGAACACATCCCCGCACCGGTCGGGGCCGCCGAAGACGACAGCGTCGCGATCCACGTCGGCTCGCGTGAACGGTTCGAGATCCTGTTCGCGGTGCTGCTCGGGCTCTTCCTGAGCGCCCTCGACCAGACGATCGTCGGGCCCGTGCTGCCCCGCATCGTCACGGACCTCCAGGGGGCGAGCCTCTACACGTGGGTCGTCACCGCGTACCTGCTCACGAGCACGGTGACCATCCCGGCCTACGGCAAGCTCTCCGACCTCTACGGACGACGCCCCCTGCTCATGGCGGGCATCGTGCTGTTCCTCGTCGGCTCCGCGCTGTCCGGGCTGAGCCAGACGATGGCCCAGCTGATCGCGTTCCGGGCGATCCAGGGCCTCGGCGCCGGCGCGCTGTTCCCGATCTCACTCGCCGTCATCGGCGACCTGTTCTCACCTGCCGAGCGCGGGAAGTACCAGGGCCTGTTCGGCGCCGTCTTCGGCATCGCGTTCCTCGTCGGCCCGTTCCTGGGCGGGTTCCTGACCGACAACGTCAGCTGGCACTGGGTCTTCTACGTCAACGTCCCGATCGGGATCGTCTCGCTCTACTTCATCTGGCGCCTGCTGCCGACGGTGCGGCGGGAGGGCTCCCGGTTCGACCTCGACGTGCCGGGCGTCGTCACGCTGACGCTCGCCATCGTGCCGATCCTGATCGCGCTGACGATCGCGGAGAACGGCGACTGGACGGCCCCGGGCGTCATCGCCGGGTTCGTGATCGGGATCGTGTTCCTGGTCGCGTTCGTCCTCGCCGAGACGCGCGCCGAGGACCCCGTGATCCCGCTCGGCCTGTTCCGGAACCGCACGTTCACGGTGTCGTCGATCGCGACGTTCCTCGCGACCTTCGGCTTCGCGACCGCGATCATCTTCCTTCCGCTCTGGTTCCAGGTGGTCAAGAACGCGAGCTCGACCGCGTCCGGCTACGACCTGTTCCCGTTCCTGTTCGGGCTGATCGCGACCTCCGTCATCTCCGGCCAGGTCGTGAGCCGCACCGGCCATTACAAGTGGCTGCTCGTGGGCACGATGATCCTGCTCGCCATCGGGCTCGGCCTGTTCACGAACCTGCGCGCGGACACGCCGACGACGACGCTGTGGCTGTGGATGGTCATCGCCGGCATTGGTGTCGGCCCCATGATGGCCATCTTCACGCTGATCGTGCAGAACGCGGTCTCGTTCGACCTCCTCGGCACCGCGACCAGCGACCTCACGCTCATGCGACAGATCGGCACGTCGTTCGGGCTCACGATCGCGTTCACGCTGTTCGAGAACAACCTCACCTGGAACCTGCTGCGGGCGCAGATCGTGAAGGCCGGCGCGCCCGCGGCTTACGTACCCGCCACGGCTCCCGCGTCCTTCAACATCGGGCAGGACCTGACGTCGGTGGGCGGCTCGGCAACTGCGCAGTTCCTGAGCCGGATCCCGACGCCGCTGCAGCCCGCGTTCCTGCAGGGCTTCCACGAGGCGTTCTCGATCGCACTCGCCAACGCGATGTGGCTCGGCGTCGCGGCAGCGGTCGTGGCCGCCGGGGCGTCTCTCCTGCTTCACGAGATGCCGCTCCGCAAGACGACGACCGCGCAGGAGCCGACACGTGGTCGCTCCTCCATCGCGGAGGCTCCGGCACGGGACTGACGCTCCCCGCTGCTCGTCGCCAACGCACGCCGGCCGCTCACGTGCCGCTGATCGGCCGCTCCACGTGCGCCGTGTAGTCGGGCAGCAGGCGCTCGTACCCGTCGGTCATCAGGGGCGACGCGATCATGAAATCGGCCGTCGCCCGGTTGCAGGCCACGGGGATGTTCCAGACCACGGCGATGCGCAGCAGGGCCTTGACGTCGGGGTCGTGCGGCTGCGGCTCGAGCGGATCCCAGAAGAAGACGAGGAAGTCGATCGACCCGTCGGCGATCATGGCGCCGATCTGCAGGTCGCCCCCGAGCGGGCCCGACTGGAGGCGTGTCACGGTCATCCCGACCTCCCGCTCGAGGAGGGTGCCGGTGGTGCCGGTCGCGTACAGGTCGTGCTGCATCAGCAGCGGCGCGTTGTAGCGCGCCCACTCGACGAGGTCGCGCTTCTTGTTGTCATGCGCGACAAGGCCGATCCGCTTGCGCGGCTCGATCTCGAGCGTCCGTCCCGACGGGCCGGTCATGTCGCGGTCCCCGCGCCGCCCTCGCGCACGATCAGCACGGGGATGGGACCGTGCCCCGCCACCTGCGCGGAGACCGACGCGACCAGGATATGCCTGAACACGTGCTGCCTCCCTCTTCACGCGTCGCAATCGTCTGAAGCGTAGCGCGGCGCGACCGCGCGAACACAGCAGGGGCAGGGTCGGCCGGTCGGAACACGACGGGGCCAGAGCGGCCCGCGGTCACCCGCCCGGTCGTTCCCGCCAGCCGATACGCGGGAAGGTGCCTGAGGATCCACGTGATCGGCGCAGGGGCGTGGAAGTCAACCCACGATGGCGCGCCTCGCGCGCCGGATGGCGCCCCCTGCCGGGACCGTCCGCGGCCGGGCATACCCCTGATCCTGAAACACCTGTGCCAGCGCACGGACCGCCGCGGCAGGATTGCTCCCACTGGCCTCGACTCGGATGACCGCCTCCCCTTGCCGAGGGCGCTTGCGCACCGCGAGCATCGTCCAGCCGTCGGTGCCCTCTCGGGGTGCCGGGTGAGTGACCGTCCACCCGTTGGGGAGCAGCCGGAAGAAGTCGACCCATGCGTGGCTCAGCTCGTCGCTGATGGTGTCCCCTCGTTAGCGTGTGGACCCTGACGCTACTACGAAGGCACGCGCGCCGGGCGGCGGATCGGAACCCTCGCTGCGTCTCGGGCGCGCCCACGAGCCCCTGAGGAACCTGTCGTCCCTGTGAGCGCGCCTGTCCGGGCCCAGCCCGCGGACCTCGTCGCCGGGATCTACGAGCGAATCACGGTGACGGGCGAGGCCTTCGTGAGCGCGCGCCTGACGCCCGACGCGTACGCCCACGGGCTCTCGCTGGGGCTCCCCGAAACCGTGAAATGTCGTGAACTGGCGCGCCCGGCAGGATTCGAACCCGCGACCTAGTGGTCCGAAGCCACTCGCTCTATCCACTGAGCTACAGGCGCCCGCGACGCTCCATCGAGCGGTCCGGCCGTGTGCAGAGGCGCGACCCGGAGTTCGTGCTGGGACGGCCTTCGGAACCGGCCCGGAAGCTCCGGCGCGCGATCGCACCGCCGTTGGACGCGCGTATCGAAACACGCGGCGACCTCGGTCGTCAACGCGACATCGTTCGCCCGCCACCTGCGCGCCGCTCACCCCGGAACCTGACCCCCACGGCCCGGCGACATGCCGAGGCTCGAAAGGTTGGGGTTCGGAGCCACACGGGGACGCACGATGCCTGGAGACTCTCCTTCGCTGGGGCGGTGCCTGCAGGCACCGTTTCGCCAACAACCATCTTGACGTGCGACCTTGCATCTGTCATTACAGGGTCGTCGCGCAGTCCGGCGCCGCCAGGGACGCGATGACCAACTTGACCGTTGCCTGCCGAGGAGCACGACCCGGAACAGGGGGCTTCTGAGCCAAAGACTCGGGACAAACGGCGAGTCGACCCAAGCATCGACCACCGGATTGGATCGCGGGCTGCGAAAGCTGCGGATGGCCTGAAATCCTGGTGCAGGACAAGAGCAAGCGTGACGGACAGGGGGCGGCGGCCGCCCCGGCGGGGGTCCGCAGCGCTGTGACTCCAGAGGCGCCGGTCGGCGCGGCGGGCGGCCCGGTCACCGACCAGGGCGACCGCGCGCACCTCATCCGCACCGCGGCCACACCCGCCCCGTCGGGCTGGCAAGGTGACGGCCGCGTCGCGACCGTCGTCAACTTCACCTGGCCCGGGCGAGTGTCCGGGCCCCCGCTGCCCAAGACGCCAACCGGCATCCGTGGCCTCGATGAGATCACCGTTGGTGGCCTGCCCCGTGGCCGCACCACCCTCGTCTGCGGCGCCGCGGGTACGGGCAAGACGCTGCTCGGCCTCGAATTCCTGATGCGGGGGGCCCTGGAGCACAACGAACCGGGCGTGCTCGTGACGTTCGAGGAGTCCGCGGCAAAGGTTGCCACCAACGTGGCGTCGCTCGGCTTCGATCTCGAGGAGCTCCAGCGCCGACAACTGCTCGTCGTGGATTCCTTCCGGGTGGATCCTTCGGAGATCATCGAGACCGGGGAGTTCGACCTCGAGCCGTTGTTCCTGCTCCTCGGCGACAGCATCCGCCGGGTCGGTGCCAGGCGCGTCGTGCTCGACACGATCGAGGTGCTGTTTGGCGCCTTCCACGAGACCGCCATCGTACGAGCCGAGCTCAGCCGCCTGTTCCGCTGGCTCGAGGAACAGCAGGTCACCGCGATCGTGACCGGCGAACGGGGCGACAACACGCTCACCCGGACCGGCATCGAGGAGTACGTGTCGGACTGCGTGATCTCCCTCGACCACCGAGTGCGCGAGGAGATCTCCACACGCCGCCTGCGCATCGTGAAATACCGCGGCTCGGCGCACGGTCCCAACGAGTATCCCTTCCTGATCTCCGCGCGTGGCTTTGTGGTGCTACCTGTCACCTCCGTGGCCCTCGCCTACGACGCCTCCTCCGAGCGCGTCTCCACGGGCGTGCCGCGTCTCGACCACATGCTGAGCGGTGGCGTGTATCGGGGCTCGACGGTGCTCCTGAGCGGGGCGGCCGGCACCGGCAAGACGACCTTCGCCGCGTACTTCGTCGACGCGGCCTGCGCCCGCGGCGAGCGTGCTCTGGTCGTGCAGTTCGAGGAGTCACCCGCCCAGCTGATTCGCAACATGCGCTCGGTGGGCCTTGACCTCGGGCGCTGGGTGGAGTGCGGCCTGCTCCACGTCTGGGCGGCACGATCGAGTGCGTACGGCCTCGAAGCCCACCTGACGATCCTCTCGGACCTGCTCGATGAGTTCCATCCCGCGGTGGTGGCCCTCGATGGGCTCAGCAGCCTCGGCTACGGTGTGGCGGCGTCGCAGGCGACCTCCACGGTCGTGCGCCAGTTCGACCTGCTGAAGACTCGCGGGATCAGCACGTTCGCGACAGCGCTGTCGCACGGCGACGAGACGAGCACGCTCGACGTGTCGTCCGTGGTCGATACGTGGCTGTTGCTGCGCAACGTCGAGTCGAACGGCGAGCGCAACCGGCTGCTGTTCGTGCTGAAGTCGCGCGGCAGCGCCCACTCCAACCAGGTACGCGAGTTCGTGCTCACCGACGCAGGCGTCGCGCTCCTGGACCCGTACGTCGGACCCGAGGGCGCCCTGACGGGATCGGCCCGCCTGGCCCAGGAGGAGCGTGACCGGGAAGCTGCGCGGCAGCGCGAAAACGAGCTCGAGCGGGGCAAGCACGACCTGCGCCTGAGCATCGCCGAGGATGAGGCCCGTCTGTCGCGCTTGCAGGACGGACTCGCCGCCAAGCAGGCCGAGCTCAAGCGGATCGCCGCGCTCGAGCGACGCGAAGCGCGCGACGCCCAGTCAGGACGCACGGCCAGGGCTGCCCGGCGCTGGTCGGATCCGCCGCCGGGGAGGCTCCAACCGTGACTGATGAGGCGCCCGTCGCCGGCGAGACGTGGGACCTGCGCCTGTACGTCACCGGACGATCCCCCAAGTGCCTGCGCGCGGTGGCGAACCTGCGCCAGGTCTGCGAGGAGCACCTGGCCGGACGCTACCGCATCGAGGTGGTGGATCTGCTCGAGAACCCGCGCCTGGCGGCCGACGACCAGATCTTTGCGGTGCCCACGCTCGTGCGCCGGTTGCCGCCGCCGATCCGCAAGATCGTGGGCGATCTGTCCGACGAGGATCGGGTGCTGGTGGGCCTGCAGCTCAGAGCAGGCCAGGGTCCTACGTGACCGACTCTGCCGATCCACCCCGCTGGTCGCTCGCCCTGTACGTCAACGGGGCGTCGCCGGCCTCGGCCGGCGCCATCGAGACGGTCCGTCGTCTCTGCGACACCGAGCTCGCCGGGCAGGTGGACCTCGAGGTGATCGACGTGCACCTGCAGCCGGCACTCGTCGTGCGCGACAACGTCATCGCCGCACCCACGCTGGTGAGAAGGCTGCCGGCGCCGCTGCGCCGACTGGTGGGCAGCCTCGCTGACGCCGATCGCGTCCGCTCGGGCCTGGACCTCGACCTCCCTGGGTTCGTGCTGGGCCACGACGAGCCACGCGGGTAGCGGGCGTGGTCCGTGAGATGCGGCCGCTCACCATCCGGCGACCGCGCGGGGAACTGGCCCGGCCGGAACCCGGCGACGAGTTCGTGTCGGCCGCCGACTTCGCCGAACTTCGTGCCCAGCTGCAGGAAGCGCTCGAAACGATCGAGGCTATCCGAGCAGGCGATGTCGACGCGCTTGTCATCGGCCCTCCCGGCGAGGAACGTCTCTACACCCTGACCAGCGCCGACCGCACCTACCGCCTCCTCGTGGACGGCATGAACGAGGGCGCGGCGACCGTCTCCTCGAGCGGCGTGATCCTGTATGCCAATGCGCGTCTGGGGGACATGGTCGGGCGCGTGCCGACCAGGCTTGTCGGCACGGACGCCCTGGAGCTGGCCCGCGGAGCAGATCGGGCGGCGCTCGCGCGGCTCCTCGATAGCGGGGGCGACGACCGCGCCACGGCAGACCTCGAGCTCGCGACGGCGGACGGCGGCCGCCTTCCGGTCCTCGTGTCGGTGAGCCGCGTCGATCTGGACGGGACCCTCGTTCGGGTCGTGGTCGCCACGGACGTCGCCGGCGTGCGTGAGGCGGAACGCGAGGTGATCGAGGCACATCACAACCTCCAGAGGAGCGAAGCGCTCCTTCGTGAGACGCAGGCCGTGGCCCATGTCGGCGGCTGGGAGCTGGACGTCCTGGATGACAGGCTGCGCTGGACGGACGAGACCTACCGCATCCACGAGACCTCGCCTGCGGAGTACACCCCCACGGTCCCCAGCGCCATCGGGTTCTACGCACCGGAGTCGATCCCCCGCATCAGCGCCGCGGTGCGGGACGCCATCGAGCACGGCACCCCCTACGACCTCGAGCTCGAGCTGATCACCGCCAGGGGCCGTCGGATCTGGGTGCGTGCCACGTGCACGGCGACGGTGGATGCGCAGGGACGGACGACCAAGCTCGCGGGTGCGTTCCAGGACATCAGCGAGCGCCGGGCCGCGGATGCCGCGCTCCGCGAGAGCGAGGAGCGGTTCCGCTCGGTCGTCGAGGGCTCTCCTGACGCCATGGTCCTGACCGGCCTGGAGGACCTGCGGATCCGCGATGTCAACCCGGCCGGCTGTGCTCTCCTCGGGTGCCCCGACGACGAGCTGATCGGGAAACACATCTCGGAAGTGGTGCCGCCGGCCGACCAGGCGGCCCAGGCGGGACGAGTGGACGCCCTGCGGGCCGGACGTTTCATGCGCACCGAGGTGCGCATGCTGCGCCCGCACGGCGCGCCCTTCGACGCCGAGATCGCCCACGTCGTGCTCGCCGACGGACGCATCCTGTCCACCATTCGCGACATCTCCGACCGGAAGCGAGCCGAGGCCGAACGGACGCACCTGCTCGCCGCCATCGAGCACGCCCCCGACCCGCTCATGCTCGTGGGTCTCGACGGGCGCATCGTCTATGCCAACCACGCCCTCGAGGAGGTGTCCGGACACGCACGGGTGGCGCTCACGGGCAGTCTCCCCGCGATCTTCGGCGGTCCGGGGCACACGAGCCTCCCGCCCGAGGTCTGGCAGGGCATCCTGGCGGGCCGGCCCTGGACCGGCGAGATCCCGGCCCTGCGGTCCGACGGCGGGACGTTCACCCTCGAGTGGACGATCGCGCCGGTCAGCGACGAGGCGGGCACGGCCCTCGGCTACATCGCCAGCGCTCGCGATCGCTCCGTTGAGAAGGCCCTGCAGGCGCAGCTCGCGCAGTCCCAGCGGCTCGAGGCGGTGGGCGAGCTGGCGGGCGGCATCGCGCACGATTTCAACAACCTGCTCACCGCGATCCGCGGCTATGCCCAACTGATCCAGCGCGGCCTGGGGGCCGACGATCCCGCCCGCGCCGACGTCGAGCAGGTCATCGACGCCGCCGACCGGGCCGCTGCGCTCACCCGCGGCCTGCTCGCCTTCAGCCGGCGCCAGGTCCTCGCACCGCGCGTCCTCGACCCGGCCGAGGTGGTGGAGGGCATCGCCCCGCTCCTCCGCCAGCTCCTCGGTGCGCACATCGAGCTCACCGCCGCCGTCACGCCCGGTGGCGGGCACGTCAGGGTCGACCCCTCCCAGCTCGAGCAGGTGATCGTCAATCTCGCGGTGAACGCCCGCGATGCGATGCCCGAGGGCGGGCAGCTCATGGTCGAGCTGCGCGACGTCGAGCTCGACGCCGCGTATGTCGCGACCCATCCCGAGGCGACGGTCGGCCCCCACGTGCTGCTCGCGGTCTCCGACACGGGGATCGGCATGGACGCCGCGACTCAGGCGCGCATCTTCGAGCCGTTCTTCACCACCAAGGAGACGGGCCGGGGGACGGGCATGGGCCTGGCCACGGTGTACGGCATCGTCAAGCAGTCGGGTGGCTCGATCTACGTGTACAGCGAACCTGGGCACGGCACGACGTTCCGGGTCTACTTCCCGCGCGTCGCGGGCAGGCCCGGCCCGGCCGCGGCGGAGCCCATCGCGGTCCGTCCGTCGGCGGCCGGGTCCGAGACGATCCTGCTCGTGGAGGACGAGGCGGCGGTCCGCGGCTTCGCGCGCCGCACGCTCGAGGCACAGGGGTACACGGTGCTCGAGGCGGGGAGCGGGGCCGAGGCGCTCGCGCTCGCCGCCGCCCGTGCGGGCATCATCGATCTGCTCGTCACCGACGTGGTCATGCCGGGCCTGCAGGGCCACCGGCTCGCCGAGCAGCTGACGGTCGTCCGACCCGGCCTCCGTGTCCTCTACGTCTCGGGCTTCACCGAGAACTCGGTGATCCACCACGGCGTGGCCGCCGAGGGGATCGCCTTCCTCGCCAAGCCGTTCAGCGCCGACGCACTGGGGCAAGCGGTGCGCGCCGCCCTGGATCGTCCGGCATGACCGACGACATGACCGGCGATCGCGGGCGCCCGTCTGCAGGGTTGGTGGCGCCCATCCTCATCGTTGATGACGAGCCGGTCGTGCGGGCGCTGTTCGCCCGCGTCCTGCAGGAGGCGGGCTATGCCGCCCTCGAGGCAGCCGACGGGATCGAGGCCCTCGAACTGCTGGAGCGCCACGAGGTCGCGCTGGTGCTGCTCGACAGCACGATGCCCCGCCTCGATGGGGCCGGGGTGATCCGCGCCATGCGTGCCCGCCCGGCGACACGCACCCTGCCCGTCATTCTGGTCACTGCCAAGGCGAACCTCGAGGATCGGGTCGCGGGCCTCGAGGCGGGGGCCGACGACTACCTCGCCAAGCCGGTCGTGCTCGATGAACTCGTGGCGCGCGTTGGTGCGCAGCTCCGCCACCACGCCGCCTGGACGGAAGCCGTCGCGCGGGAGGCGGCGGAGCGACGCGCCATGACCGCCGCGCTGCGTCGCGTGCGGACCGACGACGTCCCCGAACACACGGCGCGCACATTGGTGGCGGAGCTGCGCCTTGCCCTGGGGCTCGAGGGGCTCGCCCTCGCCAGCTATGGGCCCGAGGGAGCACTGATCCCGCTGGCGGTGGATGGGAGCTGGCCGGGGCGCTTCCGTCCTGGCGACCCCGTGGAGGCGGGCCTCGCGCGTCGACTGCGCGATCGCGTGGCCCACGGTCCATGGGTGCTCGACCACCCTGCGCGCGGCGGCGACGCGGCGCCGGGCCTTGGGACCGTGGCCGCCCTGCCCCTCGAGGGATCCGACGGCCCGTTCGGGCTGCTGGCGCTCCGGGTGGCATCCGCTCCCGACGGAGCCCGCGCGTTCGCCCGCCGCATGCCCCTGTTCCTGGATCTCGCCGATCTGGTGGCCGCGCTGTTGCGGCCGGGCCTGGAGGCCGACGCAGCGCACCGTCATGCGCGCGCCGCGCTGGAGGGGATCATCGCCGCGCGCGCCTTCGTCCCGTACTTCCAGCCGGTGGTCTCGCTCACCGATCGCTCCGTCGTCGGCCACGAGGCGCTCACCCGCTTCTCGGACGGGACTGCACCCGACACCCGGTTCGCGGATGCTGCGCGTCTCGGCCTCTCCGACGAGCTCGAGCGCGCCACGCTGGCCGCCGCCGTCGGCGCGGCGGATGGCCTCCCCGGTGGCACCTTCCTCGCGCTCAACGTCTCCCCCTCGTTCCTGCTGGGCGCGGACCTCTCCGAGCTCCTCCCCGGCGCCGGACGCGACATCGTGCTCGAGATCACCGAGCATGCGCCAGTCCACGACTACGCCGCGCTGCGCGCGGCGCTCGAGCGGCTCGGCCCGCGCGTGCGGGTGGCGGTCGACGACGCGGGCTCGGGGTACGCGAGCCTGCGCCACATCCTGGCCCTGCGCCCCGCCTTCGTGAAGCTCGACATGGGCTGGGTCCGCGACATCGACGCCGACCCGGCGCGCCAGGCGCTGGTGGCGGGTCTCGTCCACTTCGCCGTCGAGGTCGGCTGCGCGCTCATCGGCGAGGGCATCGAGACCGAGGCCGAGCGCAGCACGCTGCGCCGCCTCGGTGTGACACTGGGTCAGGGCTACCTGTTCAGACGGCCGGCATCCCTGGTGGCCGTGGCCGGTGGGCCCACGGCGTCAGCGTCCGGCGCCGCAGTCGGCGCGTGAGCCGGGGTGCTGCGGGCCGACCCGCTTCCTTGAGCGTCGACGCGCGGGACATCCCGACGCGTCCAACGGCGGCCCGATCGCGTGCCGGAGCCTCCCCGGGCGACGGCGCGCCGACAGGTCCGCAGCCCGTCAGCGATCGCTCGGGCGGCGCCCCACGATCCACCAGCCGACCGGGAACACCGCCGCGGCGAACGCGAACTTGACGGCGTCGCCGAGCACGAACGGCAGCAGGCCCTGTCGTACGGCCTCGCCGGCTCCGACTCCCGTGGACGCCGCGAGCCAGGGCAGGCCGACGACGTAGATGAGCGCGTTCCCGAGCAGCATCGCGGCGAGCGCGCCGGCGTAGCGGCGGTCCCAACCGAGCTCGGCGAGCCGGCCGACGACCGCAGCCGACAGGACGAACCCGATGAGGTACCCGCCGGTCGCGCCGGCGACGAAGTGCCCATCGCGCAGCGCGCCGACGTGCTCGACCCCGCTCGCGCCGCCGGCGTAGATCGGCAGCACGAAGCCGAGGAGCAGGTACAGCCCGACCGAAGCGATCCCGCGGCGGAAGCCGAGCGCGGTCGCGACGGTCAGTACCCCGAACGTCTGCCCCGTGGCCGGGACCGGCGTGCCGGGAAGCCGCACGGCGACCTGGGCCGACACGGCCATCACGAGCACCCCGAGCAGGATCAGCGCGACGTGATGCTGTCGCACCGAGGTCCGCTCGCCGATCCGGATCGGGAGGATGAAGTCGCCGAGCGTGATCCCCCGCTCGTACGGCGGAACGCGGAGGAACCTCGGCTGCGCGAACATGGCGGAAGGCTACCAGACGAGCCGGAGTGCGGCCGGGACGATCTCGAACGCGAACGGGTCGCGACCGAGCAGCTCGCCGTCCGCCTGCAGGTAGATCGGGCCGTCGTCGTCGAGGGCCCGCATGGTGAGCGAGCGCGTCCGGCGTACGGACACCTGGCGGCTCCGCAGGTGGTCGGCGGAGCGGATCCGCCACGCGAACGTGAGGGTCTCCAGGCGCCCGGTCGCACCGATGACGACGACATCGAAGAGCCCGTCGGACGGGTCGGCGTCGGGAGCAACCCGCATGCCGCCTCCCTCGTACGGCCCGAGCGCGACTTCCACCGACTCGACGCGCACCTCGTCGCGCGAATGGTCGTCCCACGTGAGCTCGACCAGCCGGTCGCGCCAGTCGACGATGGTCACGAGGCCCGCGACCGTGTACAGGTACGCGCCGAGGCGGGCGGGAAACCGCGCGACGCGCTGCGCGATGAAGGGACTGAACCCCATGCCTGCGGCGTTCACGAACCAGCGGCTCGTCAGCTCGCTCGCCGCACCGTCGATCGGCCGTCCGGCCACCCAGTGCGTCGGGCGGTAGCGGACTTCCCCGGCGTCGACGGCGTGCACGACCGACGAGTCGCCGTCGAGCGCCCGCGCGAACCGGTCGACGAGCGCCTCCGCTTCCAACGGCATGCCCGTCCCCCGCGCGTAGTCGCTCCCGCGCCCGGCCGGAACCAGGCCGACGAGCGGGAGATGCCCGCCGCGCCGGCCCGAGTCGAGCAGCCCGTTCGCGACCTCGTGAAGCGTCCCGTCTCCGCCCACCGCAACGACGAGACGTGCGCCTTCGTCGGCCGCCTGTCGGGCCAGCTCCGCGGCTTCTCCCGGACGCGAGGTCAGCGCGACGAGGTGCTCGAGCCCGCGCTCCGCAAGCGCAGAGGCGACCGGCGGCCAGCGGCGCGCGAACGCGCCACGTCCGGCCCCCGCATGCGCCACGAACCGGAGCGGCGCGTTCGACGGCCTGGTCACCCGGCGCCCCCCGTCATTCGGCGCGGAGGGCCCGCGCGATGTCGACGCGGGCCGCGAGTCGGGCGGGGTAGACCGACACGAGCATGGCGCCGCCGAGTCCGACGATCACAGCGAGCGCGACCGCCGGCCAGGGCACGTCCAGCCGAAGTCCCGCGGTCGTCCCGAAGCCCAGCACGGCGGTCGAGCCCAGCACCCCGAGGACGCACCCGGCGACCGAGCCGGCCAGCCCGACGATCGCCGCCTCGAGCACGACGGCGCGCCATGCCTGTGCCCGCGTGAGGCCCGCGGCACGCAGCAGGCCGAGTTCGCCGACGCGCTGTCGCACGTCCATCAGCAGCACGTCGAGCATGCCGAGCACGGCCACCACGACGGCCGCGAGCGCGAGCACGTCGAGCAGGCCGAAGGTGCGGTCAAGGGCGCCCGTCACCGCGCCGCCGATCGCCGATGGCTGCACGACCGAGAGCGCGTAGCGATCCGCGACGTCGGACAGCGCCGCGGCGAGGCCGCCCGCGGCTCCCGGCTTGGCCGATACGAGGAACATCGACGCTCCCGAGATCCCGAGCCCGCTCGCGTCCGACTGCGACACCACGACGGATTCGCCCGACGCTCCCGGCAGGCCATGCGCCACGATGCCCGCAACCCGGAGCGTCTCCTCGCCCGTCGCCGTCCGGACACTGAGCGCGTCACCGACGCGCAGGTCGAACCGGTCGGCGACGGACCGTGGAACGAGCGCGGCTCCGCCGGCCTGGAGGGCTGCGAACGCGGACTCGCGCGTGCCGGCCTCGAACGTGAGCGCCCCGAGCCGTGCGTACGCGGCCGGGTCGACCGCCACCGCCGAGGCCTGGCGGCCCGCAATCGCGACGTCGAACACGCGCAGGGAGGTGACGCTCGCGACGCCTGGAACGCCGGCCAGGTCGGCACCGAACGAATCGGGCACCGGGGAGATCGCGACGACCACGGCATCGACGGGCGCCACATCCGAGATCCACGCGTCCCCGGCGCGCCGCATGCCGTCCGCGATCCCCGCCAGCGCCACGACGAGCCCGAGCCCCACGGCGAGCGCCGCGAACGCGACCGAGACCCGTGCCGGATCGTGCGACAGCGAGCCGCGCGCGAGGCGCAGCTCGGCGGCGAGCGGTCGGCGGAGCGGCATCGCCGCCGCCGCGATGACGGCGCCTGCGCCCCGGAGGACGGCCGGCGCCACGAGGCCGGCCACGAGCATCAGCAGGAGGAAGGCGAGGGCGACCGCGGCGGCGGCGAGGAACGTCCCGACCGGCCCGCTCCCGATCGTGCCGGCAGATGCCGGCGGCGACGCACCCGTCACTGCGCCCCCGAGGATGAGCACGGCCGTGCCGGCCACGCTCGCGGCGGCCCCGCCGATCGCCGAACGGCCGACGGCGCCCGAGGAGCGGGTGAGCGCCGGGGTCGCGCGCAGCGCCTCGACGGGCGACACGCGCCCCGCCTGCCACGCTGGCCCGAGCGCGGCCACGACCGTCACGAGCAGGCCGAGCACCGCGGCCACGGCGAGTGCGCCGGCGTCAAGCGGCGTGCCGGACACCGGCGCATCGGTGATCGATCCGACCAGCGGCACGAGTGCGGCGGTGATCGCCGCCCCTCCGGCCAGGCCGGCGACGATCCCGCCGACGGCCAGCCCGAGCGCCTCGACGAGGACCATGGCATGCACCTGACGGCGTGTCGCGCCGACCGAGCGGAGCAGCGCGACCTCGCGCGTGCGCTCCGCGACCGACATCGCGAGCGCGTCCGACACGAGCAGCGCGCCCACGAACAGCACGACGGCCGCGACCAGCAGCAGCCCGGACCCGACGTCGCGCGAGGCGACCGACAGCGAGGCAGCGTCGTCGGTCGTCGTGGACAGCAGGTACGGCTCGGCCGAGAGCCGCGTTTCCAGGCGCGTCTCGACCGCCGCCACGCCGACCGCGGGGTCGACCCGCACCTCGACGAGATCGGCGGTGCCGGCGGAAAGCGCGAACAGGGACCTGGCCGACGTCAGCGTCACGTACGCCAGGCGCCCGCCGTCGGCGAGCGCGGGACCCGACGCGGCGAGGACTCCGCGGACCGTGAGCGTCCGCTCGCCGCCGCCGCCCATGACCGAGATCCGCGACCCGACCCCGAGCCCGTGCGCCGACGCCCAGGGCTGTGCGAGCACGGCTCCCGCGTCGTCAGTCGCCGACAGCGGCGCGCCACTCGCGAGCGTCTCGTCGTGGAAGGCGCGGTCCGAGGCGGGATCGACGCCGACGACCGTCAGCGCCCCGAGCGAGCGTGTCGCGACGGAGCCGCCGGGGGCGACGGCCCAGGCAAACGTCGATCGCCTGACCTGCGGCGAAGTGGCGAGGACCCCGGCCGTGCCCGAGATCGTCGACAGCGACTGCGGGGAGAGGGTCCCCTCCCCGAAGGCCCGCACCACGAGATCCGACCGGCCGTCGAGCTGCGCGGCATACCCCTGCGCGCCGGACTGCGCGGCGGCGTCGACGGACAGCGCGGCGAAGACGAGCGCGACCCCGATCGCGATCCCGGCGATCGTCAGCGCCGTGCGCAGCGGCCTGCGCCGCAGGATCCGCAGTCCGAGCCGGGCCGGCGCGCGCACAGCCGGGCCCTACTGGCCGAGCAGCGCGAGCCGCTCGATCAGCGGGCGTGCGGGGTGCTCGGCCCGGCGTCCGATCGCGATCTCCTCGAGGACGCGCCCGTCGCGCAGGAACAGCACCCGGTCCGCGAACGCGCCTGCCTGCGCGTCGTGCGTGACGAGCACGATCGTCTGCCCCCGCTCGGTGCAGGATCGGTAGAGGTACTGGAGGATCTCGAGCCCGGTCGAGTAGTCGAGGTTGCCCGTCGGCTCATCAGCGAACAGGATCGCGGGCCGGCCGGCGACCGCGCGCGCGATGGCGACGCGCTGCTGCTCGCCGAACGCCAGCTCGGCCGGCCGTCGTTCGGCCTTCGCCTCGAGGTCGACGAGCCGCAGGGCATCGTCGACGCGGCTGCGGATCTCGCGGCTCGCCGGGTCCGCCCCCGACAGCAGGAACGGCAACGCGACGTTCTCGCGCGCGGACAGCAGTGGCACGAGGTTGAACGCCTGGAACACGAACCCGGTCTTCTCGCGCCGGAGTCGGGTCGCCCGGTCGTCGTCGAGGAACGAGACGGAGACGCCGTCGAGCACGACCTCGCCGGAGGTCGGATGGTCGAGGCCGCCGAGGAGCTGGAGCAGCGTCGTCTTGCCGCTGCCCGACGGCCCCATGAAGGCGACGAACTCTCCCGGCTCGACCGCGAGCGACACCCCTCGGAGCGCCTCGACCTCGCCCTCGCCCGTCCGGTACGTCTTGGTGAGGTCGCGCGCCTCCAGGATTGGACGCATGTGGTGCTCCTGTCGTGATCGGCCCGTGGCGAGTGTAGCGGCCGGCACGGCCGCGGGAGCAGCCGTCGACGCGCGACGGAGCCCCGATTCGGCGACTCACCGAGCCACGGCCGGCATGCCCGCTGCCTCGGGCGAGGAGCGGCGGGGATCTGCCGCTACAGGCCGGACACGAACCCGAAGAGGCCGGCGATCAGCGACTCGAGCAGGCCGCCCGATGGGGTCGCGTCGATGACGCGCATCGAGGATTGCCCCGGCACGAGCGGAGTCCCGGGCGG
>JAJYGH010000020.1:0-1407 GCA_021785175.1 Chloroflexota bacterium | reverse complement strand
GGCTTCGGGGTCGCGGCCGGCCTGGACGCGTACGTCTGCTTGAACAACACGCAGTACATGAGCTTGCCGTCCGTGCCCTTGTACGCCCCCACGCCCATGGAGTCCCAGCGCGGGTCGAGGATGTTCTCCCGGTGGGTCGGCGAGTTCATGAACATCTGCTGCATGAACGCGGTCGCGTCGGCGTCCGACGCCGTGTTCCAGCCGATGTTCTCGCCCGCGACCACGTACTGCACGCCGCGCACGTCCATGTAATGGAAGACCAGGTACCCCTGCGGGGGGATCTGGTGGGAGAAGTAGTCACGCACGGACATGTCCTGTGCGCGCCAGCGCGCGATGCTCTGGAGCTGCGAGTCCCACCGGAGCGGGGCGAGACCGTCGGAGGCGCGCGCCTGGTTCGTCAGCTGGAAGAGCTCGGTCTCGTCGGGAGCGCTGAACGTCGACGTCGACCACGCGGCGACGCGCGGCGCCGCCGGGATGGCGAGGGTCCACCCGACCGACGTGAGCGCGAAGACGAGCGCGAGCGCAAGACGCAGGGCACGGGTGCGGAGACCGCGGCCCGCGCGCGACGGCTCCAGGACGGTCTGCAGGTGCTCGCTGGTCATGGGTACACCCTAGACGGCCGCCGCGCCGCGCCCAATCGCCCGGATGTCCCGGTCCGGCGGCAGCCGCGCGTACCAGTCGATCCCTACCCGACCGTTCCACCGCCACCCGTGTCGCAGGGCGCATCGACCGCGCCCCGGTGTTGGGACCGGGCCACGCCGCGCCGTGGTTCGTGCGATACTGCCCGCTGCCGCGCGCCGAGCCGCGCCGCCCGCGGTGGCCTTAGCTCAATCGGCAGAGCATCGGATTGTGGATCCGACGGTTGCGGGTTCAAGTCCCGCAGGCCACCCCACTTCCCCGCACGAAACGTACGCCTGTTCGATCGTTTGTCGCCGCCTGATGCCGGTACCAGCGCGAGCTAACAGATGAGGTGTCGGCCGAAGGACCATCCCGGCTGCCCGAACGAGATCGCGGTGACGGTTGGGAGTCGAAACATGGCAGACGCCGCAGCAGAGGGCGCTGTCGACGCGACCCGCAAGCTGGCACGTCCCGTAAGGCGGGTCCAGAGCACCGAGACGAAGCGATCCGGGGTTCTCGTTCGAGATGACGTCGTCGGGGCGAGAGGACTCAGCGGCGCTGAACGGACCTCATCGTGCCGCGGCGCGTCACCGCGTCGCGGGAAGCGGGCCACCTTCAATGCTGCCGCTGCCGAGGCCCGCATCCAGGGAGGTTGTGACCGGCCGGTCGAGCGCGGTTCCGCCCGAGGCCGTCGTCACCGCTGCACCGCTCCGGTCCCAGAGTGGATCGGTCTCGTACGCGTAGTCACCCCGCCTCACGCGCTCCCGCACCTTCTCGTAGAGCTCGGGT
>JAJYGH010000068.1 GCA_021785175.1 Chloroflexota bacterium | reverse complement strand
GCGAGCCCTGGCGCCTCACATGCGCCAGCGTCGAGCGTGCCTGCGACCCTTCCACCGACGGACACGCTGCCACCGGCCGGCCTCCCGGGATCCGGCTCGACGCCGGTCATCCTCGTCGGGATCTTCCTCGCAGCCTTCGTCCTGTTCGCGGGTCGACGTTCGCTGCGGGTCATCCGCACTCGGGCAGATCGATGATCGGGCTCGCTGTGACCCGCAGGCTTGCGGGGGCCCTGGGCTGTCTTCCGGTTGATCGGTCCTCGACGTCGGTGGCCTCGTCGCGGTCATCGGCTGGTCGACCTTCGATCTGACGATCCTCAGGGCCGTCGGGATCGTCGGGCGCGAGTCGGTCTGGGACCAGCGAGCGACGGTGCGCGGTCCCCAAGCGGGCGGGGCATCGTCCGCAGGCGGCGGCGGCCGCAACCCGGCCGTCGCGAACACAGAAGGGATCGGTTGGAATGGGCCTCGTTGCCTGGATTGTCGTCGGCGCTATCGCCGGTTTCCTGGCGAGCCATCTCATGCGTGCCCGTGAGGGTCTGCTGATGACGATCGGCCTCGGCATTGTCGGTGCCATCGTCGGTGGATTCGTCGCGACGACCGTGCTGAAGCTCGGGTCTGTCAACGGCATCAACATCGAGAGCATCGTGATCGCCACGCTCGGTGCGATCGCGGTCGTCTACGTGGTGCACCTCGCGACGGGTTCGCGCGGTCTCCTCTCCCGGAGATGATCGCGGGCGGAGTGCTGCCCCGTCACGACCGATCGTGTCACCGCGAGGCGCGATGACCTGCTGAACCGCCCTGCTCGTCCTCGGTCACCAGCTGACGCGGGCGTCGTCCGCCCGCGCCGGAGCGGCATCGCCGGAACGACCGGCGCTCTCAACGATGCCCTCCCAGAAGTCAACTGCGGCACGCTCATAGAGGAGACCCATGCGCACCGTCTCCCCGCGCCAGCGCTCGACGGTGCTCCCGACAGGACCCGGGGCCGGCTCCGCCGGCCCGAGTCGCTGGTCCTCTTCGTAATCAGCCAGCCTGGCGCGGTGGACGGCCAGCTGCTCGGAGGCGATCGAGGCGCGCGCCTCGGGCGGCCCGAGATCAGCGAAGAAGAGCTGCAGGAGCCCGGGGTCACGCAGCTCACTCGGCTCCCCGGACGGGCGTCCGAGCCAGGCACGCAGGGCTGCCTGCCCGGCCTCTGTGATGCTGAAGATGCGGCGCCGGCGGCCGTCCACTTCGCGCCGCTCGACGAGCAGCCCGAGTTCGGCCAGACGGGCAGGCTCTCCGTACAGCAGGGAGTGCGGAAACGACCAGAAATGGCCCAGCGTCGCTGCCACGTGGCGCTTCAGCTCGTAGGGGGTGGAGGGGCCCTCGCGCGCGATGAGCCCGAGGACGAGGTACGAGGTCGGCGTGAGCTGCTCGCTTGACATAGTGCAGAGCATACCATATGATATGGACGGTTCAAGACAAACGATTCGCCAGACTGACGAGCCTTGCCGGCTGAGCCCGACGGTCCTGCCCGAAGCGGCAGGACCAGAGAGATGGATCCATGACGCTCATGCCTCGCGATCCGTTCACGGATACGGTGCCCCTGCGCCAGGCGATGAACTGGCTCCTCGATGAAGGCAGCCCTCAACCCGCGCGGCACTGGCTGCCGCTCGATGTCTACGAAACCGCCGCCGCGCTCGTGGTCAGGGCGGCACTACCCGGCGTGAAGCCCGACCAGGTCGACATCGCGATCGACGGCGACACTCTCACGATCAGCGGCGAGTACAAGGCCGAAGAGGAAGCCGGGACCCAGTATCACCGGCGCGAGCTGTATGCCGGGGCATTCGAGCGGGCCCTGCGGCTGCCCGACCGTTTCGAGTCCGAGCGGTCCGTGGCGGACTTCGAGAACGGCATCCTGACGCTCACGATCCCCAAGGTCGAGCAGGCCGAGGTGCGGCACATCAAGGTGCAGGCGCGGACGGCCGGCGCGGTCGATGGTGCCGCGCGCTGAGCGCGGGCCGAGCCTTGATGAACTCCCGCCCGGTCCTCTCCCGGAACGGGCTCGCCGGCCTGGGGGCGGCCGCCCGCCGTGCGGTCGAGTCCGAGCGTCATGTCCGGGCGGCCCGCGGCGACGGCGAGGCCCTCGTGTGGGCCGATCAGGCAGCGGCGACCAGGTTCATGCCTGGCAACCCATGAGTCGCGCCGGGCGGGCACGCCCCGCGGGACCGCGTCCAATCAGCGTCAGGAGGGTGCCATGACGGCCCCGCGGATCACCGTGTTCCCGAATGTCCTCAGCAGCGCCGCGGCGCCCAACACGCTCGGGGGCGTGTCGGCAGGGCCCGGCATCACGCCGCACTCAGCGGCCCGCGCCTCCTCCGCGCGCCAGGTCTGGCGAATCGCCATCTTCGCGGGGTTCGGTCTTGCCCTCCTGATCGAGGTGCTCGGGAGCCGCTCGTGGTAGTGCCCGGTGGAGTCGCCGCCGAGCCGGAGCCGGCGCTGGCACCGGACGTCGACGTCCTGCGGAGATCATGGTGACCAACCGCATCCTGAGTCCGCACGTCCACCGCGCCCGCAGGGCGGCAGGTCAGTTCCAGCATCGCGTGTTGCCTGGGGCGGACGAACCCACGTCGGGACAGCGGCGCGGGGACGTCACGCAGGCCCAATATCGCGCGTGGATGGCCGAACCGCACGCATGCCCGGCGTGCATGTCTTCCGATGTCGCCGTCGACGGTGACCGCTTCGGCGGCCTCTGGTGCCTCGCGTGTCGAACCGAATGGCGCGTCACCAGATTCCCCGGCGGGACCGATCCTGCCTGGTGGACGCTGCGTGGCGCGCGAATGCCGTAGTGGTGCAGGGTGACGGGCGTCCATCCGGTGCGTCCAGCCGCTCGATCGGGCAGCCGGCCCGATCTCGAGGCTGTGTCCGTGCGGGAAACCGGGAGAACGGGTTGACCCGCCGGGCCAGCCGGCTTCGTCTTTCCCGGGCTGTCGTGGCGGGACTGGCCGGCGGGCCTATCGACCCTCCGGCAGATCGTGGCGAGCCATGAACGCCGCCGCCTGGGCCCGCCGCTGGAGGCTCAACTTGGCGAGGATTCTGCTCACGTAGTTCTTGACCGTCTTGTCCGAGAGGAACAGCTCCGCCGCGATCTCCTTGTTCGTCTTCCCGTCGGCCAGACCGAGCAGGATCGCCCGCTCCTGGCGCGTCAGCTGCGTCAGGCCGTCCTGGTCGCCGCCGCTCGCGATACCCCGGATGCGGTCGAGGACAAGCTCGGTCACGGCGGGGTCCAGGAGTGCCTCCCCCCGCCCGACCGCATCGAGTGCGGCCACGATGTCGCGCCCGCGGACCCCCTTGAGGAGGTAGCCGCTGGCGCCCGCGACGATCGCGCCGAAGACCGCGTCCTCGGCGGGGTAGCTCGTGAGCATGATGACCTTCGTGGCCGGCAGTGCGGCCCGGATCTCCCTCGTTGCCTCGACGCCGGACCCGTCCGGCAGCCGCACGTCCATGACCATGAGGTCGGGCCGGTAGCGGTGTGCCGCCTCGATCGCCTCCGCCACGCTCCCTGCCTGCGCGACGACCTGGAACCCCTCCCGTCGTTCGAGCAGGGAGACCAGCCCCTGCCGCACGACCTCGTGGTCGTCCACCACGACGATACGCACGAGCGGCGCAGCGGCGGGATCCGGCATCGCGGTCTCCTTCAGGTGGGCGGGGGTGGCAGGGCGATGGTAGTCGCTCAGCCGGCGCAGGTCGGTTCCTGCGTGACGTCCACGCAGCGGAGGGGTGACGCGAGGCGGTCGTTGTCGGGGGCGGCGATGTCGGCCTCCGCACCCCGACCGGATCGGCGTCGACCCCATGCGCGAGCAGCCCGAGCGACGGGGCCGACACGGGGCACGCACAGCCAGCGCTGACGAGCGCGCTTCTTCTGCGGCTTCTTCTGCGGCGTTGACACCACACGGCGTTGACACGGCGTTGACACCGCCGCAGCGCGCCTGTACCATCGGCCCACGGTTAGCACTCAGAAGGCCAGAGTGCTAACGATCAGGCGGCCGGGGAGACCGGCGGCGGACAGAGGAACACGTCGTGGCGCGTCGCAAGGACCGCGATCCGGGCCCGCTTGACACCCGGGCCCTGGCGATCCTGCAGACCATCATCGAGGAATACGTCGTGACTGCCACACCCGTCGGCAGCCACGCGCTCGTGGAACGACACGGGCTGGACATAAGCTCGGCCACCGTACGCAACATCATGGCCGAGCTGGAGCGTGCGGGGTACCTCTCGCATCCCCACACCAGTGCCGGTCGAACCCCGACCGACGCCGGCTACCGGATGTACGTCACGTCCGTCGCCGACGGACTGACGCTCGCGCCGGTCGAGCAGCTGATGATCCGGCACCAGTTCGGGCAGGTCGAGTTCACGTCGGAGCAGTGGTTCCGGCTGGCCGCGGCGACGCTCGCGAAGGTGACGCGGGAAGCCGGGCTCGCGACGCCCGCCAAGCCCGCGACGGCACGGCTGCGCCGGCTCGACCTCGTGCAGGCCGGCGACCGGATCGCCGCCCTCGTCCTCGTCCTCGCGGAAGGACAGGTCAAGCAGTGTCTGCTCCAGGTGGGCGAGTCGTCGTCGCAGGAGGTCCTGGACACGGCGGCACGCCGCCTGAACGAGCTCCTCGCCGGGCGGACGACGCGGCAGGTCGAGCGGACCGTGTCGACGATGGAGGCGCGAGCCGACGAGGCCGCCGACGGCGCGACCGAGCGGGTCGTCCGGATGGGCGCGGCGCGAGCGCTCCTGGTGATGCGCGAGTTCGATGCCGCCGCGGTCGAGGACATGGTGAGCGAGGGCCTGCTGAACGTGCTGGCGGCACCGGAATTCGCGGAATCCGAGAAGGTGCGACGCGTGTTCGGCGTCCTGCAGGACCGTGAGTACCTCGGGCGGCTCGTCCGTCGGGTGGCGGGCCATGCGGGCGTCCAGGTCTTCATCGGGAGCGAGAACGAGGTCGAGGAGATGCGGGACGTGAGCCTCGTCGTGTCCTCGTACGGCCGGCCCGGCCGCGCGGTCGGGCTCGTCGGGGTGCTCGGGCCCACGCGCATGCCATACCCGCACGCGATCGGCACCGTCCGGTACGTCAGCGGGCTTCTCAGCGAGCTGGTGGATCACTTCTACGTATGACCGAACGACAGAACGATGGCGCCACGCGGCGTCGTATCCACGTGCCGGGCACGCCCCGGACCAACGGTGATGCCGGACCGGGCGAGCCGCGGCCGGCGAGCGCGCATGGCGGTGACCCGGGGCAGGTGAATCCCGACCCCGGGGCCGCGGCGGCTCCCCGTCCCGGCAGGCAGTCCGCGGGCCGCCACGCTCATGCCGGCACCTCGGGCGGCCAGGGACCGGCCGGGGATGCGGATGCGCTGCAGGCCGAGGTCGAGCGCCTGCAGGCCGAGCTCGAGGCCGCGCGGCGGGAGACCGAGGCGATGCGCACCGCCTGGCAGCGCAGCGCGGCCGACTTCCAGAACTTCCGGCGGCGCAGCGAACAGGAGCGCGAGGCGAGCCTGGGGCTCGCCAGCGAATCGCTGCTCCGCAAGCTCCTCGCCGTCGTCGACGACTTCGACCGCGCCCTCGAGGCGATGCCGGCCGAGCTCGAGCAGACGGGCTGGGTCGAGGGCATCTGGCTCGTCGAGCGCAAGCTGCGCGGGCTCCTCGACTCGGAGGGCGTGACCGCCATCGAGGCAGTCGGTCAGCCGTTCGACCCGCGCGAGCACGAAGCCGTCGTGCACCAGGAAACGACAGAAGCCCCCGACGGCACCGTCGTCGCGGAGCTCCAGCGCGGCTACCGGCTGCGGGACCGTGTCCTGCGGCCCTCCCTCGTCGCCGTCGCCAACAACACGGGTGGGCGGGAGACACCCGAAGGAGAGCACTGAACCATGGCGAAGATCATCGGCATCGACCTCGGCACGACCAACTCGGTCGTGGCTGTCATGGAGGGAGGCGAGCCGACCGTCATCCCCAGCTCGGAGGGCGGGCGGACGGTTCCGTCGGTCGTCGCGTTCACGAAGTCCGGCGAGCGCCTCGTCGGGCAGCTTGCGAAGCGCCAGGCGATCACCAACCCCGCCAACACCGTCTACTCGATCAAGCGCTTCATGGGCCGCCGCTGGGACGACCCGGAGGTCCAGCGCTCGAAGGGGCTCGTGCCGTACAAGGTCGAGCGCGACGCCAGGAGCGACGGCGTGAAGGTCGTGCTGGCCGACGGGAAGACGGCGTACACGCCGCCCGAGATCAGCGCGATGATCCTGCAGAAGCTCAAGTCGGACGCCGAGGCGTACCTGGGCGAGAAGATCACCGAGGCCGTCATCACGGTCCCGGCGTACTTCGACGACACGCAGCGCCAGGCGACCAAGGACGCCGGTCGCATCGCCGGCCTCGACGTCAAGCGGATCATCAACGAGCCCACGGCGTCGGCGCTCGCCTACGGCCTCGACAAGAAGACCGACGAGAAGATCGCGGTCTACGACCTCGGCGGCGGCACGTTCGACATCTCGATCCTCGAGCTGGGCGACGGCGTCTTCGAGGTCAAGTCGACCAACGGCGACACGCACCTCGGCGGCGACGACTTCGACCAGCGCGTGATCGACTGGCTGCTGGCGGAGTTCAAGCGCGACCAGGGCATCGACCTGCGCGCCGACCAGCAGGCGATGCAGCGCCTGAAGGAGGCCGCCGAGAAGGCGAAGATCGAGCTGTCCTCGACGCTCCAGACCGAGATCAATCTGCCGTACATCACGGCCGATCAGACCGGCCCGAAGCACCTCGTCGTGACGCTCTCGCGCGCCAAGCTCGAGGACCTCGTCGCGGACCTCGTCGACCGGACGAAGGGCCCGGTCCAGCAGGCGCTGAAGGACGCGGGGCTGCGCCCGAACGAGATCAACGAGGTCATCCTCGTCGGCGGCCAGACGCGCATGCCGGCGGTCGTCGAGGCCGTCAAGGCGATGTTCGGTGGCAAGGAGCCGCACAAGGGCGTCAACCCGGACGAGGTCGTCGCGGTGGGCGCCGCGATCCAGGCGGGTGTCCTCGGTGGCGAGGTCAAGGATGTCCTGCTCCTTGACGTGACCCCGCTCTCGCTCGGCATCGAGACGCTCGGTGGCGTCATGACGCGCCTCATCGACCGCAACACGACCATCCCGACCTCGAAGAGCCAGGTGTTCTCCACCGCGAGCGACAACCAGCCGCAGGTCGAGATCCACGTGCTCCAGGGCGAGCGCGAGATGGCGTCCGATAACAAGACGCTCGGCCGCTTCATCCTCGACGGGATCCCGCCGGCCCCGCGTGGCATCCCGCAGATCGAGGTGACGTTCGACATCGACGCGAACGGCATCCTCGACGTCAAGGCCAAGGACCGCGCCACCGCCCGCGAGCAGACCGTCCGCATCACGGCCTCCTCGATGCTGTCGAAGGACGACGTGGACCGCATGGTCCGCGACGCCTCCGATCACGCCGAGGAGGACCGCAAGCGGCGCGAGGAGGTCGAGACGCGCAACCAGGCCGACACGCTGGCGTTCCAGGCGGAGCGCACGCTGCGCGACCTGGGCGACAAGGTCTCGGCCGACGACCGGGCGGCGACCGAGCGCGCGGTCGAGGCCGTGCGCGAGGCCCTGAAGGGCGACGACATGGACGCCATCCGCAACCGGACCACGGAGCTCGCCACGGCGCTGCAGAAGGTCGGAACGGCGGCCTACCAGGCCGGGCAGACGTCCGGTGGCGACGGCACGGGTGCGGGCGAGGGCCCGGGCGCGGGTGCCGGCGCGGGTCAGGGTGGCCAGCCGGGCGAGGACGAGGCCGTCGAGGGCGAGTACAAGGAAGTGTGAGAGCGGCGGGTCCTGCCCAGAAGTCGGCCGGGCTTTCCGCTCCGCCCGCCGGCACGACCCACTGGTCACCCGCCTCCGCGGAGACCTGACCGGACGAGCGTCCTCGCTCGTGCCGGGAGAGCATCGCGCGACCGACCGGCCATTCTCGCCCTCCCGGCTGCGCGCGGGGTGCCACGCTGGTCGCTCGGAGCGCAGTCCGGAGGCGTGGTGGTGACGCTGCCGTGCGGCGACGGCTCGGTCTACCCGCCCGTCCCGGCCGCCGGCGCGAGCCCGCTGAGGAGCAGGTCGGCGTACGTCTCCGCGACCTCGGCCACGGGGCGCCCACCCACCTCGGCGAGGATCTCGTCGAGGAACGAGCCGAACACGATCTGCGCGAACACAGGCCCGAAGAGTGCCTGGAAGACGAGCGAGGGCTCGACGTCGCGAAAGCCGCTGCGCGCCGCCCGTCGTCCGTACCACGCGAGCAGCGCCGGCGCGAGGCGGGTGATCATCGCGCGCGCCATCGCGGCGACGAGCTCGGGATCGTCGCGTCCCGCGATGACGAGGTTTCGGACGAGGTCGGCGCGCGCCGCCACCGCCCCGTGATACATCCGGATCAGCGCGGCCACGGCCTCGCGATCGGGGAGGTCGTCCCCGGTCGCGGGCGGCACGAGCTCCGACCCCGCGGGCGCGACGCGATCGGCGACGGCACGGAGGAGCGCGGCGCGGTCGGTGAAGTGGTGGTAGACAGCGCCCTTCGTGACGCCGGCCTCCGACGCGATCTCGTCGATCCCTGCCCGCGTCCACGGCCGCGACAGGACGCGTGCGGCCGCCTCCAGGATGCGTTCGCGAGTGTCGGGTCCGGCCTCCGGAGCGGTACCCGCGGCGACGAGCGTCGCGCGCAGCCCCGCCAGCCCGCGGAAGTGGTAGTGGATCGACTGCCGAGAGACGCCAGCGCGGGACGCCACGGCCTCCAGCCGCAGGCGCCCGGTCTCGGCGAGCTCGTCGGCCGCCGCTTCGAGGATCCGCTCCCGCGTCCGCGCGCTCCCCGGCCTGCTGTTTGGACTTGACATACCCTGCAGTATGTCTTGTAACGTCAAGACCGTCGCACACGACCTGTCGTACCGTCGGGAAGCGCGAGCCCCCACGCGACGGCCCGGCATTCGGAGCTCACACGGGATGAGGGACGCGCGGATGACCCAGACGAGCGCGCCGCTTCGGCCGAGCCGGGCAGCACCGGCTGCCGTCTCCGCCGCCGGTGCCGCAGCCCATGCCTCCGCCACGCCGGCGCTCGAGGGGCGCGGCCTCGTCAAGACGTACGGGTCGATCCGGGCCGTCGACGGTGTCGACATCGCCCTGCCGCCCGGCCGGATCTACGGACTGCTCGGTCCGAACGGCGCCGGCAAGACGACCCTGATCCGGCTGCTCGTCGGCCTCGCGCGCCCCACGTCGGGAGAAGCGTACGTGCTCGGCCGGCGCGTGCCGTCGCGGGAGATGCTCGCGAGCATCGGGTACATGACGCAGGCCGACGGCATCTACCCGGAGCTCTCGGTGTGGGAGAACATCCGGTTCTTTGCCGCGCTGTACGGGAACTTCGACCGGGAGCGGCTCATGGACGCGCTCCGCATCGTCGAGCTCGACGGGCGAGCGGGAACCCCGGTGCTGCAGCTGTCCGGCGGCATGCGACGCCGCCTCTCGCTGGCGTGCGCGCTCGTCCACCGGCCGCCCGTCGTCGTGCTGGACGAGCCCACGGTCGGGATCGATCCGGCGCTTCGGGTGCAGTTCTGGCGGCATTTCCGTTCGCTGTCGGCCGAAGGGGCCACGCTGCTCGTCTCGAGCCACGTCATGGACGAGGCCGACCGCTGCGACGAGCTCCTGTTCATCCGCGGAGGCAAGGTCATCGCGCGAGGCTCGGGCGAGGAGCTGCGGCGGCGGGCCGGGACGGCCGACCTCGAGGAGGCCTTCCTGCGCTTCTCGGGAGCCGACGTGGGAGCGACCGCGTGAGCCCGCGCCGCGTCACCGCGCTCATCCGCCGGATCGTCGCGCAGTTCCGGCGCGACCGCCGGACCCTCGCGCTGATCTTCGTCGTGCCGATCGCGATCTCGGCACTGCTCGGGTGGGTGCTGCGGGACCAGCAGACGACGCCCGTCCGGCTCGGCATCGTGAACGACGGCGGGGCCGCCGGGGCGCGGATCGCGCAGGCGATCATCGCGACGCGGGCCGAGTCGTCCATCGAGCCCCTGCCGGTGGACGTTCCGGCCTCCACGATCACCGACGCCGAGGCGCGTTCGGCGCTCCGTGACGACCGGCTGGATGTCGTCCTCGTCATCCCTTCCGACGTCGTCGCAGGTCTCGCGTCGGCCACCGGCCCGCACCTCGTCGTGATGACGCAGGGGGCGAACCCGCCGACCGAGGGAGGGCAGGTCGCGCAGGTCCGGCAGGTCCTCGCGTCCGCGCTCGCATCGGCCGTTCCGGGAGCCGTCGCCGCTCCGGTCATCGAGCACCAGACCGTCTTCGGCGCCGTGAACCAGGACCCGTTTGACGCGCTGTCGCCGTTCTTCATCGGGTTCTTCGTCTACTTCCTCGTGTTCATCCTGACGGGGATCAGCTTCCTGCGCGAGCGGGTCGGCGGCACGCTCGAGCGCCTGCTCGCGACCCCGGTGACCAAGGGCGAGATCGTGCTCGGGTACACGCTGGGGTTCGGCATCTTCGCGACACTGCAGGTCATCGTGCTGATGGCGTTCACGCTGATGCGCGTCGACGTGCCGGCGATCGGGCCGCTCGGGGCGTTCTCGATCGGCCTCGCGGTGCCGAGCGCCGGGAACCCGCTGCTCGCGTTCCTCGTGGCGCTGCTGCTCGCGATCGGCGCGGTCAGCCTCGGCATCTTCATCTCGACGTTCGCACGGACCGAGTTCCAGATCCTGCAGTTCATCCCGATCGTGATCGTGCCGCAGGGCCTCCTGTCCGGGATCTTCTGGCGGATCGAGACGCTCCCCGGGCCGCTCCAGCCGATCGCCCGCGCGCTGCCGCTGACGTATGCCGCGGACGGGCTGCGGGAGATCATGATCCAGGGCCGGGGCCTGGCGGCTTCGGGGGTGCAGCTCGACCTGGCGGTGCTGGTGGCGATCGCCGCGCTGTTCGTGGTGCTGGCCGCCGGGACTATCCGGCGGGAGGTCGCCTGACGGCGACTCCCGTCGCCGGGAGGTTGCCTGACGGCGAGCCTCGCGCCCGCGCGGAATCCGCTGGCAACCGGTCGCTGGCGGGCGAGGCCGTGGGCCGGCGCGAGCGCCGCTATCCCGACGCGGGAGTGGCCGAGCGGTGCGGGCCGAGCCTCGCGCGGAGACCGTGCGGCCGCGGCCCGGCCACGACCAGGGCGATGCCCCAGACGAGGATGGCGGCCATGACGAGCCCGTAGACCGGCCAGTACGTCCCGAACCGGTCCACGCTGATCCCGCCGAGCTCGATCGGCAGGATCCCGCCCAACGGGTAGGCGATGGCCAGCACGCCGAAGATCGACCCGAAGTTCGGGCCCCCGAACACGTCGCTGAACGCGGCGGACCGGAGCGCGATCGTCGACCCCATGCCGAAGCCGTGCAGAACCACGCCGCCGATCGCGATGGCGGGCGTGGCACCGGTGCCGGCGAACGCCGCGGTCGAACCGAGCGCGACGACGACGAGCGAGGCGATGCCGACCGACCGCCGTCCGAACCGGTCTGACAACGCGCCCCCGATCAGCTGCCCGGCGATGTACGACACGGATTCGAGCGCCAGGCCCTGCGCGGCGAGCGCCTCCGGGATGCCCTGGCGCGCCGCGTGCGGGAGGAACGTCTGGTAGACGCCCTCGTCCATGGCCCCGATCGCCACGGCACCGACGAACAGCATCCAGAACCGTGCCGTTCGCAACGTCCGGTGGAGCGTGTCCGGTCGGCCCTGGTCCCCGGCAGGCGCGATCTCGTGCGCGGCGCCGACCGCACCGGGGGCGGAGGGCTCATGCAGCCCGGCCTCATGCTGGACCGCGCCGCCCTGGGCGAGAGGTGCTGGGTTGCCGCGCGGTCGTGCAGGCGCGGATGAGCGTTCGCGGCCGCTTGTCAGGTCCGACTCGGCGCGCCGCGCATGGCCGTGCCCGGCTCGCACGGGGACGAGGATGGCCGGGCCGCTGGTCATGAGCCAGACGAACGGCAGCCCGGCGGCCGAGAGCACGGCGAACACCGCGAGGATCTCGCGCCATCCGATCGACTGGATGGCGGGGGTGACGAGCGGGAGCGCGATCGCGACGCCCGCCCCCGGCCCGGCATACGCGATGCCGAGCGCGAGGCCCGTGACGCCCGCGTAGCGCCGCGCGATCGCGGTGGTCGTGCCCACGAACACGAGCTCGAGGCCGATCGCGAGCAGGATCCCGTAGGCGACGACGAGGAGCCCGACGTCGGTCGCGAGGACGGCGACACCCCACCCGATGGCGATCAGGACCATGCCGGCGGCGAGCAGCCAGCGATCGGCGATCAGGTCGTATGCCCGGCCGAGGAACGGGCTGGACAGGCCCGTGACGAGCAGGAACACCGTCCACGGCGTGACGGCGAGCGTCCGGCTGATGCCGAACTCGCGCGCGTACGCGACGGAGATCGGCGGGAAGCAGTAGAGGCCGGCATACGCGATGGCGCCGACGAGGAAGGCGGCGATCGCCGGCACCCACACGCTGCCGCGGCGCGCGGCGGTCACGCCCGAGCCCTCGACGATTCGGGCCGCGACCTCCGCGCCGGCCTGCCGCCGACCGCGCCGGCGTCGGTCGCACCGCCCGAGGCCGCCGCACCGGACGAGCCCACCGCGTCGCCCGGGGCCGCCGCACCGGACGGGATCGTCGCCCGTGCACGCCTCGGCCCGTCGTTCTCGACCGCGACTCCCTCGAGGGCCTGGGCGAGAGCACGCCCCGTCCGCGTGCGCGGCCAGGTGACAGCCTTCGCGCCGCCGAACGCCGCATAGTCGTGGAGCGTGTCGGCGAGCGCCGGCACGAACCCGGGCTGGGCGAGCGGCTCGAACCCGGCCTCCCACCAGACGCCGAGGATCCGCACGCGCCGTGCCTCGCGGTCGAGCCGGGGCTCGATGCGGCCCACGAGCCTGTCGCCGAACAGGATCGGCAGCACGTAGTACCCCCACCGCCGCCTGGCCGCCGGCACGTAGACCTCCCACACGTAGTCGAAGCCGAACAGCGAGCGCAGGAGATCGCGGTCCCACGCGAGCGGGTCGAGCGGAGCGAGGAACGCGACAGCCGGTCCGGCGCCACCGGGTCCGAGGTCCGCCTCCACCTCGCGCTCCGCCTGGGCCAGCACCGGCAGCTCGTCGGTCACGACGTGGCGCACCTGCCGCACGCCCTCGACCTCGACCGGCGTCAGGTCGCCCCGCTCCACGAGTTCCGCCACGAGCGCGACGCGCCGGGGACCGGCGGTCCGGCCGCCCGGCGTGGGCGGCACGGTCCCGCCCCACAGCTCTGCGCCGCCGGTTGCGGCCAGCAGCCCGTGGCCGCGGAACCGCGACAGCAGCCGGTGGCGGATCTGCTCGGCCTCCGGGATCCGCTCCGCGAGCAGCTCGGCCGGCTGCAGCCGCTCGATGAGGTCGTAATAGCGGCGGTTTCCCTCGCGCCTCGCCAGTCCGATGATCCCGGCCTCCGACAGCGCCTCCAGTACCGCCCGGACCCGGCCGGTCGGCCCCCAGTGCCAGTCGATCGGCGGTTCGCGCTCGAAGTCGAGCGACGACAGCGGCCCCTCCGCGCGCAGGCGATCCAGGAGACCCTCGACGGCGTCAGGGTGTTCCGCGAAGATCCCGTCTTCGTGACGCAGTGCGTGCCGGTCCCACGTGTGCCGGTACCACGGGAGTTCCCGCGTCGGCAGGATGCTCAGCCCCTTGTTGAGCGCCTCGAACAACAGCCGCCTGCGGTACAGGAGATCGTCCGTCCACGCGGGCCGGTAACCCGCGATGCGCGCGTGAAGGACGAGGTCGTGGTTCCGCCCGGCCACCCCGAGCGGGTCGAACTGCACGGATCCGAGCCGGTCGATGACGGCGAGCACGCTCTCGGGCTCCGGCGGCAGCGAGCGGGGCGGCGCGAGGAAATGGCGCAGGACGAGGAAGCGGCGCGCGACGGCGGCGGCCACCGGGATGGGCTCGGGCACAGATCGATGGTAGCGTCCGGGCTCGTCCCCCCGCCGACCGGCCGTCCCGCCACCTTCCATATACTTCAATGCGCATGGCCACCAGTCGGGACTACTACGACGTCCTCGGCGTTCCGCGCGGCGCCCCGGACGACGAGATCAAGCGCGCCTTCCGCAAGCTCGCGCAGCAGTGGCACCCGGACGTCAACAAGGACCCGTCGGCGCCGGAGCGGTTCAAGGAGATCAACGAGGCCTACCAGGTCCTGTCCGATCCCCAGCAGCGACGCGCGTACGACATGTTCGGGCGGGCCGGCGTGGGCAACGGCGGCCCCGAGGGGTACGGGCCGTTCGGAGGCTTCGGGGACCTCTTCGATGCGTTCTTCGGTGCGGGGGCCGGCGGTGCGCAGGCGCGTCGCGCGAGGCCGCCCGCGGGTTCCGACCTGCGGTACGACCTCAGGATCTCGTTCGAGGAGTCGATCCGGGGGACGGAGAAGGAGATCGAGTTCTCCGCGCTCGACCGCTGCCCGACGTGCTCCGGCACCGGCGCCGAGCCCGGCTCGACCTCGACGCGCTGTCCGCAGTGCAACGGGCTGGGCGAGATCCGGCAGGTTCGCAGCACGATGCTCGGCCAGATGGTGAACGTGACGGTATGCCCGCGCTGCCACGGCGAGGGGAGCGTCGTCGAGACGTCGTGCCAGGAGTGCCACGGCGAGGGGCGCGTCCAGCGCCGGCGCAAGCTGCGCGTCGAGATTCCGGCGGGGATCGACGAGGGCCACCAGGTCCGGCTCACGGGCGAGGGCGAGGCCGGACCGCGCGGCGGCCCGGCGGGCAACCTGTATGTCGCGGTCCACGTCGAGGAGCACCCCGCGCTGCGGCGCGACGGGACCGAGCTGTACTACGACCTGCCACTCTCGATCACGCAGGCTTCGCTCGGCGCGCGCGTGACGGTCCCGACGGCCGAGGGCGACGAGGCGATCGAGGTCAAGTCAGGGACGCAGCCGGGCGCCGAGATTCGACTTCGGGGCCGCGGCGTGCCGCACCTGCGCCGGCCGGGAGTCCGCGGCGACCTCCACGTCCGCGTCGATGTCCGCGTTCCGACGCGCCTCTCGAAGCGGCAGCGCGAGCTGCTCGAGGCGCTCGCCGCGGAGTCCGGGGAGCGGCCGACCAAGCCCGGCCGGATCCTCGACCGGGTGAAGGACGCGATCAGCTGAACGAGAGGGGCGATCTGCCGGGCCACGCGGGGGAGGTGGCGGGCGCCGGGGCCGGCGACGCCGATGCACGGGGTGACGTCGCGGGACGCGGGCGCCCGGGCGCGCAGCACGATGTCGCGTCCGAGCCCGCAGACGCGGGTGTGCCGGGCGGCGTGCCGGGCGTGCCGGAGACCGCGCCGCAGGACTGGCTGGAGCTCGCCGTCGCGGTCGACCACGAGGCGGTCGAAACCGTCAGTGCGATCCTTTCGCGAGAAGTGCCCGGCGGGGTCAGCATCGAGCCCGGCTTCGAGTTGCTCGACGAGGGGCTGGCGGTCGAGGTCGACACGGCGCGGCCCGTGCTCATCCGCGCGTGGCTCGAGGGGCCGGGGGCCGCGGCCACGGCCGACGCGGTCGAACGGGTCCGGACGGCGCTCGGGCACCTGCAGGCGTTCGATCTTCGACCGATCGGCGAGCTCTCCACGCGGGTCATCGGTGCGACCGACTGGGCGGCGCAGGGGCGCGCGCACTTCCCCGTGCTCCGGATCGGACGGCGCTTCGTGGTGCGGCCGGCATGGCGCCGCCACCGCGCCGCTCCCGGCGAGCTGCCACTCGTGCTCGATGCCGGCGCGGCATTCGGCACGGGCCTCCACCCGACCACGCGGCTGTGCCTGCTGGGGCTCGAGGCGTGGGCGGACGAGGCGCTGCTCGGCCGCGCGCGTGTCCTCGACGTCGGATCCGGATCGGGGATCCTGTCACTCGCGGCAGCGCGGCTCGGTGCCGCGTCGGTGCTCGGGGTCGACACCGATCCGATGGCGGTCGAGGCGACGCGCGCGAATGCCCGCCGCAACCGCCTCGCGGGATCGATCCGCTCGCGTCGGGGCTCGGTGCCGACGGGTGAGCCGCCGTTCGATCTCGTGCTTGCGAACCTCGTCGCGTCGGTGCTCGTGCCGCTCGCGCCCGCGCTGTTCGGGGAGACGCGATCGGGCGGCCGGCTGCTTGCCAGCGGGATCATCGCGCCGCGGGAGGAGGAGGTCGGCGACGCGTTCGCGCGGGCAGGTTTCGAGCTCCGCCGGCGGTGGGACGAGGGGGACTGGGTCGCCCTCGAGGCGGTCAGGGTCGGGTGATGGCGACGACACCGCCGAGCCGACCCGGACGCCGCCGACGGCGACGACACCGCCGAGCGACCCAGCGCGCCGATGGCCCGCCGCACGCCCGCGAATGGCACGATAGCGCCTGCTGGCGCGACAGAGGAGGGTGCGAGTGGCCAACGAATCGATGCCGTCGGAGAACCGAGATGCACCGGTCGCGGCACGGGTCCAGTGCCCGTTCTGCGAGATCGTCGCGGGCAGGTTGCCCGCTGCCGTCGTCTACGAGGACGACGACGTGCTCGCGTTCCGGGACATCGCGCCGCGTGCGCCGGTCCACGTGCTCGTGATCCCTCGCCGCCACCTCGTGTCCGTCATGGACCTCCGCGATGAAGAAGCCCTGCTGCTGGCGCGGATCTTCTCCGCCATTCGGGAAGTCGCGCGCCGCGAAGGCGTGGCCGAGCGGGGGTTCCGCGTGGTGTCGAACGCCGGACGGGATGGCGGCCAGACCGTCGGCCACCTGCACCTCCACGTGCTCGGCGGCCGCTTCATGACCTGGCCTCCCGGATAGCGCCCGCGGCGCCTTCCGTGTGGACGATCGGCAGCGGCGCCTCCGACGCCGCCCACGCCTGGACCTGGTCGCGCCGGACCTTCAGCGTGTGCGTCCGCGGGAAGTCCGGTTCCGGCCAGAGCCGCCACCCCTCGATCCGCTGGTTGGTCGACAGGTGCGCGTTCGCCTCGCGCACCGCGGTATCGATGCGGATGCGGAGTGCGTCGTCCCCGTTCGACGCGCCGGCACGGACGCCGCCATGTGCGTCGGCACGGCGAGCGGCGAGCGCCGGGGGCGCAGGGCGGCCTGCGGCGTGCTCGTCCGTCCCTGCGCCGCGCCCCGCCGCCAGGTCGATCGTCGACCGGCCGGGTGGCAGCACGATCGCCTCGATGCGCCCCGGAGCCGTCTCGACGACGACCGTCTCCGGCAGGCCCGCGTCGTGGAGGGCGTTCTCGATGTCCTCGGGGAACACGTTGAAGCCGTTCGGCAGCACGATGACGTTCCGGACCCGGCCAAGCAGCACGAGGTTCCCGCGCTCGTCGAACCGCGCGACGTCGCCGGTGTGGTACCAGCCCTCG
Organism: Chloroflexota bacterium; assembly: GCA_021785175.1. Taxonomy (GTDB): domain Bacteria; phylum Chloroflexota; class Limnocylindria; order Limnocylindrales; family CSP1-4; genus JAJYNJ01. The sequence goes on along the minus strand of JAJYGH010000068.1, from coordinate 48,418 downwards.
GCGTCCATCACCGAGGCGGTCGCCTCCGGGTCTCCCCAGTACCCGGAGAACAGCGTCGGGCCGCCGACGAGGATCTCACCATCGTCCGAGAGCCGGACCCGGATCGGCGAGGGCGAGGGCACCCGGCCGACGGTCCCGGGCGTGTGGTCGTCGAAGGTCGAGCAGGCGACGATCCCGCACTCGGTCGCGCCGTAGCCCTGCAGGACGATCACCCCCAGGTCCTCCCACCCCACCTGGAGGGCGGGCGGCAGGTACGCGCCGGCCGTGACTGCGAGCCGGAAGTCGCCGCCGAACTGCCGATGGACGCTCCGGAACATCCACCGCCGCGCGGCGTACGGCAGGTGCCGGGCGATCCGGCGTGCGCGCTCGAACTGGCCGCGCCGGCCGCGCCGGTCCACCTCGCGCATCAACGCGTTCCAGAAGACCTCGAGGACCGCGGGAACGACGAGGAGCGTGGTGACGCGGTGGTCACGGATCGCCTCGAAGATCACGCGCGGGTTGAGCGACCGGATGTAGAGGACGTCGGCGCCGACGAGCGTCGCGTAGAAGAGCGCGGCCGCCTGCTCCATGAGGTGGGAGAGCGGCAGCAGCGACACGACCCGGTGGTCGAGCGGCGGTATCACGAGTCCGAACGCGTCGATCGACGAGAGGATCGCCCCGTGCGTGAGCATGACGCCCTTCGGGACGCCCGTCGTGCCCGACGTGAACACCACCTCGAAGAGGTCGTCGCGTCCCGGTCGCTCCCACGCATCCACCTGCGCCTCCCAGTCGGGCGGCAGCCAGGCGGGATCGGACGGTTCGGTGGACGGCTCGGCGGTCAGCGCGGTCGTGGTCGTCAACGGGAGGTCGCCCAGTCCCGAGTCGCGCGGGTCGGGGGCATCCCGGCCGGTGCCGAGGACGGCGAGCGTGGCGCCGGCGCGGCCGACGATCCGGGCCACGGTGTCGGGCGTCATCCGGAGGTCGAGCGGCACGACGACCAGCCGCGCGCGCATCGCCCCGAAGTACACCGCGGGCAGCTCGGGACTCGACGGGCTCCACGTGATCAGGCGGTCGCCCGGGCGCTGCCCGGCGGCACGGAGGCGGAACGCGGCGAGCTTCGAGCGCCGCCCCAGCTCCCGGTACGTCCAGTGCCAGTCGACGCCGTCGTCGCCGCGCAGGCCGAGGGCCGGCTGCTCGGGCCGGCGTGCGAGCGCATCGTCGAGGATGTTCAGCAGGGACGCGAACCTCGCGACGTCGGAGTGGGATGGCGCCACGTGCGAAGTCTAGCGAGCCCTTCCCGCCTGTGACGGACCTACACTTGCCGTGGCCATGTCACGAGGTGTCGACGAACCGCCCACTTCGCTCGAGCCGCTCGCGCGGATCTACCTGGCGCTCTCGCGCATCAATCGGACGATCGAGCGCGCCGACAGCGAGATCGAGCTGCTCCAGTCGGCGTGCGCCACGGTGGTCGACGTGGGCGGGTTCCGGATGGCCTGGGCCGGCGTGATCGATCGTGCGACCGGCGAGGTGCGGCCGGTCGCAACCGCGGGCCACGACGACGGGTACATCGCGTCGCTCCGGATCCGGCTCGAGGGTCCCGAGTCGAACGGCCCGACCGCGGCGGCCATCCGCGGCGACCGGACCGAGGTGTGCCGCGACATCGCGAGCGACCCGAGGATGGCCCCGTGGCGGGAGGCTGCGCTGGCGCGCGGTTTCCGCTCGTCCGCCGCCCTGCCCCTCCACCGCGAGGGCACGGTGTTCGGGGTGCTGGGCGTGTACGCGTCCGAGCCGCGCGGGTTCGGCCCGGGCGAGGTCGACCTGCTGGAGGAGCTCGCGCGCGACGTGTCGCTCGGGCTCGAGGCGCTCGAGGCGGCGGCGGAACGGCGGCGGGCGGCGCAGGTCATCGAGGCATCGGAGGCTCGCTTCAGGACCTCGCTCGAGACGCTCCTCGACCCGTTCGTGCTGCTGCGTCCCGTCCGCGGCGCGGACGGTCGCATCGTGGACTTCGTGTACGACTACGCGAACGCGGCGGCGTGCGCGGCGAACCAGATGCGGCGCGAGGACCTCGTCGGCAGCCGGCTGCTGGACGTCCTCCCGGAGCACGAACGCGCCGGGCTGCTCGAGTCGTACGCCCGCGTCATGGAGACCGGCGAGCCGCTCGTGCTCGACGACCTCGACTACGTGGATGTCTGGGGCGGCCGCCGGATGTCGCGCGTCTTCGACATCCGCGCGAACCGCGCCGGGGAGTGGCTCGCGTACACGTGGCGGGACGTGACCGACCGCCGGCGGGCCGAGCGTCAGCGCGCGCAGGACCTGGAGCGGCGCGTGCGGGAGCGCACGGCGCAGATCGAGACGGCACGAGAGCGGGCATTCGCGCTCGCCCGATTCAGTGCCGCGGCGCTCGACGCGACGTCCGACGAGGTTGCGGGCTCGCTCCTGGAGGCTGTCTCGGGGACGACGGGCGTGGTCGGTGGCCTGCTCCTCCTCGGCGCGCGGTCCGCGGCCGGGGAGGCGCCGTTGTTCCGGATCGCGGCGGCACGCGGCGGCAGGGGTGAGCGCGAGGAGACCGGTGCGGGCGTGACGGTCGCGGAAGCGGCGCTGCGCCGGATCGAGGCGGGCGAGCCGTTCGTGGTCGGACCGGATGCGACACTCCTCGACGGCGCGGGCTCGGAGCGCGCCGGGTTCGGGACCGCGGACCCGGGGGCCTCGGGGTTGGACGGTGCGGCCATGGCGACCGCGGCTGGCCGCCGTCTCGTCGTCCCGCTGCGTCGCGCCGGCGCGTCGACAGGCGCTCTCATCCTGCAGTTCGCCAAGGACCACGAGCCCGACCAGGACGAGGTGGCCTTCGTCGTCTCGATGGCCAACGCGGGCGCGCATGCACTGGAGCGGCTGCGGATCGCGAGGGCCGAGCGCGAGGCGCGGGGGATGCTCGACGCGGTCGTCGCGCAGATGCCCGTGGGCGTGACGGTCGTCGGCCGCTCAGGGGAGGTGCTGTACCGGAACGCGGCCGATCTCGCCACGTTCCGCGGCCGGCGGGGACCCGGGGCGGGCGTGCCAGAGGCGCCACGACGGGGCCCGGACGGCGGCCCGAATGCCGCGGGCCCGCCCGGCGACGGCGACCGCGACGCGCCGTCGGAGCTGGACGAGTCGCCGGCGAGGGCAACCCCGGCCGGCGAGGCCGAGCCGGAGGCGCGGGCAATCGACGGGACGCCGTACGGCCCCATGGACTGGCCGGTCGTCCGCAGTCTTGCGACCGGCGAGCCGATCGTGAACGAGGAGATCGCGCTTCGGCGGCGCGACGGCACCTCCGCGATCGTCATGCAGACGAGCGCCCCGGTCCGCGACCGCTCGGGGCAGCTCCTCGGCGCGGTCGTCGTCTCGCTGGACATCACGGAGCGCCGGTCGGCCGAGCAGCTGCGGGAGGCGTTCGTCGGCGTGCTGTCGCACGAACTTCGGACGCCGGTGACGACGATCTACGGCGGGGCGAAGATGCTGCAGACGCGGGGAGCTCACCTTCCGGCGTCCGTGCACGACGAGATCCTGTCCGACATCGCGGGGGAGTCGGAACGGCTCGGGCGGCTCGTCGAGGATCTGCTCGTGCTGGCGCGCGCCGAACGCGGCGTCGACCTCACCGTCAACGGGGCGGCGCTGCTCCAGCACCGGCTCCGGACGGTCCTCGCCGCGCTCACCGCCGAGTGGCCCGACCGGCATTTCGTCGCGGAGATCCCCGAGCATGTCCCGCCGGTGACGGGCGACGAAGGCTACCTCGAACAGGTGCTGCGGAACCTCATCGGCAACGCCGCGAAGTATGGCCGCCGCGAGGTGCTCGTGCGGATCGAGACGACCGACGACGAGGTCCGCGCAAGCGTGCTGGACGACGGGCCCGGCGTCGAGCCGTCCGAGCTCGAGCGGGTGTTCGAGCTGTTCGTGCGGGGCCACGCGACGAGCAGCCTCCCGGGTGCCGGAATCGGCTTGTTCGTCGCGCGACGGCTCGTCGAGGCCATGGGCGGACGGCTGTGGGCCGAGAACCGCCCGGAGGGAGGGGCGGCCTTCAGGTTCGTGCTGCCCCAGTTCGTCGAGAGTTGACCCGCCCGAGACCCTCGGCTATGCTCTGCCGGCCCCTCGCGCGGTCAGCCGCGCGCACGCGCCTGTCCGCTGGCATCGGACCGCGTGGCGAGGCGAAGTCCCGGCCAGGGGAGGTGAATCCGGATTGGCTGAAGTCCGCGTCGGGGAGAACGAGACCTTCGAGAGCGCGCTCCGCCGCTTCAACAAGAAGATCCAGCAGAGCGGGATCCTGGCAGAGGCTCGACGCCGCGAGCACTACGAGAAGCCGAGCGTCAAGCGCAAGCGCAAGGAAGCGAAGCGCAAGAAGGCCGCCCGCCAGGGCTAGGTCGTCCGGGGACCGGAAGGAACGATCCTTCCGCGTCCGCGATGTCCGCGCCGTCGTGCTCACACGCCGGCGGCGCGCGGAGCCACCACCCGTGACACTCGCACAGCGGCTGCAGGCCGGGATGACAGAGGCGATGCGCGAACGAGACGACGTTCGCCGCGACGCGCTGCGCATGGCGGTGGCCGCGATCCAGCGCGCGGAGAAGGACGCGCGTCACCCGCTGGGCTCCGACGAGGAGATCGGCGTGCTGACGCGCGAGATCCGCACCCGGCGCGAGTCGCTCGAGGCGTTCGCGGCCGGCGGCCGCCCGGACCTGGCGGCCCAGGAGCAGCGCAAGCTCGACGCGCTCGCGCCCTACATGCCGGCGCAGCTCGACGACGCGCAGCTCGACGCGCTCGTCGCCCAGGCCGTCGACGAGTCCGGCGCGACGTCGCCGCGCGACACCGGTCGCGTCATGAAGATCCTGGCTCCGCGCGTGAAGGGGCGCGCGGACGGCCGGCAGGTGCACGTGCTCGTCACGCACGAGCTGGAGCGGCGCGCCCGGTCGGGCGGCGGCGGCTGATGCTCGCGACCCAGTCGCGTGTCAGGCTCCCCGCCTTCACGCGGCGCGACGGGCTCCGCCTGGCGATCAGCGCGTCGATCCTGATCGTGGCGCTCACCGCGATCCTCTCGATCGACATCATCCCGACCGCGTACCACGTGTCGGTCGGGGACATTGCGCCAGCGACGATCCGCGCTCCTCGCGCGGTCACGTTCGTCAGCGCGATCCTGACGACGCAGGCGCAGGATGCCGCCGTCGCCGCGGTGCCGCCGCAGTACGACTACACGCCGCAGAAGGGCGACCTCGCCGCGGCGCGCCAGACCGCGGAGTTCGACCACATCGTCGCCCCGGTCGACGCCGCGTTCGGGGCCGTGCTGTCGGACGCGGCGCGCCGTGCCGCGCTCGCCGGTGCGATGCCGAGCCTGTCGGCCACGGCCCTCGCCACGCTCCAGAACCTCACGCGCGACCAGTGGACGAATCTGCGTGACGAGATGCGCCAGGTCCTGGACACGACCGAGCAGGGCGAGGTCCGCGACTCGGAGCTGATCCCCGCACGGCTCGCGTTGCCGCAGGCCCTGCCGCCCGCCCTCCCCGCCGACCAGCGCGCGCTGGCGGGGGAGATCATGGAGCCGCTCCTGATCGCGAACTCGTCGTACGACGACGCGGCGACGCAGGCCGCGCGCCAGGCTGCACTGCAGCACACCACGCCGGTGACCGTGACGGTCAAGCAGGACGAGGTCATCGTCGACCAGGGGCACAGCATCTCGCCGACAGCCCTGGAGAAGATCCAGGCGCTCGGACTCGAGAACGCCCAGCCCGACCCCGCAAAGCTCGCCGGGTGGCTGCTGCTCTCCGCGCTCGTGGTCGCGCTGCTGCTCGGGTGGGTGTGGCGCTACCGGCCCGAGTTCTGGCACCGCAACAACGCCCTGCTGCTCGTCGGGCTGCTCCTGGCCGTCGCCGTGCTGGCCCTGAAGCTCACCGCGGGGCGTTCCCTGCTGCCGTTCTTCATCCCGGTCGCGGCTGTCGGGCTGCTGCTGACGATCCTGCTCGACAGCGGATCGGCGATCGTCGTGCTGGCGACGCTCTCGGTGCTCGCCGGGGCGGTGTCGGGCACGGTCGAGCTGTCGACGTACGTGTTCCTCGGCGGACTCGTCGGGATCGTCGCGCTCTACCACGGCGACCGGTTCCACCACTTCGTGCAGGCGGCGGTCGCCATGGCGATCGTGAACGGCGCTGTGGTCGCGATCTTCACGTTGCTCGGCGAGCGCGACCTGACCGGCGTGCTGCAGCTGTGGGGCGCGTCGGTGGCCTCGGCGGGCGGGGCGTCGGTCGTCGCCGTCGGGTCGTTCGCCGTGCTCGGCAACCTGTTCGGGATCACGACGAGCTTCCAGCTGCTCGAGCTCGCGAACCCGTCCCAGCCGCTCCTGCGCCGGCTGCTGCTCGAGACCCCCGGCACGTACCACCACTCGCTCATGGTGGGCAACCTCGCGGAGCGCGCGGCCGAGGCGATCGGCGCCGACCCGCTGCTCGGGCGCGTCGCCGCCTACTACCACGACATCGGGAAGCTCGCCAACCCCACGGCGTTCATCGAGAACCAGGCGAACATCGGAAACGTCCACGACCTGCTGACGCCGGAGGAATCCACGGCGGTGCTGAAGGCGCACGTCGCGAACGGGATCGACCTGGCGTACCAGTACGGGCTGCCCAAGGCGATCATCGCGTTCATCCCGCAGCACCACGGCACGGCGCTCATGAGCTACTTCTATGCGAAGGCTCAGGAACAGGCGGTGGCGGCGGCGGGGGCGGTGCCGGGTTCGCCGGAGGCGGAGGCCGTCGCGACCTCGATCGACCAGGCGCGCTTCCGACACGCCGGACCGAAGCCGCAGAGCAGGGAAGCGGCGATCCTCATGCTGGCCGACGGCGTCGAGGCGTCCGTGCGCTCCCTGACGGGCCACGACGAGGCGTCGATCCGGGCCATGGTCAACCGCATCATCCGCGAGCGGCTCGAGGACGGCCAGTTCGACGAGTGCGACCTGACGCTCCGCGACCTCGAGCGTATCCGGGAGGCGTTCGTCGCGCAGCTGCTCGGGATGTACCACCGGCGGATCGAGTACCCCCAGAACAAGGTCGTGGAGCTCGAGTCGCGGCGCACCGTCGGCGCCGGCCGCTCGTGACCGGTCCCGGGCTGACCGTCCGGTACCTCCGACCCTGGCGCATCGAGCTGACCGTCCGGCCCGGCGTCCCGAGGCTGCGCTCGCTCGCGCAGCTCGCGCGGCTCGTCGACGTCGCGCTGCGCGCCGCGCGCCCCCCCGAGCCGGCCTCCATCGGCGTGATCCTGTCCGACGACGCCGAGCTCGCGGCGCTCAACCTGCAGGCGATGGGCAGGCAGGGCCCGACCGACGTGCTCTCGTTCCCGCTCCTGCCGCCCGAGGCCTTTCCGGCGCACCCCGGGCGTACGACGACGGCCACCACGGTACTCGGCACGGCGCCGCCGGCCGCCCGCCCCTTCGCGCTCCCGCCCGGCGCACGCCCCCATCTCGGCGACATCGTCGTGTCCGTCGAGCGCGCGATCGAGCAGGCCGAGCAGGGGCGAGGGGGGCAGACGGGGTTGGTCGCATGGGATCCCGGGGACGAGCTGGGATTGCTCGTCGTGCACGGCGTGCTCCACCTCTGCGGCTGGGACCACGCCGAGCCCGAGGAGGAGGCGGCGATGCGTCGGCTGGAGACGGAGATCCTCGCCGACCCATCCTGGGTCGGCGCGTGATGGCCTGGGTCCGCGCGTGACGGCCGGACGCGCCGACGGGGCAGGCGCCGAGATCCTCGCGGACGGTGTGCCGATGTGCGGGCTCGGCGCCGGATCGACGCGTCGGCCCACCGGTCGCTCGGCGCCTGACCCCCGATAGCATCCGCGACGGCCCGCCAGACTCGGATCGGGCCGTTTTGGCGTCGGCCTGGGTCGCGCCGGCCTTCGGAGTCTTCCCGGCTCTGGTCGATCCGTCGAGCGTGGCGCTCGACGCGAGGAACCTGGAGTTACTGTACGCGCGCCTCGCACGCACGAATTTCCCCCCCACCGCCAGTCCAATTCCTGGCGCGACCAGCATCTGGGCCTCCCAGGCGAAGACACCCAGACGCTGACGCGCCACCGTGCCGACAGGGATTGCTGTGCGACGGCAGGCCTGCGGAGTCATGGCGGTTCCAGTTGCGGGCCACCGTTCCCACTTGAGATGCCCAAGGCGCAGCGCGGCGAGCTCGCCGCGGCGGATGCCGGTGTCGAGGGTCGGCACCAGGCACGCCCGTCGACTCCCGTCACAGCCGGTCAGAACGTAGATCGGGTTCGAGGCCACCTTTCCGCGCGCCCTGCGCCCTGGAAAACCTGCACGAACGCCCCCGCGCGGTTCGGCCCGCCCTGATGCATCTGCGCCAGTCGAGTGTGGTGATGACGCCTCCTCCGTCGAGCAGGATCATTGGCTTGGTTTCGTGCAGCGCGTCAATGGCAAAGTCCCCGAATGAGAGACATGTCGTTTCATCCGGGGAAGATAGTCGGCTGGTTGGGGTTCATCGCTACGCCGCGCTCGACGGCGTCGGATCTGCCCCAGACGATCAGATTCGAGCATGGGGTCTGGGTCGGTGGTACGGAAACCAACGATCAGGCTCGAATCTGGAAAGCTGAGAAGACGTACGTCGTCACGAGAACGGCCGAGTGCAACGAGCTTCCGCAGCCGTATTTCACCCACCTGTGCGCACTCCTGTTGATCCCAGCGTGGCGTGATATCGCGATTCCGGGCAATGTCGTCGGCCCCTCCTCTGAGATGAGCGCCAGGATTGTTCGAGCTGAACTGAGTCGGGACCCTGCGGTATGCCGAGACGATCTTGTCTCCCAGTACCTCGCCCACGCTTTTCGCCTGGCACAGACGAACGTAGCAACAATGTGCGAGCAAGCTGTGTCGCGCGATGAAGCGCATGGCTTCATTGAGTTGACCGACCCAACCTCGCTCTTCAGTGTCAAGACGTTCATGGTGAGGATCCCGTGAAACGCACGCTTGTTGCCAGCTTGGTGATTGCCGTCTCGATCCTTATCCCAACTCCCCGTCCGACGCTGGCTGCACAGACCCTCGCCGGCGCATGTGACGTCGGGCAATACCTTGACAACACCTGGGTGGTACGCAACGCTGCGTCCGGGGCGAGTGGTCCCTGGATCACGAGTGCCTCGGCTTGGATCTCAAGATACGACTACAGCCTTTGCACTGGCATCCTGCGGCCGTGGGTTACTGCCTCGGGAGCGTGGCCCGCGATCGTGGGCCCTGGCGGCGATGATATCGTGCAGGTAGGGTACTGGATGTGCGGCGACGGGCGGATCTGCGGCACTGGTATGCACACAAACCAACTCGACTTCTTCTATGCGTCGGGTGCAACGGGAGACATCAACCATGCACCGATGCCTCGAAATATCTCGCTGGCCGATACAGCCTCGAGCCACACCTTCACCGTGCGCTTGGTCTACGAACCGGATGGCAGCAGAGTCTGGGAATACGTCATGGATGGTCAGGTTCGAGCAACCGAACCGGACGGCGCGTGGAGATTGTGGAACCGGGAGCGGGCACAGGTTGGCACGGAGCAGTGGAACTGCGGAGATCAGATGGGAGGGCGGACGGCCGAGGGGTCCGACCCGGGCAACAAGCAGAAGTTCCGTTCGTTGACGTGGGTCGCCGGCGGCGTGACGCATTCAGGCGACTTTGATGGTCCGAGGCAGATGGGCAACAATCCGTACTACCCGTGGATCTATTTCCAGGCGTACAACTCCTCTGACTTCGATGTCTGGACCTGGAACCACGCCTCGACGTGCTCGGCGACTTGAAGTCCGTTCGGGACGTTCCGGCAAGCACGAGCCGGCCAGCAGCAGTGAGACATCAGGAGGCACGCCGCTCGAGGTTGTCTCGAGCCACGAAGAGATTCCTGGCTCGGCGAGCCGCGCGTTTGCCTCTTGTCGCCGGGATGGCTCTCGCGCTCGCCGCGTCAGGATGCACAGGAACCCACCCCGTGGGCGGCGTCGATATCCGAAATGAATCCACAGAGCCAGTCACCGTGCGCGTCCAGTGGCCCAGCGGGCTGCCACTCGGTCTTCTCGGGCCGAGTCAGCTTCAGAGAGTTGTGCCGCCTTGGCAGCCTGGATGGTGCCCGGCAGCGGGCATCGGTGTCATGGGGCTTCCCGTCACCGTTACGGTATCGGGGTCAGCGCTGGCCGGGGACGTCACTCTGACCCCTGAGTCAGACGAGGTTGCCCGCTACAGCTACTACATACGGGTGGACACGAGCGGCCAAGTGGTTACGGGTTCGCCGCCTCCGAATGCGCCAAGCTGCGCTGCCTACCCGATGGGTAACGAGCCGTAGCGCGACGATGACCGTGTCAGTTACGCCCCGGGCTGCGGCCGCCCCCGCGCGAGCCGGTCGATGGGGCTCCGATACGCGGCACGCGCGCGCTCCGCGGCGGCCGAGGCCCCGTAGCGCGAGAGCATCGAGCGGTCGGTCCAGCCGCCGAGCTGCAATGACGTCGCCCTCGCTGTGCCGTGCGGGGAGCATGCTCGAGGCCCAGGTGTGGCGGAGCTGGTGGGCGGGGACGGGAAGGCCGGCCTCGCGGGCCCGGCGGCCGACCGTGTGGAAGATCTCGTTGCCCGGGAGCGCCAGGCCGGTCCGGGCCACCCACAGCGGTTCGTCGTCGGAGCGGGGTGCCTTGGGGTGGCGCAGGTAGCGCATCAGCGCCCTGGCCGTCGCGTCGCCGGAGACGACCGCGCGGCCCCGGCGGCTCTTGGAGATCGAAGCCTCGATGAAGGCGAGGTGCTGGGGCAGGTTGAGATGGCCCGGGCGCAGCGCGGCGAGCTCGCCGCGGCGGATCGAGGGGCACGGACGGCGCCCGCATGCGCTCCATGGGGCTGCGCTCGATCTCGTCTTCCTCGGCCAGCCAGCCCCAGAAGGGCCGCAGCGCGCGGAACAGGATGCTGATCGTGGCGGGGGCGTTGCCGCGCTCGCCGAGCGCCACGAAGAACGCCTCGAGATGCTCGCGCCGGATGCCCTCGAGGGTCCGCGGCATGCCGCGCTCGGCGAGAAAGGCGTCGAGCTTGTCGAGCGCCCGCAGGTAGGTCGAGATCGTGCGCCCGCTCTTGCCCTCCGCGCGCAGATGGAGCGTCCAGTAGTCGCGGGTCGACGCGAGCGTCGGGCCGCCGGATAGACTGGGCTTCTTGGTGCTGGGGCGCGGCATGGACAGGGCCTCTGAGCGCAGAAACGGACTGCCAGAGTGACACGCGTCTGATGCCCTCTCCGCAAGCCAGAATCCGAGGCATACGCGCTTCACAAGCGTGAAACCGTGGGCGAGTGGCGGAATGGCAGACGCGCCGGCCTTCCGGGCGCACGCGACCGGGGCATTGGAGCGAGGGAGTCCGCAGCAGGTGGCGCATCGGCGGCAGGTGACACGGGGGATCGGGTGAAGCTCGTCGTGGGCCTGGGAAACCCCGGGTCGAAGTACGCGCAGACGCGGCACAACGTCGGCTGGATGATCGTCGATCGGCTGGCCGATCGAGCCGGGATCTCCGGCCGGGGGCGGGAGCGTGATGCCGCCGTGTCGGTGAGGGGCCGGCTCGGCGACCTGGACGTGATGCTGCTGAAGCCGCTCACGTTCATGAACGACTCCGGGATCGCGGTGCAGAAGGCGATGGCGCGCGAGCGGGTTCCGCTCGGCGACGTGCTCGTGATCGTCGACGACTTCGCGCTGCCGTTCGGGCGGATGCGGATCCGGCCCGAAGGCACGCACGGCGGGCACAACGGCCTGCGCTCGATCGTCGCGGAGCTCCACACGCAGCGGTTCGCCCGGCTCCGCGTCGGGATCGGCGAGCCTCGTCGCGACGCCATCGACCACGTGCTGAGTCGGTTCTCCCGGGAGGAGGAGCGTCTGCTGCCGGAGCTGCTGGACGCGGCCGCGGACGCGGTCGAGACGTGGGCTCGCGGCGGCGCACCGGAAGCCGCGAACCGGTGGAACGCGTGGCGGCTGGCGGGGTCGCCGGCCGACGTGGAGGTCCGCAAGGGACAGCCGGAGAACACCGGCGGGAGCCGCCGGACCGCGGCGGAGCGGCCGGAACCGGAGCGGGGCCCGCAGGGAGACGACGCGGGCCCATCCGGGTCGCACGGTGCAGGGTTCGAACACAGAGCCGCCGCCTCTGGCGCCGAGCCGCTGCCCGGGGGGATCGACGGGCCGCCGGGACCGGACGGGATCCGGCGCACGCGCACCGGGTGGCGGCGAATCCTCCCGGGGTCCGCGGACGACCGCGCGGCGAGCGGCCCGGACGAGCGCGGGCGCGCGTGACGGATCAGCGCCTGCGGGGTCGGCGGGGCCGGGAGCGACGGATCGCCGAGGCGTCGCAGTCGGCGGCAGCGGCCCGGGCAGCGTCGAAGATCCCAGGCGCCGGCGGCATCGGCGCGGGCGCCGGGCGAATCCGTGCCGCGGACCTGTCGTCGCTGCCGCCGCTCCTGGCCGCGACCGCCGAGCTTCGCGCGCTCGCGGATCGCTACCGGCTCGCGGGTTCCGGCCGTGCCGGCCAGGACCTGCGTCACGTCGTGTACGCGGGGATGCCGCATGGGGCCAAGACGTACCTCGCGGCCGCGCTCGTCGCCGCGACGGGAGAGCGGCTCGTCTGGGTCGCCCGCGACGCCGAGATCGCGGACCGTGTGGCGGAGGAGCTGGCCGCGTGGTTCGGGGACGCAGCGGCGATCGTCGTGCTCGAGCCGCGGACGGCCCTCGCGTACGAGCGCGGGGAGCTGGTGCGGGACGAGACCGCGGCCCGGGTCGCGGCGCTCGCCGCGTGGGGCGCCAGGGCGAATGTGCCACTCGCCGCCGGGGAGCAGGCGCCGGGCGACGCCATGCGCGTCACCATGGCCGGCCCGCGCGTGCTCGTCACGAGCCCCCAGGCGCTCCTCCAGCACACGCTGCCGCCCGACGCGTTCCCGACCGCGCCGCTGGTGCTCCGGCGCGGCGCGCGCCTCTCCCAGGAGCGGCTCCTCCGCGAGCTCATCGACCTCGGCTACGACGGCGTCACGGAGGTCGGGGGCAGGGGCGAGTTCGCGCGGCGCGGCGGGATCGTCGACCTGTTCCCGCCCGGCCAGGCGCTGCCGGTCCGGGCCGAGTTCTTCGGCGACGAGATCGATTCGCTGCGCGCGTTCGACCCGGCCGACCAGCGCTCGATCGGGACGGTGGCCTCCGCGGCCGTGCTGCCAGCAGGGGAGTTCCTGCTGCCACCCGACGCGCCCGCCGTCCTGCGCTCCCGCCTCGGGCGGCTGGCCGCGCACCTGCCGGCGCTGCTCGCCGCCGACCTGGAGCGGATGCTCGCGACGCGCGAGCCGGGCGACGCGGCCGAGGTGTGGGCGGGCATCCTCGCGCCGGCCACCGGCGTGGACCACGTCGGCGATGCGATCTGGCTGATCGACGAGCCGGGGGACGTCGATCAGGCGGCGGCGCTGCTGTGGGAGCAGGCCGAGGACCGCCGCCGCGAGCTCGTCGAGGGGGGCGACATGCCCGGCGCGTGGCCCGAGGCGTACCTCGACCACCGGACATGGCAGCGCACGCTGCACGCGGCGCGAACGCTGGAGGTGACCTGGGAGAGCGAGGCGGAGGGGGCACCGCCCGGTGGCAACCCCTTCGGCTGGCGGGAGCCCGCGCTGCCGCCGCAGCGGATCGCAGGCGTCGGCGAGGCGATCGCCCGCTGGCGGGCCGAGTCGCGGCGGATCGTCGTCACGTCGGACCAGTCCGCCCGCCTGTCCGAGCTGCTCGAGGAACGCGGGATCGTCGCCGCCCCCCTGCGTCGCCTCGCGGAGCCGCCCGCGCCCGGCTCGATCGCGCTCGTCGAGCGCAGCCTCAACAGCGGCTTCGAGGATGGCCCCGACGGTCTCGTCGTGGTCACGGACCGGGAGCTGTTCGGGTCGGTCCGCGTCCGCCGACCGCGCGCGCTCCGTCGGGTCGTCCCGCGCGATCTCCTCGACCGCCTGTCGCCCGGCGATCTCGTCGTCCATGCCGATCACGGCATCGCGCGCTACGGCGGCATGGTCCGGCGCAGCGTCGGCGGCACCGGCGACGAGCGCGACTACCTCGAGCTGGACTTCGCCGGGGCGGACCGGATCTTCCTGCCGGTCGAGCAGGTCGACCGGATCAGTCGGTATTCCGGCGGCGAGAACCCGCAGCTCTCGAAGCTCGGCGGCGGGGAATGGGCCCGCACGCGGGCCCGGGTCCGCCGAGCGGTCACGGAGCTCGCGAAGGACCTGCTCGAGCTGTACTCGGCGCGAGCACGCGCGCAGGGCCACCCGTTCGCACCGGACACCCCCTGGCAGCAGGAGATGGAGGCGGCGTTCCCGTACGAGGAGACGCCCGACCAGACCCGCGCGGTGGTCGAGACGAAGGCCGACATGGAGCGCGGGGAACCGATGGACCGCCTGGTGGTGGGCGACGTCGGGTACGGCAAGACCGAGGTCGCGCTCCGGGCGGCGTTCAAGGCGATCCAGGACGGGTTCCAGGTCGCCGTGCTGGTGCCGACGACCGTGCTCGCGCAGCAGCACCACACGACGTTCACGCAGCGGTTCGCGGCGTATCCCATCTCGGTCCGGCTGCTCAGCCGCTTCGTCCCGGCCGGGCAGCGGGACGCAACCGTCGCCGGGCTCACCGACGGCAGCGTCGATCTCGTGATCGGCACACACCGGTTGCTCTCGAAGGACGTCCGGTTCCGCCGGCTCGGGCTCGTGGTCGTCGACGAGGAGCAGCGCTTCGGCGTCGCGCACAAGGAGCGGCTCAAGCAGCTTCGCCGCGCCGTCGACGTGCTGACGCTGTCGGCCACGCCGATCCCGCGCACGCTGAACATGGCACTCTCGGGCGTCCGCGACATGAGCGTCATCGAGACGCCGCCCGAGGACCGGCTCCCGATCCAGACGCGCGTCGCCGAGGCGTCAGCGGGCCTCGTCCGGGACGCGCTGCTGCGCGAGCTCGACCGCGGCGGCCAGGCGTTCTTCGTGCACAACCGCGTCGAGACGATCGAGGCGCAGGCGGAGCAGCTGCGGCGGCTGCTGCCGCAGGCCCGGATCGCGGTCGCGCACGGGCAGATGCCCGAGGGGCAGCTCGAGAAGGTCATGCTCGCGTTCGCCGAGGGCGCCTGGGACGTGCTCGTCTGCACGACGATCATCGAGTCCGGTCTCGACATCCCGAACGCGAACACGATCGTGATCGACCGGGCCGACGCGCTCGGCCTGGCCCAGCTCTACCAGCTTCGCGGCCGGGTGGGCCGCAGCTCGCGCCGGGCCTACGCGTACCTCCTGTACCGGCGCCGCGATCGGCTGAGCGAGGTCGCGCGCAAGCGGCTGCAGGCGATCTTCAACGCGTCCGAGCTTGGCGCGGGGTTCCAGATCGCCCTGGCGGACCTCGAGATCCGGGGCGCGGGCAACATCCTGGGCGCCGAGCAGCACGGGCACATCGCGGCCGTCGGGTTCGACCTGTACACCCGGCTGCTCGCCGATGCGGTCGAGGAGCAGAAGGCGGCGCTCGAGGACCGCGAGCCGAACCTGGTGCGCCCGGCCGCGATGGTCGACCTGCCGATCGACGCCTACCTGCCCGACGACTACGTGGGCGGCGAGGCGCAGAAGCTCGAGGTGTACCGGCGGCTCGCGCGCGTGACGACGGAGGACGAGCTGGTGGCGGCGCGGGCGGACCTGGCCGACCGGTACGGGCCGCTCCCGGCACCGGCCAAGCGGCTGCTCGACGTCGCGCACCTGCGGCTGCTCGCGGACCGCGCCGGGATCGCGCGCGTCTCGCGCGAGGAGGCCGAGCTCGTCCTCCGGTTTCCGCCCGACTGGTCGCGCGCGGCCACCGTGCGGGCGCTGCAGGCCCCCGGCTGGCGCCCGTCGGCGATCGCGCCCGGGTCCGTGCGCGTCGCGTCGAACCAGGTACGGGTCCGCATCGGGCGGGCGGCCGACGTCTGGCAGGCGGCCAGAACGATCGTCGCACGGCTGGCGGAGGTTTCGTCGGAGCCGGCGGCGGCCGGCTGATGCCGGGTCGAACGGTCAGGATTCGGCGAAGCGGTAGCCCAGCCCGTACTCGGTCGCGATGAAGCGCCGCTCCGGGGCGGCGGCCGCGAGCTTCGCGCGCAGGTTCCGCATCGTCACCCGCAGCAGCTGCGTGTCGTCGCCGTACGCCGGCCCCCACACAGCCTGGAGGAGCTCGCGGTGGCGGACGAGCTCGCCGGGACGCTCGGCGAGGTGGCGCAGCAACCGGAACTCCGTCGGCGTCAGGTGGATCTCGATGCCCTCGACCAGTACGCGGTGGCTCTGCGGGTAGATGCGGACGGGGCCGCGCATCACGATCCCCGGGTCGGGTGACGACGCCGCCCCGCGGCGCGACCGCCGAAGCGCCGCCTGGACGCGCGCGATCAGCTCCGGGAAGCTCACCGGCTTGTCCATGTAGTCGTCGGCGCCCGCGCCGAGCCCTCGCACCTTGTCGGTCTCGGCGCCGAGCGCGCTGACCACGAGCACGGGCACCTCGCTCCGTTCGCGAATGCGATCGATCAGCTGCCAGCCGTCGAGCCCGGGCAGCCCGATGTCGAGCAGCACGAGGTCGGGTCGTTCGCCGTCGAAGAGGCGCAGCGCCTCGTGGCCGTCGTGTGCCATGAGCGTCTGCCACCCGTGGCGGTCGAGCCAGAGCCGCACGAGGTCCGCGAACTCGACCTCGTCCTCGACGATCAGGATGCGTTCGGCCGTCACGCGCCCGTTCCCGTGCTGTCCGCCGCCGGGGCCGAGTGCCGGAGGCGCGCCGGCGCCGCGATCGGGATCGTGAAGGAGATCGAGGCCCCGCTCGTCGAGTCGTCGACCCAGATCTCGCCGCCGTGCGCCTCCACGAGCCGCCGGCACACGTACAGGCCGAGCCCGGTGCCGGGCGTGCCGCTCCTCGCCTGCCGCCCCCGGTAGAATCGCTCGAACACCTGGTCGCGGTCCGCCTCGTCGATGCCCGCGCCCTCGTCATGGACGCTCACGACGACCATCCGGTCCCGCACCGAGGCGCGGATCGAGATCCGGCCCCCGACCGGGCCATATTTCGCCGCGTTCATGACGAGGTTGTCGAGGACCTGCGCGATCCGATCGGGATCGACGGTGACCGCGGGCAGGTCCGGCGCAGGCGCGACGTCGATGGCCGGGATCCCCGGCGCGTCGCCCAGGCCCGACACGACGCGGCCGATGATGGCGGCCAGCGAGGCGCGCGAGCGGTGGAGGGCGATCCGGTCGCTCTCGAGGCGCGCGACGTCGAGGATCTCATTGACCAGGTTGTCGAGGCGGTGCGCCGCGTGCCCGATGCCCTCGATCGCCCGCCGCTGCCCGGCCGGGTCGAGGTCCAGGCCGAGCAACGTGTCGACGTACGCCGAGATCAGCGCCAGGGGCGTGCGCAGATCGTGCGAGACCGCGGCGACGAACGTCGAGCGGAGCTGGTCGAGCGCGCGTGACGCCCGCAGGTCGTGCAGCACGGCCACCGCCCCGCCGCCCGCCATCGGCGCGTAGGACGCCGCCACGGGGATCTCCTCATCGTGGGGCCCGATCACCGTCTGCTCGCGCCCGGTGATCGGCGGACCGCCCGAGAGCACATCGGCGAACGGGCAGCGGGGGCCGCAGCGGAGCCGATGGCTCGCCGTCCCGACGTGCAGCCGGGCGCAGCCCAGGAGATGGCGGCAGGCCGCGGGGACCGACTCCGGCGTGACGTCGAGCAGTGCGAGCGCGGCGGGGTTGAGCCGCACGACCCTGCGCTCGGAATCCACCGCGACGATCGCGTCGGTCGCCCCATCGAGGATCGCGGAGAGCAGCGAGCGCTCGTGAGCCAGGGCCTCGCGCAGCTGCGCGCCCCGGAACGCCATCGCGAGCTCGTGCCGGACGCGCGGCAGGAAGGCCGGCCGCTCGCCGCCGCGCCGCGGCCCGGCGGGAGCCAGCGCGACGAAACCCACCGTCTCCCGTTCGAACCCGTCCCCGCCGTCCCGGCTCTCCTCCAGCGCGACTCCCCAGTACCCGAACGCGCGGCACCAGCCCGCGGCCGCCGCGCCATCCGGAAACCGCTCGGGCGGCGATGGTGGCGGCGCGGAGGAGCCCGCTCCGTCGCCGACCATCGAGACGAGTGACAGCGGCCCGCCGCCGGGAGGCGTGAGCCAGAGGACGGCAGCACGCGCTCGATCGTGGCGCCGGAGCTCGTCGAGGACGGCGCTCGCCAGGTGCGCGACATCGGCCCCCGACGCGAGCAGCTGGCTCAGCTGGTACTGGGCGAACAGCGTGTCCGCCTCGCGCTGCGCATCCTCGAACGTGCGCCACCGGTCGGCCTCCAGGCCGGCGAGCCGCTCGTCGGCGGCTGCGCCAGCGTCCTCGGCCCGCGGTCGCGTGGTGCTCGTCACGACGACTGCCGGCGAGAGGCGAACGCCGGATGATCGCGCTCGATGGTGGACGGCGTCCGGCGGGGGTGCATGGCGCGAACGAGGAGGAAGCACGAGGTCGCACCGGGATCCTGGTGTCCGCGCGACCGCTCGCCGAGGCGCAGCGCGAGGCCACGGCGTGCGACGAGGGGCACGGTGGCGCACATGCCGTCGCGCGCGGCCCAGACGGCCGCCGCCGCCGCCGCTTCCATCGATTCGCCCGCCACGATCGACCGGCGGAACGCGTCCGCGGCCGGCTTCAGCGCGTCGAGGATCGTCTTGTCCCCGACCTCGCAGCGGCCGCGCCGGGACAGGCCGCTGACGGCGGCGTCGAGTGCGTCCGCCATCGCCGCGGCATCGATCTCGGCCCGGGCGCCGAGCGTGAAGCCGGCCTCGACGAACGCCGTCCCGTAGAGCGGGCCGCTCGCGCCACCGACGGATGCGATCAGCACGTGGCCCACGCCCCGAACGATCGTGCCGAGATCGCCATCGGGCGGCAGGGTGCCGAGCCACTCGACCACGGCGTCGAGCCCCGTCTCCATGTTCTCCCCGTGATCGCCATCGCCCAGGGCGGCGTCGAGACGGTCGAGCAGGCGGCGGTGCCGGCGCAGCGCGGCGGCGGCACGCGCGAGGTAACGCTCGAGGACGACCCGGTCGACGCGGACGGGATCCGGGCCGGGGGCGCGGCGGCTGGCGTCGCGGCCCGGTGGATGGTCCGCCACGAACGTGGCCTCTCGTCGTGACGATCCCTTCACCGGACCGGACGCGCGGTCTATGCTCATCCGCGCTGCAGTGTACGGGCCGGAACGTGGTCCGCGGAAGGCCGTCCCGTCCTGCCCGCGCCGCCGGTCGGCGCGCCATGGCCGGTTTCGCGCCTGGAGGTTCCGTGGTCGGACTCGTGCTCGTCGCCCACAGCGCCGTTCTGCTCGACGGGCTCCGCGCGATGATCGCGCAGACCGCTCCGGCCGTCCCGGTCGGGCTGGCGGGCGGCACCGGCAGCGGGACGCTCGGGACCAGCGCGCCGCGCGTCCTCGCCGCGCTGCACGAGACGCTCGCCATCGCTCCGTCCGGCGCGGTGGTGCTCGTCGATCTCGGCAGCGCCATGCTCGCCGTCGAGATCGCGCTCGAGGAGGCCACCGAGGACGAGCGGGCACGGACGCGGATCAGCGCGGGGCCGATCGTGGAGGGCGCGATCCTCGCCGCGGTCGAGGCGGCCGCGGGAGCGACGATCGACGACGTTGTCGTGGCGGCAGATTCGGCGGCGCTGAGGCCGAAGCTGCCGGGCCTCGCGTGAGGGCCCTCGCGCCGTCGCGTCGACGACTCCCGGCTCCAGCCGGCATGCCGGCGCGCCTCGGCGCGGGTCCCGACCACGCCGCGTCGCGAGCCGCAGGTGGACCGCCGTGAGCGGGGAATGGGTGCGGACCTGGCTGCGCATGAGCGCGGCCGTGGTCGCGGATCAGGCGGAATGGCTCACCGGGCTTGACGCCGCCATCGGCGACGGCGACCACGGGATCAACCTCGATCGCGGGTTCCGGCGCGTGCTCGCGACGGTGGACGATCCGTCCGCGGCGTCGCTCGGCGCCGCCGACCTGCTGACCGCGGCGGGCCGCACGATCATGGGGAGCGTCGGCGGTGCCAGCGGGGCGCTGTACGGCCGCGCGCTGCTTCGCGCGGGTGCCGCGATCTCGCTGCGCGCGGAGACCGGCATCTCGGGACCCGCCGGGCCGGAGGTGGTGGCGGTGGGGCCACCCGGCCTGCTGCCCGTGACGGCCGCGC
Source organism: Chloroflexota bacterium (assembly GCA_021785175.1). GTDB lineage: Bacteria > Chloroflexota > Limnocylindria > Limnocylindrales > CSP1-4 > JAJYNJ01. Next base: position 28,272 of record JAJYGH010000068.1, on the reverse strand, counting down.
TCGACGCCGCGGTCGACGCGATCGCGACGCTCGGGCGCGCGCAGCGCGGCGACAAGACCATGCTGGACGCGCTCGTGCCTTCGGTGGAGGTCCTGCACGAGTCGGCGGCGCACGGCGTGACGCTCGCGCAGGCCCTGGCCGCCGCCGCGGCCGCGGCGGCGGACGGTCTGGAGGCGACCCGGCCGCTCGTCGCGAGGAGGGGGCGCGCGAGCTACCTCGGAGAACGCTCGGCCGGACATCTCGATCCCGGTGCGGCTTCGGCCGCGCTGCTGATCCGCGCGCTCGCGGACACGGTGCCGGTGGAGTGATCGGCGGCGACGTGGAGGGCGTCTCCGTCGTCTCCCGCGCCGTCGTCTCCCGCGCCGTCGCCTTCCGCGCCGCGTGTGGACGTGACCGGAGCGTTGGTCGAGACTGAACGAACGTTGCAACGACCCTGCCCGGCGCGGCGGACCGTGCCAGAGGGAGCGGCGACTACGGTCGGGTTCCGCGTGCGTGGCACGCGGCAAGGAGGTCGTCGTGGACACCTATCACCGGGACCGGCAGGCAGAGGACGAAACCGTCTATGACCGGGACCAGCACGCAAAGCACGAAGCCGACGCACTGAACGGAGGCGAGGGCCGGCGCGACGCGCGCAACCGGGCGCCCCACCGCGAGGCGATCGCGCTGGACGAGGTCATCGTCGAGGAAACGATCATCGAAGCCTCGGGCACGGTCCCGGGCGAGATGGCCGACCAGGGCATGACGGGCGACGAGGCGGCGCGGCCCGTGGGCGCGGGGCCGGAAGCCGCGCACGCCGCTCGAGCCCGGGGCCCGAAGGACGGCTGGAACCGTCGCGAGTGGGCCGGCGAGACCCCGGCGGAGCCGTCGGAGGACCAGTGGAACAAGAACGAGTGGGCGGGCGAGCCGCCGGACGCCAGCGTCGAGGAGGCGCCGGGGGAGATGCCACCGGGGGAGGCGGGGCCGCAGGGTCTCGGTCACAACCCGGGTGAGCAGCACTGGGCCGGGGATCGCCGTTCCTGACCGAGCCGGCGCCGGCGCACGGAGCAACGACGCCACAACGACGCCACAGGGTCACACTCACGACCGGCCGGTGGGCACACCGGCCGGTTCTCGTGTCCGGCGTGCGCATCGTCGCAGGCACCCCGCCGGGCCTCGAGGCCACGCCTGACATCCCGATCGAACGGCTGCCTGAGAGGACCCGGAAACCGACGAGGCGCCCTTCGTGATTTCGACGATGTCTTGAGATTCCGCGGTCGCCCGCCGCCGTAGAGTGGCGCCCGAAGAGAGATCCGGCCCGTCCGCGTGCCCACGCGTTCCGCGGCCTCCACGGATCGGTCGCGCCTGGAAAGGAGGGTGCCAGGGGGAGTCCGAGTCGCGACGTCGCGTCCGGGGTCCAGTGTCCGTCTGCCGGTAGCGCTGTCCGAGCGCACCTCTGGCTTCGTGGCTCCCGGTCGCGAACCCGTAGGGGAACCGTATCGCCTCTTGAGGGAGTACACACCGGATGACAGCTGCGAAGTTCCTCGCCGAGATCTTCGGCACGGGGATGCTGATCCTGCTCGGCGACGGCGTCGTCGCCGCCGTGCTCCTCGCGAAGTCGAAGGCCCAGAACGCGGGCTGGATCGTGATCACCACGGCATGGGCGCTCGCAGTCTTCTGCGGCGTCATCATCGCCGGGCCGGTCAGCGGCGCGCACCTCAACCCGGCCGTCACGCTCGGCCTCGCCGTGGTCGGCGCGATGCATCCCGGCTCCGGCATCACATGGGGCGAGGTCCCCGGCTACTGGGCGGGCGAGCTGATCGGCGCCTTCATCGGCGCGTGCCTCGTCGCGCTCCATTACTGGGATCACTTCAAGGCGACCGAGGATCCCGGCCTCAAGCTGGCCGTCTTCAGCACCGGCCCGAACATCCGCAACTACGGATTGAACGTGATCTCCGAGATCATCGGCACCTTCGTGCTGGTGTTCGTCGTCCTCAGTTTCGGCCACAACGGCAATGCGGCGGGTCTCGCCTCGCTCGGCGCACTGCCTGTCGCACTCCTCGTGTGGTCGATCGGCCTCTCGCTGGGCGGCACGACCGGGTACGCCATCAACCCCGCCCGCGACCTTGGGCCGCGCATCGCGCATGCCATCCTGCCGATCCCCGGAAAGGGCACTTCCGACTGGGAGTACTCGTGGGTCCCGATCGTGGGGCCGCTCATCGGCGGCGCCCTGGCCGGCGCGGTCTACGTGATCGCGTTCACCAACTACATCCTCAAGTAGTCGATCGGAGCCCTGCGCCCGGTATGCGCCGGCTGAAGCCGGCACTCCCGATCGCGTTCCCGCCGTCGGTCCGATGGCCGACGGCGGGCTCCGCGATGGGCCAGACCGTCAGCAGACAGGAGAACCGATGAAGAAGCTCATCAACGCGCCCGAAACCGCGGTCGACGAGGAGCTTGCCGGGATGGTCGCCGCGCACGGCGATCTGATCCGCGTCATCGAGCCGAACGTGGTCGTTCGCGTCGATGCGCCGCGCCAGGGCAAGGTCGGCGTGATCTCGGGCGGCGGTTCCGGACACGAGCCCATGCACGGCGGCTACGTCGGCATGGGGATGCTCGACGCGGCGTGCCCCGGCGCCGTCTTCACGTCGCCGGTCCCGGACCAGATGCTCGCGGCCACCGCGGCTGTGAACGGTGGCGCCGGGGTCCTCCACATCATCAAGAACTACACGGGCGACATCATGAACTTCGAGCTCGCGGCCGAGATGGCGCGGGCCGAGGGGATCGAGGTCAGCTCCGTGGTCATCGCCGACGACGTCGCCGTCAAGGACTCGCTCTACACGGCGGGCCGGCGCGGCGTGGGCGGCACCGTCCTCGCGGAGAAGATCGTCGGAGCGGCCGCCGAGGCCGGCGCGGACCTCGCGACGGTGACGGCACTCTGCCAGAAGGTGCAGGACAACGTGCGGTCCATGGGCATGGCCCTCACGAGCTGCACGGTCCCGGCGGCCGGGAAGCCCACCTTCGAACTCGGCGAAGACGAGATGGAGATCGGCATCGGCATCCACGGCGAGCCGGGGCGGACCCGCATGAAGCTCGCGACTGCCGACGAGATCACCGAGATGCTCGCCCTGCCGATCCTCGACGACCTGCCATTCAAGCGGGGCGACAGCGTCCTCGCGTTCGTGAACGGCATGGGCGGCACGCCGCTCATGGAGCTCTACATCGTCTTCAACAAGCTTGCCCAGATCCTCAAGGGCCGCAGCGTCACGATCGGGCGGAGTTTCGTCGGCAACTGGATCACCTCGCTCGAGATGGCCGGCTGCTCGATCACGCTCCTCCGTCTCGACGACGAGCTGACCCGCCTGTGGGACGCTCCGGTGAAGACCCCGGCCCTGCGCTGGGGGATCTGACAGGCCCGATGCTCGGGCGGGTCACCTCGCACGAAAGGGAAGGTGCACGGGCGGATGAGCGGGGCGACTTCGATCAGCTACGACGACGTCGTCGCCTGGATCAACGCGTTCGCCGCAAGCGTCAGGGCCCAGAAGGATTACCTCACCGCGCTCGACTCCGCGATCGGTGACGCCGACCACGGCATCAACATGGATCGCGGGATGCAGGCGGTGATCGCCAGGCTGCCGGGGCTGCCGGCGCGTGACATCGGCGCAGCGTTCAAGTCGGTGGGGATGACGCTGGTCTCGACCGTCGGCGGGGCGAGCGGCCCGCTGTACGGGACGTTCTTCCTGCAGTTCGGGATGGCCACGGTGGGTCGCGATTCGATCGGAATCGACGACGTGACGGAGGCCCTCGATGCCGCGGTCGCCGGGATCCAGCGACTCGGCAAGGCAGCAGCGGGCGACAAGACGATGCTCGACGCGCTGCTGCCGGCGAGGGACGCTCTGCACGCCGCGGCCCAATCGGGAGTGCCGCTCGAGGAGGCGTTCGCACGGACGGTCGAGGCCGCCGAGCAGGGGATGGTTGCGACCACCCCGCTCGTGGCCCGGAAGGGACGTGCGAGCTACCTCGGAGAGCGAAGCGCCGGGCACCAGGACCCGGGCGCGACCTCGTCGTACCTCCTCCTCAAGGCCGCCGCCGACACCTGGTTCGGACCCGTCGGGGGCGGCGAGCCAGCCGGGTAGCCGGCGTCTGGGCCGGCACGTAGTTCACTAGTTGGGAGAGACACATGGCGAAGTACGTCGGCGCCCTCGATCAGGGCACGACCAGCACCCGGTTCATGATCTTCGATCATGCGGGCGGCGTCGTGGCGATCGATCAGAAAGAGCACGAGCAGATCTATCCGAAGCCGGGATGGGTCGAGCACGATCCGATGGAGATCTGGACGCGCAGCGTCGAGGTCATCCGCGGAGCGCTGGCGAAGGCCGGGATCGCGGCATCCGACCTGGCGGCCGTCGGCGTCACGAACCAGCGCGAGACGACGGTCGTGTGGGACCGCCGGAGTGGCAAGCCGGTCTACAACGCGATCGTGTGGCAGGACACCCGGACCGACAGGATCATCGGTGAGTTCGCGAAGGACGGCGGCCAGGACCGCCTCCGCGCGAAGGTCGGCCTCCCGCTCGCGACGTACTTCTCCGGCCCCAAGGTCAAGTGGGTCCTCGACAACGTCGAGGGCGCGCGCGCCAGGGCCGAGGCCGGCGACCTCATGTTCGGCAACATCGACACCTGGTGCATCTGGAACCTCACCGGCGGCGTCGACGGCGGCGTCCACGTGACGGATGTCACCAACGCGAGCCGCACCATGCTGATGAACCTCGAGACCCTCGACTGGGATCCCGAGATCCTGAAGCTGATGGGCATCCCGCGCTCCATGCTCCCGGCCATCAAGGCCTCGAGCGCGGTGTACGGCAGGGCCGTTGGCGACCTGGCCGGCGTGCCCGTCGCGGGTGACCTCGGCGACCAGCAGGCGGCCCTCTTCGGCCAGACGTGCTTCTCCGCCGGCGAGGCGAAGAACACCTACGGCACCGGCTGCTTCATGCTCCTGAACACGGGCACCAAGGCGGTCCCGTCCAAGAGCGGGCTGCTCACGACCCTGGGCTACAAGATCGGCGACCAGCCGGCCGTGTACGCCCTCGAGGGCTCCATCGCGATCACCGGGGCGCTCGTGCAGTGGCTGCGCGACAACCTCGGCATGATCAAGACCTCGCCCGAGATCGAGGAGCTGGCGAAGACGGTCGACGACAACGGCGGCGTGTACTTCGTGCCGGCGTTCTCGGGCCTGTTCGCCCCCTACTGGAAGAGTGACGCGCGTGGCGTCATCGCCGGCCTCACGCGCTACGTGAACAAGGGCCACATCGCGCGGGCCGTCCTCGAGGCGACCGCGTGGCAGACCCGCGAGGTGCTCGACGCGATGAACGCCGACTCCGGCGTTCCGCTCACGGCCCTCAAGGTCGACGGCGGCATGGTCTACAACGATCTGCTCATGCAGTTCCAGGCCGACGTCCTGGGCGTGCCGGTCATCCGCCCGAAGGTGGCGGAGACGACGGCCCTCGGCGCCGCCTACGCCGCCGGCCTCGCGGTCGGCTTCTGGACCGCCGTCGAAGACCTGCGCCAGAATTGGGCGAAGGACAAGGAGTGGAAGCCCAAGATGGACGAGACCACTCGTCAGAAGGACTACAAGCTCTGGAAGAAGGCCGTCACGCGGACCTTCGACTGGGTCGAGTAGTCCTGATCGCCTGAAGCGGGACTCCGGAGGTCCGGGTCGGAGAGCCAGAAACATGACCGCACCACTGCGTTCACCGGCTCCCCACGTCGTCATCGTCGGCGGGGGAGGGACGGGAGCGGCCCTGGCCCTCGACCTGGTCCTCCGGGGCCTCCGTGTCACGCTCGTCGAGCGTGGCGAGATCACCTCCGGCACCACGGGCCGTCACCACGGCCTGCTCCACAGCGGCGCCCGGTACGCCGTCAACGACGCCGAATCGGCGGTCGAATGCATCCAGGAGAATCAGCTCCTGCGACGCGTCGCGCCAGGCTCGTTCGAGGAGAACGACGGCCTCTTCGTCGGGATCGACGACGAGGACATGGCCTACGGCGAGAAGCTGTTCGCGGCCTGCGGGGAGACCGGGATCCCCGCACGCTGGCTGACCCCGGCCGAGGCGCTCAACCTCGAGCCCAATCTCAACCCCGACCTGAAGGGCGCCATCCAGGTGCCCGACGCCACCTTCGATGCGATGCGGCTCCCGCTCCGCTGGTTCGCGACGGCGAAGGCGCGCGGGGCGGTGATTCAGCCGTTCTGCGAGGTGACCGAGATGGTCGTCCGGGACGCCTGCGTGATGGGTGTCCGGGGCCACGACCACCGCACCGAACGGGACTTCGAGGTCGGGGCGGACCTCGTCGTGAACGCCGGCGGACCGTGGGCCGAGAAGATCGCGGCGATGGCCGGCGCCGACGTCCCGATCCAGCCGTCCCCCGGCGTGCTGCTCGCCCTCCGTGGCCGCCTCTGCAACATGGTCATCAACCGGATGCACAAGTCCGGGGATGGCGACATCGTGGTCCCGCAGCGCGGCCTGTCGATCGTCGGCACGAGCTCGTGGGTGGTGAAGGACCCCGACGACCTCGGGGTGCCGGAAGACCACGTCCAGAAGATGTACACCGAAGGCTCCAAGATCATTCCGGCCGTCCGCAGCGCTCCCTTCCGCCAGGCGTGGTCGGCGGCGCGACCGCTGATCGGCGGGGGCGGCGCGGACACCGGACGGGAGCTCAGCCGGACGTTCAAGTGCTTCGACCACATGGAGCGCGACGGGGTCGGTGGCTTCGTCACGATCTCCGGGGGCAAGGCGACCACCGCGCGCGCGATGGCCGAGACCACCGCGGACGTCGTGTGCAGGAAGCTCGGGATCGAGGCGCCGTGCCTGACGCGCGAAACGGTCCTCCTGCCCCACACCGCCTACTACGCTGCATAGGCCGATGAGCGATACATCCGTCACGTTCCGCGTCCATCGCTACAAGCAGGGCGACGAAGAGCCCCACCACGACCGGTTCCCGGTCGAGGTCGGCGCCCGCACGACCGTGCTCGACGCCCTCACGGGCATCCGGCGCACCCAGGACCCGACCCTGACGCTCCGCCACTCGTGCTTCCACGCGTCCTGTGGCACCTGCGCCATGAAGGTCAACGATCACGAAGTGCTGGCGTGCGTCACGAACGTGCGTGAGCTGGGAACCGACGAGGTGCGCGTCGAGCCGCTCGACAACGCGCCGGTGGTCAGCGACCTGGTCGTCGACATGGGGCCGTTCTACGCGCGCTTCGACGTCGCCGAGCGCCCGCTCGTGCGCGACAGCGAGCTCGTGCCCGGTTCGCATCAGGCGGCCGGCGTGCCGCACGCGATGCGGTACGAGGACTGCATCGAGTGCGGGATCTGCATCTCGGCGTGCCCCATCGCCGGCACCGATCCGGCGTACCTCGGCCCTGCCGCGCTGGCTGCGATGGATCGCGTCCGGCAGGAGCCGCGCGGCGTCGACGTCGGGCCGATCCTGCGGCTGGCGGACGATCCGCATGCGGCCTGGCGGTGCCACCTCGCGTTCGAGTGCAGCGAGGCCTGCCCGTCGAGCGTGGATCCGGCCGGTCACATCATGCAGCTGCGGCGCTCGCTCCTGGCGCGCGGATGGCGAAGGCCGTCGGCTGAACCGCAGGGAGCACGACGATGACCCAACGCGTGGTCGGCGCCGATCGTCCCGTGCGCCGCGAGGACCGCCGGCGGGGCGTGATGGGCTGGGTGGACGTCCGCGGCCGCCGGCTCGGCGGCCTTGCGTTCATCCTCAACCGGGTCACCGGCCTCGGGGTGCTGTTCTACCTGTACCTGCACCTGGTCGTGCTCTCCCAGCTCGCGGTGGGGCCCGCGGCCTGGGATTCGCTGCTGAAGAACGTGTTCCTGAACCCGGTCTTCCTGATGCTCGACGTCGTGCTGCTGGCGGGGCTCCTCATCCACGGGCTCAACGGCATCCGCCTTGCGCTCGTCGGGTTCGGCCTCGTCGTCGACCGTCAGCGCGCGCTCCTGCTGGCGTTCGGCGTCATCGGCGCGGTCGTGCTCGTCATCGGCGCGCTGCGGTTCATCAGCGATGCGGGGGCCAGGTGATGGCACAGCACAGCGAAGACCTTCGCGCGGACCTGCCGCAGCACCCGGACCGATGGGCGCCGGAGGAGCGGGACACCCTGCCCGGCGTGGGGTGGGGCTGGCAGGCGCTGACGGGCGTCGGCGTCCTGTTCCTCGTCACGCTCCACATGATCGCGAACCACTTCGTGGTCTCGGGCGGGCTGCGCGACTACCGGCAGGTCATCGACTACATCACGAACCCGATCATCCTGCCGCTCGAGACGCTGTTCCTCATCGTCGTGAGCTGGCACGGTCTGCTCGGGCTGCGCGCCGTCATCTTCGACTTCGGCCTGACCGCGCGGGCCGAGCGCACCGTCACGCGCGTCCTCGTCGGTGTCTGGGTGATCACGATCGTGTACGGGATCGCGCTCCTCGCCATCCTCGTCACCCGGCGATGACGGGCGCGCGCCGGCAGCCAGGGGACGACGCGGGCGGATCGGCCGCGCCGGCGCGACTCGTCGGCATCGTCGTCGCGTCCCACTCCCGCGCGGTGGCCGAGGGCGTCGTGGAGCTGGCGCTGCAGATGGCGCGGGAGCAGGCCCCCGACGTGCGGGTGATCGCGGCCGGCGGCGCGGCGGACGGGTCGCTCGGCGAGGACCCGACGCTCATCGCGGACGCGATCCAGCGGGCGGACGCCGGGGCCGGTGTCGTGGTCCTTGTCGATTTCAACGGCGCGGTGCACGCCGCGCGGTTCGCCCTCGAGAACCTCGTGGATCCGGCGATCGCGTCGCGCGTGCGCATCAGCGGCGGGCCGCTCGTCGAGGCCGCGGTGTTCGCCGCGGTGCAGGCGAGCGTGGGCGACGACATCGAGGCCGTCCTCGCGACGGCGGACGGGTCCTCGGCGTTCGACAAGCACGTCGCGGACTGACGCCGCGCATGCTGATCGCGGTCGTCGGCGCCGGGGCCGTCGGCTCGCTGCTCGCGGGGTGCCTCGCGTCCGCGGGGCATGGCGTCCTCCTGGTCCGGCGGATCGGGCCCGAGGAGCCGGTGGCGGGGAGCCTGCGGCTCCTCACCCCGGATCGCGGTCCGCGCGATGTCCGGGTGTTCCGTGCCGGCGTCGCGGCTCTGCGCCGGCCCGACCCGCTCGGCGCGGGCGGACTCGACGCCGCAGTCCTGGCGGTCAAGCGCTTCGACCTCGACGCCGCCATCGCCGCGCTCGGCGCCTGGCCGGAGCTGCCCGTCGTCACGGTCCAGAACGGGGTCGGCGCGGAGGAACAGGTGCTGGCGCGGCGGCCCGCCACGCGACTCGTCGCCGCCTCGCTGACGTCCGCCGTGGAGATGGGAGACCGCGGCGAGGCGCGATGGCTGACACGCGGCGGGATCGGACTGGCGGCGTGGAACGGCGGAGCGCCGGCCGAGGCACTCGCTCGCGCGCTCGCGGCCGCGTTCGGGGCCGGCGGGATGCGCGCGGCCGTCCTCCGGGACCCGGTCGCGATGAAGTGGTCGAAGCTCGTCGCGAACCTCGTCGGGAACGCCACGGGGGCGCTCCTCGACATGGACGTCCGGGCGATCTACGCCGATCCGTCGCTGTACGAGATCGAACGCCGCCAGGCCTTCGAGGCGCTCGCGGTCATGCGCACGCTGCGTCTGGCCCCGGTCGCGCTCCCCGGCGCCGACGTGCGGCTGCTCCTGGCCGTGTATCGCAGCCCCGCGCCCGTCGCGCGCCTGCTGCTGGCCCGCGTGCTCGGCGGGGCCCGCGGCGAGAAGATGCCGTCGCTGCGCCTCGCGCTGCGGGCCGGCGAGGAGCGGACCGAGGTCGCGTGGCTGAACGGGGCGGTCGCGTCGGTGGGAGCCCGCGCGGGAGTGCCGGTGCCGGTCAACGCAACCCTCAGCCGTCTGCTGCAGGAGGCGGCTGAGGATCCGTCCCGGCGGGACTGGTTCCGGGGCAGGCCCGACCGGCTGGTCGACGAGGTGGCTGCCGCGGACTCCTCGACCTGACCGCGACCGCACGCGCGCGCCGAAGGTCGTCGCCGTCGACGGCCTCGCACGGCCGGACCCGCAGCGTGCGATCCGTATACTCCTCGTCGATGGACGCCCCGACCCTCGCCCGCGACATTGCGATCGTCGTCGCCGCGTTCCTGATCGGCGGGATCCCCTGGGGCGTCATCGTCGCCCGGCTTGCCGGCGGCCCCGATCCGCGGTCGATCGGCAGCGGCCACACGGGCGGCGCCAACGTCGCGCGGGCGCTCGGGCTCCGCTTCGCGGTCGTGTCGGGCCTCCTCGACGTCGCGAAGGGTGGCGCCGCCGTCCTGATCGCCCGGGCCTTCGGCGCGGGCGCGGCCGTCGAGGTGCTCGCCGGGCTCGCCGCCATCGTCGGCCACAGTCGCTCGCCGTTCCTCGGCTTCCACGGCGGTCGGGGAGTGTCGCCCGCGTTCGGCGGTCTGCTCGTGATCGAGCCGCTCGTGGCGATCGCGATCGTGCCGATCTTCGCGATCGTGTTCCTGGCCAGCCGATACTCGTCGCTCGCGTCGCTCACGGCCTCCGCGGCCGGGGGGATCGGCCTCGCGCTCATCGCCGCGCTCACCGGGCAGCCGCCCGCGTACTACGTGTTCGCCGCGGGCGGTCCCGTGCTGATCTGGCTCTTCCACCACGACAACATCGCGCGGCTCCTCGCGGGCACCGAGCGTCGCTTCGGATCATCGCGCGGGGCGAGGTAGCGCGCGCAGGGCGGCCCGGTGCCGGCCTGGCGCACAATGCGCTCATGCGTACGCTGCGGGGAACGCCGGCGTCGGCAGGGGTGGCTCGCGGGCCGTGGGTCCGTGTCGAGCGCGCACGCGAGCCGGAGGGCCGGTCGATCGACCCGCGGCAGGCGGACGGGGAGCGGACGCGGCTCGCCGAGGCGGCGGAGCGCGCCGCGCGAGAGCTCGAGGAGCTCGGCCGCCGGGTGACCGAGGACGGCCACCCGGACGAGGGCGCGATCTTCGAGGCGCAGGCGCAGATGGCGGTGGATCCGGCACTGACGTCGCTGGCCGAGCAGGCGATCGACGAACGCCACGTGGACGCGGTGGCCGCGGTCCTCGACGCCGGGCGCGACCTGGCCGAGCAGCTCCGGGGGCTGGGGGACGAGCTCCTGTCGGCACGCGCCGCCGACGTCCGCGACGTGGCCCTGCGGGTCGCGCGGCGCGCGTTCGGGATGCCCGACCCCGTGCCGCCTCGCCTCGAGGTGCCGAGTGTCGTGGTCGCCGAGGATCTGCCACCGTCGGTCACGGCCACGCTGCCGCGTGACCGGTTGCTCGGGTTCGCCCTCGAATCGGGGTCGGCCACCGCACACGCCGCGATCCTCGCGCGGGCGTACGGCATCCCCGCGGTCGTCGGGGTCGCCGGTCTCCTCGGGTCGCTCGCGCCCGGCGATCTCGCGCTCGACGGCGGCACGGGCGAGGTCTTCATCGATCCGGATGCCGCCACGCTCGCCGATCTCGACGTCCGGATCACCCGGTCGCGCGACGCGGAGGCGCTCGCGCGACGCGAGGCATCGCTGCCCGCGGTCACGATCGACGGCGTGGAGGTCACCCTGCTCGCCAACATCGGCACGCCCGAGGAGGCCCCGCGTGCCGTGGAGCTCGGCGCCCACGGCGTCGGGCTGTTCCGGACCGAGTTCCTGTTCCTCGAGCGCGCCGCGGAGCCGAGCGAGGACGAGCAGGCGGCGGCGTACCTGCGCGCGGTGCGGGCGTTCGCGCCGTACCCCGTGACGATCCGGCTCCTCGACGTCGGCGGCGACAAGCCCATCCCGTACCTCCCGATCGCGCCCGAGGCGAACCCGTTCCTCGGCGTCCGCGCGTTGCGCCTCGCCGCCACGGACCCCGGCATCTTCCTCACCCAGCTTCGCGCCACGATGCGCGCGGCCGCGGGTGGCCCCGTGAAGGTCATGGCGCCGATGGTCGCCGACGCCGGCGATGCGGAGACGCTGCTGTCGCTGGCCGCGCAGGCCCGCGCCGAGCTCGAGTCCCGCGGCGAGCCGTTCGGCGAGATCGATCTCGGCGTCATGCTCGAGATCCCGGGCGCGATCCTCGTCGGCGACAGCTATTTCCCGCGCCTGTCGTTCGCGAGTCTCGGCACCAACGACCTGCTGCAGTACACGCTCGCCGTCGATCGCGGCAATCCCGCGCTGGCGCGATACCAGGACTCGCTCCACCCGGCGCTGCTGCGGCTCGTCCACGAGGCGGTCGAGCGGGCGGCGGGCGCGGGGATCGAGCTCTCGGTCTGCGGCGAGATGGCCGGGGATCCCGTCGCCGCCGTCGCCCTCGTCGGGCTGGGGATCCGCAAGCTCAGCATGGCCAGCGGGAGTCTCCCCGGCGTGCGCCGGGCGGTCCGCGGCATCGAGGAGCGGCGCGCGCGGGAGGAGGCGCTCGCGGCGCTCGACGACGGATCGGCGGTGCAGGTGCGGTCGCGGCTGTCGCCGCTCCTGGCCGGGGTGGGGGCCGCGTAGGCCTCGCCGTTGCCGAGCTGTCCTCGCGCGCGCCGTGCGCGGGGACCGGCGCGCTCGGCTCCGGGCGGGTGCGCGGCGTGCGGTAGACTTGCCCGGCTATGACGAGTGGAGAGGTAAGGGAGCAGGGATCCGTGTCGGCCGACGACCTGCGTGCCAAGATCCGCGAAGTCCCGGACTTCCCGAAACCCGGCATCCTGTTCTATGACATCACGACCCTGCTGAAGGACCGGGAAGCGTTTCGGGGCGCCATCGACCTGCTCGTCGCGCCGTACCGAAACCAGAGGATCGACATCGTGGTCGGGATGGAGTCCCGCGGCTTCATCTTCAGCGCCCCGATGGCGTACACGCTGGGGGTCGGGTTCGTGCCGGTGCGCAAGCTCGGCAAGCTGCCGGCCGAGACCATGAGCGTCGAGTACGCGCTCGAGTACGGGACCAACACGCTCGAGATCCACCGCGACGCGATCACGCCCGGGCAGCGTGTCCTGATCGTGGACGACCTGCTCGCGACCGGAGGCACGGTCAGCGGCACGATCGACCTCGTGCGTCGGCTGGGCGGCGACGTCGTCTCGCTCGCGTTCCTGGTGGAGCTGCGGTTCCTGAAGGGACGCGAGCGGCTCCGCGGGTACGACGTCCACAGCATCATCCAGTACTGAGGACGAGGATCCCGGGGTGAGCGATCGGGACCGGGGTCAGACGCCGGACGAGCGCGGCCCCGCAACGGGCCAGCCCCCGACCCCTCCCGCCCCCGCGTCGACGCCACTGGCCCCGTCGGCCCCGCCCGCGCTCCCGAGCGCGACCGTCGGGGTCGACATCGGCCGCCGCAGCTTCTTTCGCTCGTTCGGACGCGAGGCCGTGCAGGCCGCCGCGCAGTTCGTGGGTGCGGCGGCCGCCCTGCAGCGCGGCCCGCTGGCCGCGACCGGCCAGCTGCTGGGCGCGACCGGCGGATCGGACCCGCTGTCGCAGCTCCTCGGCCTCGACGAGCCCGCGCCGGCCTCGGGGCCCGTCCAGCTCGGCCCCCCGTACCGGTATCGCGAGGGCGAGCTGACGCTCGTCGACCAGCGGCGGCTGCCCCACGAGCGGGTCGAGGTGACGTGCAACACCGGCGCCGAGGTCGCGGCCTGCGTGCGCGACCGCATGGTGGCCGGAGGGCCGGTGCTCGGACAGGTCGCGGCGTACGGCGTGCTGCTCGCCGCCGAGCGGATCCGCACGAACTCCCAGTTCGTCCGGATCGCGACCCTTCACGGCACGATCAACGCGCTGCGCTCGGCGCGTGCCTCGTCGCGACCGATGGCGGCCGCGCTCGACCGGATGGTGGCCGCCTGGCAGCGCGTCGGGGAGGACGCGCCCGGCGACGATGTCGTGGACGTGCTCCGCGCCGAGACGGCGGCGATCGAGGAGGAGGCGCTGCTCGACCACGCCGCGGTCGGACGGGCCGGCGCGGAGATTCTTCCGACGCCGACCGATCGCCACCTGCAGGTGCTGCTGCACGGTCCGGTCGGGACGCTCGGCGGCGGGGCGCTCGGCACCGCGCTCGAGGTCGTCCAGCGCCTGGGCGTCGAGGGCCGCGACGTGCACGCGTGGGTGCCGGAGGGGCGGCCGGGGCTCGATGGTGCGCGACTCGTCGCGTTCGAGCTCGCCCGGCTCGACGTGCGGCACACCGTCATCGCCGACGCGGCGGCCGCGGCCGTCCTCGCGCGCGGCCGCGTGGACGTCGTGCTCGTGACCGCCGAACGGATCGCCCGCAACGGCGACCTGTCCGCGGCGGTCGGGACGTACCCGCTTGCGGCCGTGGCTGCCCGTCACGACGTGCCGTTCTACGTGTGCGCCCCGCTTGCCGCCGTCGACCTCGAGGCCGCGGACGGCTGGAGCTTCCTCGAGGAGGAGCGTCCCGTCGAGGAACTCGCCGACCTCCACGGCTGGCGGCCCGCGCCGCTCGAGAGCGCGCTGCACAACCCCGTCCTGGACGTCACGCCGGGCGCGCTCGTGCGCGGCTTCATCACCGAGCTCGGCGTCCTGCGGCCGCCGTTCGAGGTGTCGCTGCCCGACGCGGTCGACCGGCGCGCGCGCTCGGGTCCGGTCCGGTCCCCGTCGCCCGGCTCGACCCCGGCGGCCTCCGGCGCAGCGGCGTCGCCCGGCGCGGGCGGCCTCCCGGGTGGGGCCCGGCCCGAGGCGCCGGCAGCGAACGACCTCCCCGCCGCCCCCCAGCCAGCCCTGCCGGGCGAGCACGCCGCCGTCGCTCCCCCCGAGCCTGCACCGCCGGCCGAGGATGAGGACGGGTGGGGCGGTGGCTGATGGTGAGCATCGCGCGCGCGAGAGCGGGCGAGCCCTCCTTCGCGGTGCGCTTCACGACGGACCGCAGGCTGCTCCGCCACTTCCTCGAGCGGGACCGCCTGTTGGCCGCGTACGCCGTGTGCGACCTCGACGACCACGAGTTCTCCCGAACGCGCTGGGGCGTCGCGTACGACGGTCTCGAGCCGCGCTCGCTGGTGCTCGAGTACGCGGGTCTCGCCCCGCAGCCCGTGTTCACGATGGGCGAGCCCGCGGGCGTGGAGGCCGTCCTGCGCAATCTCATCCGGCCGCGCGTCGCGTACATGTCGATGCCGTACGACGTGGTCCCCGCCGTCGATCGCGTCTACCGGGTCGACCCTGGCCCCGAGATGATCCGCATGGCGGTCGACCGCGAGACGTTCCGGCCGCAGCCCGGCCTCTCCGCGCGGCTCGTGCCCGGCGAGATCGGCGACCTCAACCGCCTCTACGATCTCGGGTTCACCGCATGGCTGCCCGCGTCCGCCATCGCGGAAGGCGTCTACTACGGCGTCCGCGTGCACGGCAGGCTGGTCGCGGCGGCCGGCACGCACGTCGTCAGCCGCGAGGCGCGGATCGCCGTCGTCGGGAACGTGCTCACGCACCGCGACTTCCGCGGTCGCGGGTTCGCGAAGGTGACGACGAGCGCCGTCACGCAGGAACTGCTGCGGTTCTGTGACGACGTCGTGCTCAACGTCCGGGCGGACAACACGCCCGCCGTCGCCGCGTACCGTACCCTTGGCTACCGGGAGCACTGCCGGTTCGCCGAGCGGCTCGTCCACCGGCGAGCCTCGACGCTCGATGGCATCATGGGGCCGATACGACGCCTGTTCCCGGTCCGGAAGGACGGCTGACGCCTTCCGCGATGCCCGCGCCCGAAGGGAGTCCTGACCATATGCCCGTGACGCAATTGCCCGCGCACGACATCGCCGACCTGGCGCTGGCCGCGGCAGGCCGGCGACGCATCGAGTGGGCGGAGCGCGAGATGCCGGTGCTCCGACTCATCCGCGAGCGCTTCGAGCGCGAGCGGCCCCTCGCCGGCGTGCGCATCGCGGCGTGCCTGCACGTCACGACCGAGACGGCGAACCTCATGCGGACACTTGCGGCCGGCGGGGCGGACGTCGCGCTCGCGGCGTCGAACCCGCTCTCCACGAAGGACGACGTGGCCGCGGCGCTCGTGGCGGAATACGGGATCGCGACGTACGCCCGCCACGGGGAGGACCGGGACGGCTACTACGCGCATCTGAACGCGGTCGCCGACACGCACCCGATGATCACGATGGACGACGGATGCGACCTGGTGACGCTGCTGCACACCGAGCGGCCCGAGCAGGTCGCGGAGGTACAGGCGGGGACCGAGGAGACGACGACGGGCGTCATCCGCCTTCGCGCGATGGCCGCCGACGGCGCACTCCGCTACCCCGTCGTCGCCGTCAACGAGGCACGCACCAAGCACCTCTTCGACAATCGCTACGGCACCGGGCAGTCCAGCGTCGACGGCATCCTTCGCGCGACGAACATCCTGCTGGCCGGACGCCACGTCGTGGTCGGGGGCTACGGGTGGGTCGGGCGCGGGATCGCGTCGCGGTTCCGGGGCATGGGGGCCCAGGTCGCGGTGTGCGAGGTGGATCCCATCCCGGCCATCGAGGCGCTCATGGACGGCTTCGTCGTCATGCCGATGGACGAGGCCGCGGCGTGGGGCGAAGTCTTCATCACCGCGACCGGCGACGTGAACGTGATTGCCGAGCGGCACTTCGGCCTCATGCGGGACGGCGCGATCCTCGCGAACGCAGGGCATTTCGACGACGAGATCGAGCTCCCCGCGCTGCGCCGGCTGGCGGGCGGGCGGGTCCGCGAGGTACGGGCCAACGTCGAGGAGTACGACCTGGGCGACCGGCGGATCCACGTCGTCGCCGAGGGCCGCCTGGTCAACCTGGGCGCGGCCGAGGGGCATCCGGCGGCCGTCATGGACATGAGCTTCGCGAACCAGGCGCTCTCGGTGGAGCATCTGGTCGGAAACCACGGGTCGCTCGAGCGGAAGGTCTACGCGGTCCCGGACGGGATCGACCGGGAGGTCGCGCGCCTGAAGCTGGAGGCCCTGGGCGTCGGGATCGACCGACTCACGCCCGAGCAACGGGCGTACCTGTCGTCGTGGAAGAGCGGCACGTAGGAAGCGCGACGATGAGCGACCTCAGCATCCTCCACGAAGCCGACTACCTCTTCACCTCCGAATCCGTCACGGAGGGCCACCCCGACAAGCTCTGCGACCAGGTCAGCGACGCGATCCTGGACGCGATCCTGCGCGACGACCCGTACGCGCGCGTCGCGTGCGAGACGGCGACGACCAACGGCGTCGTCATGGTGCTCGGCGAGATCACGACGACCACGTACGTCGAGTTTCAGCAGATCGTGCGCGAGACGATCCGCCAGATCGGGTACACCGATGCCCGCTACGGCTTCGACTACCGCACGTGCGGGACGCTCGTGTCGGTGCACGAGCAGTCGCCGGACATCAAGCGCGGTGTCGACGATGCCCTCGAGACGCGCGGGACCGGGGGCGACATCCACGACCAGGGCGCCGGCGACCAGGGGATGATGTTCGGCTTCGCCTGCCGCGAGACGCCCGAGCTGATGCCGCTGCCGATCGCGCTGGCGCACCGGCTCTCGAAGCGCCTTGCCGAAGTGCGCAAGGACGGCACGCTTCCCTACCTCCGGCCGGACGGCAAGACGCAGGTCACGGTCGAGTACGACCACGGCGTGCCCAAGGCCGTGCGGACGGTCGTGGTCGCGGCGCAGCACGACGAGGAGGTCGCGACCGAGCGCCTGCGCGACGACGTCATGGAATGCATCGTCTGCGAGACGATCCCCCAGGAGCTGCGCCGGCGCGACCCGGTCGTCCACGTCAACCCGACCGGGCGGTTCGTCATCGGCGGCCCGATGGGCGACGCGGGGCTGACGGGCCGGAAGATCATCGTCGACACGTACGGCGGCATGGCACGCCACGGCGGCGGCGCGTTCAGCGGCAAGGACCCCTCGAAGGTCGATCGGTCCGGCGCGTACGCGGCGCGCTGGGTCGCCAAGAACATCGTCGCCGCGGGAATCGCCGACCGGTTCGAGCTCGAGCTGAGCTACGCGATCGGCGTCGCGCGGCCGATCTCGCTCTCGGTGGAAACGTTTGGCACCGGGCGGATCCCGGACGAGCGGATCGTGGCGTTGATCGGGGCGCATTTCGACCTGCGGCCCGCGGTGATCATCGAGCAACTCGGGCTGCGGCGGCCGCTCTACCGGCAGGTTGCCGCGTACGGGCACTTTGGCCGTCCCGACCTCGACCTGCCGTGGGAGCGCACGGACGTCGCGGCGGCGCTCGCCGCCGACGCCGACCTGCCGGAGCCGGCCGCGGCCGTGCCGGAGGTCGCGGAGGCCTGACCGCGGGCCCCCGGGCGACGGGAGGGGTCGTCCACCAGCGGATGCCTGCCGAAAGGCAGCAGGGGAGGACGGCGTGTACGTCGTGATCCTGGCCGGCGGCGGAGGGACGCGGCTGTGGCCGCTCTCGCGGCAGGCGCGCCCCAAGCCGTTCCTGCCCCTGGTCGGGCCCGAGACGCTGTTCCAGCGGACCGTCGCACGCGTGCGTCCGCTCGTCGGCAACGACGGGGTCTACGTGGTCACGGAGCGACGGCACGAGCAGTACGCGCTCGAGCAGGCGGCGGGCATCCCGGTCGACCACGTGCTGACCGAACCGATCGGCCGGAACACCGCCCCCGCGATCGCGCTCGCGGCGCTGGCGATCGAGCGACCCGTCGGCGAGACGATGGTCGTGCTCCCGGCGGACGCCTGGGTCGACGACGACGAGGCGTTCCGCTCGGCCCTGCAGGCGGCGGCGGGCACGGATGGGCTCGCGAGCGGCTGCCTGGGCATCGAGGCCCCGCTCGTGACGCTCGGCGTGCGGCCGGACCGGGCGGAGACGGGGTACGGACATCTCGTGCCGCGGCTGGACCGCGAGGACCATCACGGTGACGTGACCGCGCGGGTGCTCGACGCGTTCGTCGAGAAGCCCGACCTGGCACGTGCCGAGGAACTGGTCTCGGTGAGTGGCGCGGCGTGGAACGCCGGCATGTTCGCCTGGCGCCGGCGCGCGATCCTCTCCGCGCTCGAGCGTTTTGCCCCCGACATCTACGACGGCGTCCGGCTGGCGCTCATGGCGTCCGGGGCGAACGAGCAGGGCGGAGTGCTCGACGGATCGGAGGCCGCACGGCGGTACGTCGCGGTGCGCTCGGTGTCGATCGACTATGCCGTGATGGAACCGGCGGCACAGGCAGGCCTGGTCGTGATGACGAGCCTCGACGCCGGGTGGAGCGATGTCGGGAGCTGGCGAGCCGTCCTCGATCTCCAGCGCGCACTCGGCGCCGAACGGCCGGCCTCTGGAGACGCGCGACGCGGCGCGAAGGACATGCCGAAGGCCGACGGGGACGAATCGAACGTCGCCCGCGGAGCCGGGACGGTGCCCGGGGAGCGCCGCGCGGCGGCGGAGCCCGAGCCGCCCGGGCGCGCGATCGACGTCGGGTCGCGCGACATCCTCGTCCGGGCGGCCGGCGGACGCCTCGTCGCGACCGTCGGTCTGTCGGATACCATCGTGATCGACACGCCGGACGCGCTTCTCGTGTGCGCCGCCGATCGGGCGCAGGACGTCAAGCAGATCGTGGAGCGCCTGAGGGAGGCGGGGGAGACGGAGCAGCTGTGACCGAGCAGATCACGTTGGCGCCCACGTCAGCGGCGGCACGCCCCGCGATCGTCTTCGGGACGGACGGGTGGCGCGCCCGCATCGCGGACGAGTTCACGTACGACAACGTCCGCCGGTGCGCCGAGGGCGTCGCGCGGTACGTGACGGAGCAGGGCACGGCCGCGCAGGGCGTGATGGTCGGGTACGACCGCCGATTCGCCAGCGAGTACTTCGCGCAGGCGGCGGCGGAGGTGCTGCTCGCGTTCGACATCCCGGTGCTGTACGCGGCGAGCCCGCTCCCCACGCAGATGACCTCGTACGAGGTCGTCACGCGGGGCGCCGCGGCGGCGATCATGATCACCGCCTCGCACAACCCGTGGACCGACAACGGCTTCAAGGTCAAATCGCCGAGCGGGGCGGCCGCGGGCCCCGAGATCCTGTCCGTGCTCGAGCGGACGATCTCGGAGCATGCCGGCGACGAACCCGCGCGCCGGCCGTTCGCGGACGCCGAGGCCGCGGGGCTCGTCGAGCGGGTCGACCCGTTCGAGGGCTACCGCGAGTACGTCGCGCGGACGCTCGACCTCGACCGCCTGCGCGACGCCGACATCAGCGTCCTCGTCGATCCGCTGTACGGG
This sequence comes from Chloroflexota bacterium, assembly GCA_021785175.1. Taxonomy (GTDB): domain Bacteria; phylum Chloroflexota; class Limnocylindria; order Limnocylindrales; family CSP1-4; genus JAJYNJ01. The sequence goes on along the minus strand of JAJYGH010000068.1, from coordinate 8,115 downwards.
TCCGGCGCGGGCTGGATCCCACGGCTGCTCGGCGGGGGCCGGATCCGGGTGCGCGAGATCCACTCGGAGCGCAACCCCTGGTTCGGCGGCGTCAATCCGGAACCGATCCGGCCGAACATCGACGAGGCCCTGGGCATCCTCGCCGCGGGCGGGTACGACCTCGGGCTGCTGCTCGACGGCGACGCGGATCGGGCGGGGGCAGCCGACGAGCGCGGCCGCTTCATCCACCAGCTGCAGGTCATGGGCCTGCTGATGTACGAGCTCCTCGAGCACGAGGGCCTGCGCGACCCGGTCGTGTACACCGTGAACGAGACGTCCATGGTCGAGCGGCTCGGCCAGCGATACGGCGTGGCGGTGCACGAGACCCCGGTCGGCTTCAAGTACGTCGGCCCGAAGATGATCGAGACGGGCGCCATGATGGGCGGCGAGGAGTCCGGCGGCTACGGGTTCGGGATGCACCTCCCGGAACGCGACGGGATCTATGCCGACCTGCGCCTGCTCGAGCTGTTCCTCCGCGAGCGCGAGCAGGGCCGCTGGCCGGTCTCGAAGGCGGTGGCGCACTTCCACGAGATCGCCGGCCCGTCGTTCTACCTGCGCACCGACGTCCACCTCGAGCGCGCCACCTACCCGGCCGTGAAGGATCGGCTGTGGCGGGAGCTGTCGGCGGAGCCGCCCACGGGGCTCGACGGCGAGCCGATCGTGCGAAGCGTCACGCTGACGACGAACGACGGGTTCAAGTGGTGGACGCCGGACGGCTCGTGGCTGCTCGTGCGGTTCAGTGGGACCGAGCCACTCGTCCGGATCTACGCGGAGGCGACGACGGCGGCGAAGCGCGATGGGCTGCTGGCGGCGGGGGAGCGGATCGTGCGGGCGGCCGCCTAGTCATCGCGGAACGCCGCGGCGCGCCGTTCGAACGGCAGAGGAGGACGGGACATGGGCGGAGTGCTCGACGACGCGGCAGCGCTCGCGAGGTACGACGCCGAGGGGATGCTCAGCGTGATCCCGCACCTGGCCGACCAGCTGACCGACGGCTGGGCGCGCTCGCGCCGGCTGGACCTGCCGGCCACGCACCGCCAGCCGGCGGCCGCGGTCGTGCTGGGCATGGGCGGGTCCGCCATCGGGGCCGACCTGGTCCGCGCGATCTTCTCCGACCGACTGACGGTACCGCTCATCACCGTTCGCGACTATGAGCTCCCGCGGTTCGTGGATCCGCGCATGCTCGTCGTGGCGGCGTCGCACAGCGGCGCGACCGAGGAGACGCTGAACGCGATCGGGGAGGCGATCTCGCGGTCGTGCCCCGTCGTCGCGATCACGACCGGAGGCCCGCTCCTCGCGGCCGCGCGGCGGGGTGGTCTGCCGTACCTGGAGTACGAGGGCGAGGCCCAGCCGCGGGCGTCAGTGGGGAGCGGCGTTTCGCTGCTGGCCGGCCTGCTCGAGCGCGCGGGGTGCCTCGACGCTCGCGAGGACGAGTTCGAGGCCGCGGCAGCCGCGGTCCGGGAGATGGCGGCGCGCTGCAGTCCCGCGGTCGACACCGAGTCGAACCCGGCGAAGCAGCTCGCCTGGTCACTCGTCGACCGCCTGCCGGTGATCGAGGCCGGCGGCTTCCTGTCGCCGGTCGCGCGCCGGTGGAAGACGCAGCTGAACGAGAACGGGAAGTCGGCGGCATGCTGGGAAGAGCTGCCGGAGGCGACGCACAACGCGGTCGTGGGGTACGCGCAGCCCGAGACGCTGCACGAGCGGACGTTCGTCGTGTTCCTCGCCAGCCCGGACGACCACCCGCGGGTCACGCTCCGCCGGAGCCTCTCCGCGGACCTCCTCGCGGAGCGCCAGATCGGGCATGAGGTCGTCGCCGTCGGGGGCAACGGGCGCCTTGCCCAGGCCGCGTCCGCGATCACGCTCGGGGACTACACGAGCGTCTACCTGGCGATCCTGTACGGGCTCGATCCGACGCCCGTGGCGGCCATCTCGTACGTCAAGGAACGGCTCGCGATGGCCGATCCCGACAGCGTCGAGTGAGGCCTGCGGCAGTCCCATTCTCTCTTGGGCGACGGGTGTAGTCTGGACGCGAGCTGGTCGGCGACGGCCGCCCGGACGAGCGGTTGACCGGCCGATGAGACGGTGCCGTGGCCCGTTGGCCGCGGTTGCTGGAGGTGCGGCCCAAGATGCATTCCACCCTCATCGGCAAGATCGAGAAGGCGAACCGGTATGCACGCGAGACGGACCGGATCACGTTCCGCTCCCTTTCGCTGACCTTCCGGGGCGATAACGACACCCACGTCGTGAACCTCGACTCCGATGGGTGGCATTGCTCGTGCCACTTCTTCGAGAACTGGAAGAGCTGCGTCCACGTCCTCACGTTGCAGAAGGTCCTCGGCGAGATGCTGCCCGAGGAAGCGCAGACCTCGATCTTTGCCGCGGTCGAGGCAGCCGCGGTCTGAACGGCCCTGCCCGCCGGCATTCCGCCGGTGCGCATCGGCCGCGCACAGCTGCACCAGACGAGAGCCGGCCCGCCGGGGCCGGCTCTCGTCTGTGATTCACCGCCCATCGCTGAGTGCGGCATCTGCGGTGCTCCGCGATGCGACGCGCGACGTTCGGGCGCCGGCGCGGTCAGGCCGTCTGGTCACCGCCGAGGATCGACCCGTCGGCGGCGCTGAACCACAGGATCACCTGGTGCGGCTCGTCGCCCTCGACCGCGATGAAGCTGAAGTGCACCGACCACGCGAGCTTCAGCAGCGGCTCGCGCGTGTCCGACCTGGCAGGGTCCCAGAAGTTGTTGCCGCGGACCCAGACCATCTCGGGCTGGTCCTGCGTGTACCGCGGCTTCCCGGTCCAGCCGCGCTCCGTGGCGATCCCGCGGGCGAGCTCGGCGGCCCGGTCCGCCGAGATGGGGTTGGCGGGCGCGGGCGCGGAGGGTGTCGCCCAGACTGACAGTCCCTTCAGTCGCCCGCTCGGCGTCAGGTCGATCACGACGCCGTCATCCATCACGCGGTACCCGTCGATCTGCCGCGTCCAGGTCACTTCCCAGCCTTCGATCCCGTCCATCCAGCGGACGCTCGGCCTGCCGGCCGGCAACGGGATCCCGAGCATGGCGGCAAGCGCAACGGCGCGCCCGGGCGCCGCGTCTTCCGTCACCGTCTTCGGCTCGGAGGGATCCGGCGGACCGAGGCGCACGATCGACAGCGGGTTGTGGGTTTCGGGGTCGAGCCGCATCTCGGCCCTGTCGCCCGCCGCCGACGTGAACTCGACCAGGTCGTAGTCGAGGGCATACATCATGTCGCGCTCCCGTCGCACCGCCGACGGGTCACCGGGGATGCCGAGGGCGTGCGCGATGGCGACCGCGCGGGCGCGCGCGACTTCCGCCTGCGAGCGGGTCTGCGGGAGCGGGCTCCAGAGCGGATCCGCGATCGTCCAGCCGCGATCCTTCGCGGACGCACCCGTGCATCCCGCGAGGACGAGGGCCGCGCAGAGGACACCGAGGGTGGCGAGCAGGCGGCGGCCGGGCCGCGGCGCGAGTCGAGGATGGCAGTTCGGCTTCATCGTGCACCTCACAGGCACGTGTAGCAGGGGGTGGGCGGGAACGGGACGCCGGCGTAGGTGTAGCTGCCCCACCAGTTCGGGGCCGTCCCCTTGAGGAGCGACGTGTTCCGCAGGGCGTAGTAGTACGCGTCCCCCAGATTCGACCCGGTCGTCGCCGACTTCCAGAACTTGGACTCGAAGGCGTACATCTCGTCGGTCCACGCGACGCCGGAATAGCCCAGGAAGAACCGCTGGCCCTGGTGGTTGGCCCCCGTCGGGGTGCTGCGGAGCTTGTCGATTCCGAAGGCGAGCGGGAAGTCCGACGCGGTCTCCCCGAGGTGGCAGGTCGATGCGACCACGAGGTTCGCCGACTTCACGTACCCGGAGACCAGCCGCTTCGCCTTGATCTGGCCCGAGGTGACGATGGCCTGGTTGCATGCCCCGCCATCTGCCCGGAACCCCCATCCCGTGTAGTAGTGGTCGCCGTGGCTGAACACGTAGAAGGCCTGGTCGGCGCCGACGCGGGACAGCGCCGTGGACGACGTGAAGCCCGTCGCCTCGTACGAGGACGGCGTGTAGCCGAGGTAGCGGAACGCGTTGACGGCCATCGTGCGCATCGACTGCGGGATCGTCGAGCTCTGGCCGATGCACGTGGTGAACGCGGTCTTGTTGTCGTAGACGCTGGCCTGGTAGGCAGCCGACGCCGGACCGGCCGTCATGGCGACGGCCACGTTCGCGGACAGGCAGAGCAGGGCGAGCCTCCGCCACCGGAACCCTCCGTCGTGTCGCATTGGTACCTCCTCCGGCGGATCCGCGGCGGGAGGAGGCGGGCAGGTCCCACTCTGCGCTTCGGCCCTCTACTGCGACTTATCCCGCCATTGACCGCACATTCCCCCGGCCGCCGCGTGGGTCTCCGCGCCGGCATGTCGCCGGCCGGACCCCTGCCGGCAGCCGCACGGCAGCCACACGGCATGCCACATGGCCCCCGGTGCTGCTATCCTTCGTCAACCGAACGTTCGTTTGGTCGCCGTCCAACGGCGTGAGCGAGGCGGGCACAGGGAGCCGGCGTGGCGGCAGAGAGCGGACAGGCCATCTCCGCGACCGAGGCGGGGACACGGCGGCCTTCGGCGTCCTCGTCCAGCCGTCGCATCGCCCGGCCTCGGGAGGAGGAGCTCCGGCGGACGGCGGTGCGGCTGTTCCGCGAGCACGGCTACGACGGCACGTCGATGCAGGACCTCGCGGAGGCGCTCGGGATGCACCGCGGCAGCCTGTACCACTACATCGAGTCGAAGGAGGATCTCCTCTTCGGGATCGTGGAGGCGGCGATGGCCCGGTTCAACGACGAGGTCCGGCCCATCCTCGAGTCCGACGCGGCCCCGGCCGAACGACTCGAACGCGCGGTCGCGGCGCACCTCCGGATCGCGGCGGACGAGCCGGACGAGCTGACGCTGCTGCAGGTGGAGGTGAAGGCGCTCGCGCCCGACCGCCGGTACCGGATCGTGGCCGAGCGCGACGCGTACGAGCACGTGTGGCGGGAATTCATCCGGGACGGCATGCGGGATGGCGCCTTCGGGTGCGAGGACGAGCGGAGCGCCGGCTTCATGATCCTCGCGTCGTGCAACTGGTTCAGCCAGTGGTTCCGGCCCGACGGCCCGCTCGGCGTCGACGATTTCGCCGCCCGGTTCAGCACGCTGTTCCTCGACGCGCTCCGAGCGGACGCGCGATCCCGTCTTCCGGAGGCATGAGATGACGATCGCCGGAGCATGGTGGGGGATCGGAACCGGGACGGCGACCCCGCACCGAACGACGACGTCGCGCGCGACCGGCGTCGGCGTCCCGCGCCTGCGTCGCGCCGTCGTCCTTGGCGCCGGCACGATGGGCGCGCAGGTCGCGTGCCTGCTCGCCGGCCGGTCGGTCCGCGTCGATCTGCTCGATCTCGACGCGGAGACGGCGCGAGCCGGCCTCGATCGCGCCGCGCGGCTTGCGCCCACGCCGCTCTACCTGTCCGATGACCTGCGCGCGATCCGGCCGGCCGGATTCGAAACGCTCGAGGCCGCCGTCAGGGACGCGGACCTCGTACTCGAGGCCGTCGTCGAGCGGCTCGACGTCAAGCGAGGCCTGCTGTCCAGGGTCGCGCCTGTCCTCGGCGGGTCCGCGATCCTCGCGACCAACACGTCCTCGCTGTCAGTGACCGCCATGTCCGATGCGCTGCCCCCGGATGTCGCGGGGCGGTTCCTCGGGATGCACTTCTTCAACCCGCCGCGGTACGCGCGCCTGGTCGAGCTCGTGCCGTCGCCTGCGACCGCACCCGAGACGCTCGAGCGGGCGCACGCGATCGCGGGCGAGGTGCTCGGCAAGGGCGTCGTGGTGGCTCGCGACGCCCCCGGGTTCATCGCGAATCGGCTCGGGACGCAGGCATCCCTCGCCGCGATCCGGATCGGGCAGGAGCTCGGGCTCGGCGTCGACGAGATCGACGACGTGTCAGGGACGCTCGTCGGACGCCCGAGGTCGGCCGTGTTCCGGACGATCGACCTCGTCGGGCTCGACGTGTTCGCGGCCGTCGTGCGCAGCCTCGCGGCCGCGGTTCCGGACGACGACCCGGAGCGCGCGCTGTTCGTGCTCCCACCGGTCGTCGAGGCGATGCTGTCCCGCGGACTGCTCGGCGCGAAGGCCGGCGGCGGGTTCTACCGGAAGACCGGCGACGAGATCCTGTCGCTCGACCTGGAGACGCTCGAGTACCGGCCGCGACGCCGGCTGCGGAGCGCGGCCGTCGAGTCGGCGCGCCAGCTCCCGGATCCGGCGGCCCGCCTGCGGGCGCTCCTGGCGGCGCCGGAGTCCGACGTCCCTGCCACCTTCGTCCGGCGAAGTCTCGTGCGTGGCCTCTGGTACGCCGCGTGGGTCGCGCCGTCCATCGCGGGCTCGCTCGCCGACGTCGACCGGGCGATGCGCTGGGGCATGGCGTGGGAGCGCGGGCCGTTCGAGACGTGGGACGCGATCGGCACCGGGCTGATGGCGGATCAGCTGCCGAAGGCCGGACTCGGCGAATCCCCGCTCGCGCGGGCGGCACGTGAGTCCGGCGGGTACTACTCCGAGGATGGCGAGCACCAGCTCGACCTCTCCGAATTCCCTCGCGCCACGGCCCCGGGCATCGAGGAGGGCCCGGGGCCGGCGGCAGCCGAGGGCGCGCCTGTGCCTGCACGCGTCCCGGTGCCGGCCCGGCCTCGCGTCGTCGACCTCCGACGGACGCGGGCCCGGAATGGCGTGGTCGCGGGCAATTCGTCGGCGAGCCTCCTCGACCTCGGCGACGCGCTGGTCCTCGAGCTCCATGGCAAGCTCAACATCATCGGCCTGGACACGATCGACATGCTGTCCCGGGCCACCGGGATCGCCGAGGACCGCGGCCTGCCGCTGGTCGTCGCGACCGACGCCGCCGACTTCTCCGCCGGCGCGAACGTCGCCCTCCTGCTCATGGAGGCCGAGGACGACGAGTGGGACGTGCTCGACCGGGCGACCCGCCGGTTCCAGGCGACGACGCGCGGGCTCCGTCAGGCGTCCGTCCCGGTCGTCGTCGGGGTGCGGGGGCGTGTGCTCGGGGGCGGCGCCGAGATCGCGGTTGCCGGGGACCGGACGCAGGCGGCAGCCGAGACGTACGTCGGCTTCGTCGAGCTCGGGATGGGGCTCATCCCGGCGGGCGGGGGCTCGACGGAGATGGCGCGCCGCGCCGCGGCCGCGAACCCGGGTGGCACGTGGGGCGACGCGTTCCCGGCGTTCGCCCGGGCGTTCGAGGCGATCGCCACGGCGAAGGTCAGCACCGGCGCCGAGGACGCCAGGCGGCTCGGGCTGCTGCGCGCCGAGGATGCCGTCTCCGTCGACCCCGACCGCGTCGTCGCCGACGCGCTGACGGTCGGCCGGGCCCTGCTCGAGACGGGTTACCGGCCACCGGTCGAACGGCCGATCCCGGTGCTCGGGCGGCGCGGCATCGCGGCCGCGGAGTCGTTGACCTGGAACCAGCTGGTCGGCGGGTACATCAGCGAGTACGACCGCGAGCTGGCGCTGTCGCTGGCGCGCGTGATGTGTGGCGGCGACGTCGCCGAGGGCACCGAGGTCGAGGCGGACCACCTGCTCGACCTCGAGCGCGAGACGTTCCTGAGACTGCTCGGACAGGCCAAGACGCGAGAGCGGATCCGGCACTTCCTGAAGGCCGGCAAACCGCTGCGCAACTGACGACGGGATGGCGGCCGTGAGCTCGTTGACGACGGGGACGGCGATCGAAGGGAGCGACCGATGCGCGACGCGGTGATCGTGAGCGCGGTCCGCACGGCGGTCGGACGCGCGCCGCGCGGCGCGCTGCGGGAGACGCGCGCCGACGAGCTGGCGGCGACGGCGGTCCGCGAGGCGCTCGCGCGCGTCCCGGAGCTCGATCCGGCCGAGGTCGAGGACGTGGTGCTCGGCTGTGCGATGCCGGAGGGCGAGCAGGGGCTCAACGCCGCACGGCCCGTCGCGCTGGCCGCCGGGCTGCCTGTCGGCGTGTCTGCCATGACCGTCAATCGCTTCTGCGCGTCGGGGCTCCAGGCGCTCGCGATCGCGACCCAGTCGGTC
>JAJYGH010000026.1 GCA_021785175.1 Chloroflexota bacterium | reverse complement strand
CCGGCTCGGCAGCGACTGCTGGCCCGACGGCCGCTGCCGCTGCCTCTGCCGGGCCACTGACAGCAGTCAAGTTCCAGCAGAGCTGGCTGCTCGACGTCGAGTTCGCCGGGCTGTATGCGGCCATCGAGAAGGGGTTCTTCAAGAACTACGGCCTCGACGTTACTCCCGTCCCGGGTGGCGTCAGCGTGGATCCGCGCACCCTCGTGTCCGCCGGCTCCGACCTGGTGGGTTCAGTGTCGGAGGGAACTGACGAGGTCCTCGGCATCTCGAACGGCGCGGACTACAAGGCGATCGCGGCCGTCTACCAGCAGAACCCTGGCTGCCTGATGGTGAAGGCCAATTCAGGCATCAATTCAGTCAAGGACTTGGTCGGCAAGTCCATCGGTATCCAGAATCCCGCCCGGCAGCAGATTCTGGCGATCCTCTCCTACAACAACATCAGCCCAAGCCAAGTCAGCCTAGTGACCGTCGGATCCGACCCCAGCGTGTTCGCCGCGGGCAAGGTCGACGCCTGGATGGCCTTCGCCTTCAACGAGCCGGTCGCGATGGCGCTGCAGGGCATCCAGACCAAGTGCTTCTCCTATTCCGACATCGGCCTGCCCGCCTATGGCGATGCCATCATCGCGAAGAACTCGACGATCCAGAACCAGCCCGACCTGCTGGCAAAGTTCGTTAAGGCGCTGCAGCAGGGTTGGCAGTACACGATCGACCACACCGACGAGGTGCTGCAGTTCAGCCTGAAGGACTATGCGAAGCAGGCCGATCCCAAGCAGCAGGCGGACCAGATCAAGGTCGAGATCCCGATGCTCTCGTCGTCCGACACGCAGGCACACGGGCTGCTGTGGATGGACACCAACGTGTGGCAGAAGACGATCGATTTCATGTCGAATGCGAAGCTGCTTTCCAAGCCGGTGACGGTGGACGACGTCATGACCATGGACATCCTCAACCGTGCGGCAGCTCTCAGCTGACGTGCAGGCTTCAAAGGCCGGCCCCGGGCAGTTCGACATGTCCGGCGACGGCGTGCGGTGCGAACGCGTGGGGCTGACGTACCCCACGCGTCCGCCCCTCCGCGCGCTCGACGACGTCAACTTCCACATCGAACCAGGACAGTTCGTCAGCCTGATCGGACCGTCTGGCTGTGGGAAGTCGACGCTGCTGCGGATCGTCGCCGGGATCCTGCCGGCGACGCAGGGCGCCGTGACCATCGATGGCGCGACGCCCTTTGAGGCCCGGGAACAGAGGCGGTTCGGGTTCGTCTTCCAAGACGCCGTGCTTTTGCCCTGGCGGTCCGTGCGGCAGAACGTGGAGCTGCTCGGCGAGATCGTGAACCTGCCGAAGGCCGAGCGGACACGGCGTGCCGGTGAGCTCCTCGAGCTGGTCGGTCTCGCCGGGTTCGGTCAGCTTCGCCCCTCGGAGTTGTCCGGCGGAATGAGGCAGCGAGTGGCCATCGCCCGCGCGCTTGCCCTGGACCCGCGAATCCTGCTTATGGATGAGCCATTCGCCGCACTCGACGAGTTCCAGCGAGAGACCCTCAACGTGGAACTGCTGAGGATCTGGACGGAGCGACGGAGCATCGTTATGTTCGTTACGCACAATATTGAGGAGGCCATTTTCCTCAGCGACCGCGTCCTGGTCATGACTCCGCCGCCCGGTCGGATCGCATCGGTGGTTGATGTTGATCTTCCGAGACCTCGCGACCTTCAGCTGCGCTCGGAGCCGGAATTTCTGAGGCTGAGGAGGACTCTCCGTGATCTCCTCATCCGCTAGTGAGAGGCCAGCCGTGCAGTCCTCCCGGAATCCTGACGCCGCGGCAGCGAGCAGGGGTTTCAGGGCCCTGCTCAGTGATCAGTGGCTTCGGTGGGTCGTTGTCATCGGAATCCTGGTCTTGTGGCAGATTGGGACGGTTGTCTTCGAGATCCCAAAGTTTCTGATCCCGTCGCCGATCGTGATTGGTCAAGCCCTGTGGACGTACCGGGCGATGCTGCTTACCAACACGATCCCGACGGTCGAGGAGGCCGCTGCCGGGTTCATCCTAGGCAACCTGATCGCGGTTGTGCTGGCGACGTGGTTCGTTCATGTGCGCACTGCCCGACAGGCGCTCTATCCCCTGGCCATCGTGATCCAGAGCATCCCAATGGTTGCCCTTGCACCGGTGTTCGTGGTGGCGATGGGAACGGGATTCTCGTCGAAGGTCGCCATGACAACCCTCATCTCATTCTTCCCCACGCTCGTCAACGCGACACGCGGCCTCGACGCGGTGGAGCGGCCCCTCATCGAGCTCTTCCAGAGCGTGAATGCCTCGCGGCGGGACATCTACGTCAAGCTGCGCTTCCCGAACGCTCTGCCGTACATCTTTCTGGGCCTGCGGGTGACGGCGACCTCGAGCGTCATCGGCGCAATCATCGCCGAGTGGGTCGGAGCGCAAGAGGGGCTCGGCTTCATGGTGATCAACTCGACCTACGAGTTCAACGCGCCCATGTTGTGGGCGACGCTGGTGGTCTCCTCCGCACTGGTGCTCTGTGTGTTCGCGCTGGTGGCAGTGGTGGAGCGGTTCGTGGTGCCTTGGCAGGCGTCCGCAGAGATGGCGACAGGAGGTAAACGGTGAGCGAGCGACCAGTGGCGCTCGTAACTGGCGGCGCACGGGGTATGGGTCGCGAAGACGCCCTCGCTCTTTCCGAGGCCGGCTGGGATCTGGCCATCTGCGATCTCGCCGAGGCCGAACTTCACGACACGATCCGGGAGATCACCGATCGCGGTGGCTGGGCCAGGGCGTATGTCGGCGACATCACGGCTCCTGGCTTCGCACAGTCCATTGTCGAGGACGTCGAAACGCGGGGGAGGATTCGCGGACTCGTCAACAACGCCGGGATCGGCAGCCCGCCCACTCGGTTCGTCTCGCTTTCCGTGGATGACTTCCAGCACATGCTCGACGTGCACCTTCTGGGCAGCGTCCGGTGCATGCAGGCCGTCCTGCCGTCCATGCTTGCGGCCAAGTACGGCAGGATTGTGAACATCGCTTCGTACTGCGCCCTGTCGGGCTCGATCGGCTACTCCCACTACTGCGCCGCGAAGGCCGCCCTCGTCGGCGTCACCCGCAGCCTCGCACGCGAGGTTGCCGCGGCTGGGATAACTGTCAACGCGATCGCGCCGGGCCTGATCGAGACGTCCATGACAGCGTCCGATACCGCTGAGGTGAGGGCAAGTGCGCTGCGTGCGATCCCGGCCGGACGATACGGTCAGGCCCACGAGGTCGCATCGATGGTCAGCTACCTGCTTTCGGCCGATGCCGGGTTCGTAACTGGCCAAGTGGTGCAGGTCGACGGCGGCATGGTCATCGCATGAACCTCGGCGAACCCACGCGGCCGGATCTGGCGGCTCTCTTTCGGCCCAAGTCCATCGCAGTGCTCGGAGCCTCCGATCGTGTCGGGGTTGGACAGCGGGTCGTAGCGAACCTTGACGCCGTCGGCTTCGACGGTGACTTGTTCCTGGTCAATCCGAACCGCCCGGTCGTGGGGCGGCGCCCAACGTTCCCATCCATCTCGGCGTTGCCGGCCACACCGGATCTGGTGATCTCGGCTGTCAATCGAACGGCAACCATGGACGGGCTGATCGAGGCCGCGAGTCGTGGATGCCCGGCCGGCATCGTGCTTGCCGCGGGCTTCGGTGAGACGGGTCAGCACGGCCGCGAGCTCGAGGCGCACCTGCGCGAGGCGGCCGGGACGATGGCGCTGATGGGCCCGAACTGCCTCGGCTACGTCAACCTCATCGATCGTGTTGCGCCATACAGCGGACCGCTGATGGAGCCGCCCGCGTCTGGCGTGACGGCGCTCATCTCGCAGAGCGGAGCACTGGCGTGCACGATCACCGGAGCGGCGGCGGAACGCAGCCTGCTGTTCAGTCACGTGATCACCACGGGCAACCAGATCGGGGTCACGCTTGCCGACTACATCGGCTTCTTGTCCGGGGTGCCGGAGGTTCGCACAGTCGCGTGCTACGTGGAGGGATTCCACGACGGGCGCGTTCTGTTGTCGGCCATGGACGCTGCGCAAGCGGCCGGAAAGACGGTCGTCGTACTCAAGGCGGGCCGTTCGCGCGTGGGAGGCATGGCCGCCCGGACTCACACCGGGTCCCTCGCTGGTTCCGCCTCCGTTCAGCTCAGCGTGTGGCGTCAGCACGGCGTGCTCGTGGCCGATGATCTGGAGGAGTTCCTTGCGCTGATGGAACTGACGTCCCGCGTAGCCCGGCTGCCCGGCGGCCAGGTCGGTGTCGTCACGATCTCGGGGGGGGAGCGCCTCCTGTTCGCCGACGCCGCCGAGGAGCTCGGCGTCCCGCTCGCGCCTTTCGCGGAGGCCACGTCGACGCGTCTCAGGGAGGTGCTCCCCGAGTACGCCTCAGTCGCCAACCCGCTGGATACGACGGGGGCGGGCGTCGTGGATGGGAACTCGGCAGCCCACGGCGCCGCGGCTTTCACTGTCGCCCAAGATCCCAACGTCGATGTCCTCGTCGCGTGTCAGGATGCCAAGAACGGTTGGACCGAAGCGGAACAGGCGTCTCCGCTGTTCCACGAGTGCGTCCAGGTGGCGGCGGATGCCGCACAGGCCGCCGGCAAGCCGCTCGTCGTGATATCGCCCAGCAGCGGCGCGGTCGACCGCAAGGCCGGCGAGTGCCTGCGAGCGCGGGGGATCCCGCTGCTGTCGGGACTGCGAACGGGCGTTGCCGCACTCGCCAAGCTCGTCGCACAGAACGACCCCGGGGACGTCGCCGCTGGTACTCCGCCGCTTCTCCCAAACGGCGAGGGCGTGGCCCTGAGCGGCGTGGCCGCTCTGAGGCGCCTCGAGGACGTGGGCGTTGACGTGTGGACAACCCGTCTGGCCCGGACGGAAGACGAAGCGGTGGAACTTGCCAAGGCGCTGGGATACCCAGTCGCAATCAAAGCAGATGGGCCAGGTCTTCAGCACCGGACGGAGCTCGGCGGCGTCAGAACGGGGGTGAGCGACGACGCGGCCGTACGGGCGGCTTGGCGCGACGTCACGGGCGCCGTTGCGCGAGCGGGCATGCCGATAAGCGGCGCACTGGTGCAGCCAATGGCGCCTGGCGGAGTAGAGGTGTTCGTCGGCGGCATTCGAGACGAGCAGTTCGGACCGGTGATCCTTGCTGGCCCGGGCGGCATCCTGCTCGAGTTGATCGGGGACGTCGCTGCCGGCCTGGCTCCGCTCGATCTCGCGGCCGCCCGGAAGCTGCTGCTGTCGTCGCGACTCGCCCTACTTCTCCGCGGCGTGCGCGGCGCTCCCCCGGCAGACCTCGACGCGCTCGCGGCGTCCGTCAGTGCCATCTCACGCCTCGTCGCGGCGCCCGACGTGCTGGCGCTCGACGTGAACCCGCTCATCGCGTCTCCCACAGGAATCGCCCTGGTCGACGCGAAGCTGGTAGTGCGGGCCGACGAGGCATCGAGCGAGCCAACTGCCTGATCGCATCACGCGGGTGCCTGATCGCATCACGCGGGGCAGGAGGACGGCGGCAAGGGAGGTTCAACGTGCAAGACGGTCTCACGATCAGGGAACTTGCCGTCGGTCAGAAGGCCTCCGTGGCGAAGACGCTGACCGAGAGTGACGTGTACCTGTTTGCGGGAGTCACTGGAGACCTCAACCCCTTGCATGTCAACGCCGAGTACGCGCGTGGGACTCGGTTCCAACGCCGCATCGCGCACGGGATGTTGACGGCGTCGTTGATCTCCACCGTGCAGGCCACCCAGCTTCCGGGTCCTGGAAACCTTTACATCCGGCAGACCCTGGAATTCCGCGCGCCGGTCTTCTTCGGCGACACGATCACCGCATCGGTCGAGGTCATCGCCGTGGATGTCGAGCGCAATCGAGTGCGCCTCCGCACGGAGTGTCACAACCAGGATGGCGTTCTCGTGCTGACAGGCGAATCCGAACTCGCACCACGAGTGGTGCGGGGCCAGAGCGGATGAGCGTCCCCGCCCGCGAGGGCAATCGCTGGCACTACCGACACAGCTGGGCGCGCAGCCCGCGTGGCAATGGCGAGAGGTGCATGACATGGATCTACACGGTCGGGTAGCTGTGGTAACCGGCGCGGGCCGCGGCATCGGCCGAGCCATAGCGGAGGGACTTGCGGCCCGTGGCAGTGCTGTCGTGGTGGGCGACATCGATGAAGCGACGGCAGTGGAGGTCGCCTCATCACTGGGTGCTGCGGGGCATACCGCGATCGGTGTTCGCTGCGATGTATCGGTGCGGATTGAGGCCGAAGCCCTCCTGACGGCAGCCGTCGAGACGTACGGAGTGCTCGACATCCTCGTCAACAACGCCGGCATCAACCGCGACCGGATGCTCCACAAGATGGAGGATGCCGAATGGCAACAGGTTCTTGCCGTGGACCTGACGGGCGTCTTCCATACGACCCGGCGAGCAGCTCAGATCATGCGTGAGCGCGGTTTCGGCCGGATCATCAACATCTCGTCCGCAAGCTGGCTGGGCAGCCTGGGCCAGGCCAACTATGCCGCTGCGAAGGCAGGCATCGTCGGTCTGACGCTGACGGCGGCGCGAGAGCTGGCGAGAAAGGGCGTCACCGCTAACGTCATCTGCCCTGGGTTCATAGACACCGAGATGACGCGGGGCGTGCCGAAGGACGTGTGGGATCAGGTCATCAGCCGCATCCCCATGGGGCGCCCGGGCGATCCCGCCGACGTGGCCAATCTGGTTGCGTTCTTGGCCTCCGAGGACGCGGCGTATGTCACCGGGCAGGTCATCGGAGTGAACGGCGGTCTTGTGTGGTAATCGGTTCGGCAGGCTGGGGGACGAGAGGAACGCTGAGTGATGTTTGACGAACGCCTGGCCATTATCGCCCCTGTGCGGACCGCGATCGGCCGTTTCGGTGGGTCGCTCAAGGATGTACCAGCCCTGGACCTCGGCGCGCATGTCGTGCGCGAGACCGTCCGGCGATCGGGGCTGGAACTTGCGCAGATCGAGCGCGTGGTGGCCGGAGAGAACCTGCAGGTCACCAAGGGCGGGAATCCCGCGCGACACGTGTTGTTGCGTGCCGGGATTCCCGTGACCTCCGACGACTACAGCATCAACATGAACTGCTCGTCGGGTCTCCGGGCGATGACGTGTCTTGCGCAGGACATCCTGATGGGAGATGTCGAGGTCGGCGTCGCCGTCGGAATGGAGAGCATGACCAACGCGCCGTACCTGCTGGAGGGCGCGCGCTTCGGCTACCGGCTGGGCAATGGCATCCTGATCGACTATCTCGCCGACTACATCCTGGGCGACGCCGGCCCCATGGCGGAGGCGGTCGCCGGGCGATACGGTATCGGTCGCGAAGAGCAGGACGAGTTCGCCGCGGCGAGCCAGAGCAAGGCAGTGGCGGCCATCGAGGCCGGCCGGTTCAAGGAGCAGATCGTCGCCATCGACGTTCCCTCGAAGGCGGGCCCTGTGCCATTCGAGGTCGACGAGCACCCCAGGGCCGACTCCACGATCGAGAAGCTCGCACGGCTCCGACCGGCCTTCAAGGCGGACGGCACGGTGACCGCCGGCAACTCCTCCGGGATCAACGACGGCGCCGCCGCGGCGGTCATCATGTCCGAAAAGCGGGCGAAGGAATCAGGCGCGCCCGCTGCGGCCTATCTGCGTGGATGGTCGGCGGCGGGCGTGGAGCCGGGGATGTTCGGCATCGGACCCGTGCCCGCAGTACGCAAGCTGCTTGGCCGCGTCGGCCTCAGTCTGCAGGACATCGGCTTGATAGAGATCAACGAGGCGTTCGCGTCGTCGACGGTCGCCGTCATCAAGGAACTGGATCTGGATCCGGCCATCGTGAACGTCAATGGAGGTGCCATCGCGCTCGGGCATCCGGTAGGCGCGACAGGCCTCGTCCTTGTGACCAAGCTGGCGTACGAGATGGCCCTCCGCGGTGTTCGCCACGGCATCGCCACGATGTGCGTCGGAAGCGGGCAGGGCATGGCGGTGCTTCTCGAGCGCGACTAGAACCAGACTGCTCGACGCGCGCCGCCAGCGCGCGTCGAGCCTATCCAGTGGGTGCATGGAGGCTCGCAGTGCTGCGCACGCTCGATGACGTTGTGTCGGCCGCTCGCCAGTTGTCCCCTGCGCGCATAGCTGTCGTCGCCGGTCATGACCCCGACGCGCTCTGTGCGATCGACGAGGCTTCGAGGATAGGCCTCGCTACGGGCATCCTCATCGGCGACCGAAACCGGATTCTTGCCTCCGCTGCAGGTGTCGGGTGTCGCGTCTCACCGGAACAGGTTGTCGACGTCCCGGACGACGTTGCGGCCGCTCGCCGGGCGATTGCCATGGTTCGAGGCGGCGAAGTCGACCTGATCATGAAGGGCAAGATTGCGACGGCGACCCTCGTGCATGCCGTGCTTGACAGGGAGACGGGCCTTCGCGGTCGGCGACTGCTTAGTCAGGTGGTCGTCTTCCAGGTTCCCGGGCTTGACCGCCTGATGCTGCTCAGTGACGCGGCGATCAACATCGCTCCGACGCTCGACCAGAAGGCGGACATCTGTCGCAACGCCATCGATGTGGCTCACTGTCTCGGCGTCGAGGTGCCCAACGTCGCCGTCCTGTGTGCCCTCGAGTTCGTCAACTCGGGCATGCCGGCAACCATCGACGCGGCGGCTCTCACGCAGATGAACCGTCGCGGCCAGATCGATGGCGCGTACCTCGAGGGCCCTCTGGCCCTCGACGCGGTGCTCAGCCCCGACGCGGCGCACAAGAAACGTCTGGAGAGCCCCGTGATCGGCGGGGCTGACATCCTCATCGCGCCGAGCATCGAGGCCGCCAACATCATGTACCGCTCGATCCTCTACTTCGCCCACGGAGAGTCGGCGGGGGTTGTCGTGGGCGCGGGCGTGCCCATCGTGCTTCTCTCGCGCGCCGAATCGCCGCAGACCAAGCTCCGTTCGATCGCGATCGCAAAGCTGGTAGCGGCGACGGGGCGCTCCGACGGGGCGGCCGCATAGCACGGCCTCGGAGGGTATCTGTCCGGGACGGGGGCAGGAGGGCGATGTGAAGATCCTGGCCATCAATGTCGGCTCGACGTCTCTCAAGTTCCGGCTGTTTGAGATGCCCGCCGAGATCGTGCTCGCCTCCGGGAGGATCGAACGCGTTGGGGACGCGCTCTCTCCGGTGTCCTGGACCGTCGGGGAGTCCCCTCATCGACGCGAGGAACGCAGCTGCCCGGACCAGCAGGCGGCGATCGCACTGGCACTCAACATCCTCACGCAGTCGGCGGATCCCGTTCTGTCCTCGGTCAGTGATCTCGCGTGCGTCGCCTTCAAGGCCGTCCATGCCGAGGGAATCGCCGACACGGTCTTCTTCGACGATGGGGTCCTCGCGGCGATGGCGGAGTACATCCCGTTGGCCCCCATGCACAATCCGCCATACATGGAAGCGGTGCGCGTCTTTGGCAACCTTGCCCCGAACGTCCCGTTGATCGGCGTGTTCGAGCCGGCGTTTCACCGCACGATCCCTGACCACGCCCGGACTTACGCAATTCCATGGCGCTGGAGCGAGAAGTACCGGATCCGACGGTACGGATTCCACGGTGCGTCGCACCGTTACGTGGCATCGCGGGTGCCGCAACTCCTCGGTCGCGCGGATGACCGCCTCCGGATCATCTCGTGCCACCTCGGCGGAAGCTCGAGCGTCTGCGCCCTCGAGGCGGGTGAATCACGCGACACGAGCATGGGCTTCTCGACGCAGTCGGGCTTGCCACATGCAACCCGAAGCGGCGACCTTGACCCCTTCGTGCCGCTGTACCTCATGCAGAAGGAGCAACTCGATCCCGAACAGCTCGGGCATATCCTCGCGAGCGAAGGCGGCCTGAGCGGGATCTCGGGCATGGGCGGCGACGTGCGCGACCTTGAGCGCGCCGCCGCGCAGGGAGACGGCCGCGCCGCGCTCGCCCTCGACGTGTTCGTGTACGAGATCCAGAAGTACGTCGGCGCCTACTTCGTGGCACTCGGCGGGCTCGATGTGCTGGCTTTGACCGGAGGCATTGGCGAGAACGGCGTGGCATTGCGCGCGCGGATCTGCGCGGGGCTCGGCTGTCTCGGTGTGGACATCGACTCGGAACGCAACGAGGCCGTGGGATCGGAGGGTGTGATCTCCACGCCCTCCTCGCCTGTCACCGTGGCAGTGATCGCGGCGAACGAGGAACTGGTCATCGCGCGTGAGGCGATGAAACTCCTCGCGGGATCGGCGATGGCTGTTTCAGCCGGCTGAGCGGTGGCGAGTCGGGTGGCGCTGGCCGCTGAGGATCTGGGCGGGACCCGGGGCCGGGAAGGAGTGGCTCTCGCGGTAGGCTTCAGTGCGAGCGTGGGTGGGCCGAGTGCGCTCGCGACCGGGGCGCGGCCGCATCAGCGTGGCTCGAAGACGAAGTCGCGACCGGACCGCATTATGAGGCCGATCGGGCGCGTTCTCTCATGCGACAGCACGACGGTCCAGTTCTCGTCCGCTGCCTGGCCGAACAGGCGGAGCTTGGCTTCCACGGAATCGAGTGGGAAGTCGTCGAAGCTCGTCGTCCACGTCGGCGAGACGCTCCACGGGCGCATTGCGAGATCCCCGAAGAAGGCCACGGTTGTCGTGCGGCCTCTCACCAGCACGGCCTGGTGCCCTGCGGAGTGTCCACCCGTCGGCACCACGCTGACGCCCGGCAAGAGTTCACGTTCCCCATCGACCGCTTCGTCCGGCCACAGCGTCCGGACCAACCGCAGGTCCGGCTGATCGTAGCTCGCGGACGCCCTGGGATGGTTCGAGAGTGCCATCTCCCACTCTGCCCGCTGCGCGATGATCGGGGCGTTGGGAAAGGCTCGCGTGCCGTCGCTCGCGAGCAAGCCGCCCGCATGGTCGAAGTGCAGGTGGGACAGCACGACGAAGTCCACCGAATCAGGCTCGAATCCCGCTTTTCGCAGGGAAGGCAGGATCGGCTCGCCGCTGACGGCGCGCTTCGCCCGGACGTCCGACGACATGCGTTCGCCGATACCGGTCTCGACGAGGACACGGCCTCCTGGAGTCTCGACCAGCAGGCAATTGAGCGCCTGGCGCATCCGGTTGTCGCTGTCGATCTCCTCGTTCACCGCGGGGAGCCAGACCGGCCGGGCAATCGGGCCGAGGGCAGCGCCGACGTCCGTCTTGAACGTGCCTGCCTGGATCA
This sequence comes from Chloroflexota bacterium, assembly GCA_021785175.1. Lineage (GTDB taxonomy): Bacteria > Chloroflexota > Limnocylindria > Limnocylindrales > CSP1-4 > JAJYNJ01. Next base: position 54,710 of record JAJYGH010000026.1, on the reverse strand, counting down.
AAGCCGCTCGAGTACCGGCCCCCAGGTCGACAGACCAGTCCACGGCATCGTTGATGCGCGACATGACTCCTCCGTGGCTCGGTCCCATCTCGTCACGCCTGCGTCCCGTAGAACCAACGAGCGCACTGGCGCTGGCGTTCGGGCCTCGGCTTGTGCGTCTTGCGTGTTTGGTCGGCCGAGCGCACTCGAGGCTGCTTCGCTCTCCCGAGGGTCCGGTGTCCGGCACAGTCTACCGAACCGACGGCCAGCCAGGTTCCGGCGTCACCGGAACCTGTCAAGTCGGGTTTCCCGGCCGACCGACGCCGACGCGGGTGGCGCGCCCGTCGCCCTTCTCGCCTCCTCGACGTGCTCCGGCCGGACTTCCTTGAGGATGACCGCGACCAGTTCGGCCGTGACGATCAGGACCAGCGCCGACAGGTAGAACCACAGCATCAGCACGATGACGCCTCCGAGCGCCCCGTAGGTGTTGCCGTAGTGACTGAAGTTCGAGACGTATGACGCGAACAGCGCCGTCACGACGAGCCACAGCACCGCGAAGAGGCCGCCGCCGAGGAGGCACCAGCGCCAGGGAATGCGCACGTTGGGTGCGAGCCTGTACACCACGCCGACGGCGGCGGCGGGCAGCACGAACACGACCGGCCAGCGCAAGATCGCGATGGTCCGGTAGGCGTCCGTGCCGAGCCCGGCCGAGGATGCGGTGTGCTCGGTCAGGAGCGACGCGCCGACGATCCCGACCACGGCCACGATGAGCCCGGCGCTGCCCAGCAGCGTCAACCCGATCGCCATCAGGTACTTGCCGATGAAGGAGCGCGTCTCCTGGACCTCGAACGCCCGATTCATCGCCTTCATGACCGCCTGCGTCCCGCCCGTCGCGGCCCAGAGCGCGCCGATCGCCCCGACGGAGAGCAGTTCCGGGTGCCGGTTGTTCAGGACGGCCTCGAGCTGCGGGCGGATCACCTGATCCAGGCCGCCCGGGACGTTCGGCCCCGCCGCGTTGAGCAGCTGAGTGGTGGGGTTCTGCATGCCGGCCCACTGCGCGACGAAGCCGGTCAGCGCCGCGAGGAAGATCACGAACGGGAAGATCGCGAACAGGAACCGGTACGCGAGCTCCGCGGACAAGCCCGGCGCGTCGTCGCGCTGGAACTCGTGCAGGAAGCGGCGCGCGATGGCCGCGAGGGATCCCATGGCGCGACGATAGCAAGCGCGATGTCAGCGGCACATCAGGCCGATCGGCACCGCCTGCGTTTCGCGCGCCACCCGTGCTCTCGGCTGTCTCTGCCGCTCCGGCGACAACCGCGGCCTGATCTCTGCCGGCGACGGTCGAGCGACTCGAGGCCGTCATCGCGACGCGCCGCGAGTTCCACGACGACGGCGTCTACCTGCACAAGACGGCGATCCGCCAGGTTCCCGGCGTGCTCCTTGCCGGTCTCGTCGCCGGGCGCGGCCCCAGTCCGTCCGGGCCCGGACGAGGTGCGGGCGGCCGAGCCTCCGCCGGTCGAGGTCGCCCCCGGCACGCGCTGACCGGTCGCCGATCGGGTCAGTCGCCTGCACCGCCCGCAAACGCCCCGAGCGCCTCGCTCGACGGCACGAAGTAATAGGCGCCGCCGATCGCCCGGGCATACCGGGTCAGGGCATCCCGCTCGCCATCGCGCCCGACCATGCTGCCGAGCATCGCGTCGAGCCGCTCCCTGTCGCGGCTGAACCCCACGAAGATCGTGCCGTGCCTGGTCAGGCGCCCCCACGGGATGTTCCGCCGGAAGATCTTCCCGAACGTGTCCTGGTTCGTCCTCGCCACGTGCGAAGTCGCGGGCAGCGGATCGAGTTCGGCCCCGTTGATGCGCGAGCGGCCCATCACGAGGCCCTGCTCCGCGATCGGTAGTCGCTCCCACGCCATCGCGTCGTGCTCCCACTGCTGGAGCAGCAGCACGCTGCCGCCGGCGCCGGATCCCTCGGCGATCACCGCCTCGGACGTTGCGCTCACAATCGTCGGGTTCTCCGTCCCGTCGACGAACCCCGTCAGGTCGAGGTCGCGGTGGTACGGCCAGCCGACCATCTCGTGCGCCAGCGTCGCGAGCGGGGCTGCGGTCGACACGACCCCGCGGGACGCGTCGAAGACGACGTCATAGGCGCCGCCGGCGATCCACACCACGACGTCGTGCTGCGTCGCCGGGAGCGTGTAGCCGTCCGGGCCGGCAACGGGAGCGTCGAAGCCTCGCAGGCCGGGAGGGGAGTCGCCGGGAGCGACGGCGGCCCACAGTTCGGGCCGGAAGCCCGCGACGAGGTTCACGCCGCCGATCGTCGTGCGCGGCTCGCGGAGGCCGGCGACGAGGCCGACGAGCGCCCGCGGGTCCACGTCGGGCCGGGCGTCCAGCTCCAGCCAGCCGTGCGACATGGTTCCGAGCGCGAAGATCCCTGTCTGCGGTGTCGCCATCGCCTGCCCCCTGTTCGCGGCGCCCCGTCGCTCGCCCGCCGCCCAGTCGTCGATCGGATTCGCCGCGCCTCGAACCCTACTCCGTGTGCCGGCTGCCGTTCTTTGGCGCCGCCTCGAAGCCCTTGACGAGATCTAGTTGCGTGGACAATAATTGCAGCAGCAATGAATGACAACGCCTTCACCACCACGACCGGCGTCGGCCGGCTCGGGCCGGCCTTCCCCTTCGTCCCGTCCACGCGGATCCCGGATCCCGATCGGCGGCCGCTGCGGATCGCGGCGCTCCTCGGCAGCGCGCGCCGGGCATCGCTGAACCGCGCCCTGCTGCGCGCCGTCGTCCGGGTCCTTCCCGACGACGCGATCGTCGAACCGGTCGCGATCGAGCGGCTCCCGTTCTATGACGCGGACCTCGAGGCGGCCGACGCGTCGGCGGAGGTACGCGCCTTCCGCGACGCCGTTTCGTCCGCCGACGCCCTCCTCGTCGTCACGCCCGAGTACAACCGCAGCCTGCCTGCCGTCGTGAAGAACGCGATCGACTGGGCATCGCGCCCGCGCTCGTCCGCGGCGATTGCCGGGAAGCCGGTCCTGCTCCTGGGCGCCACGCCGGGCACGGGCGGCGTGCGCCATGCGCTCGACCACGCCGCAGCCGTGCTCGCATTCGCGGGCGCGGTGCCGTTCGAGCGGCGGCTCGGCGTCGCGAACGCGGCGGAACGGCTCGGCGACGACGGGGGGTCGCCCGACGGGGGGTCGCCCGATGCCGCCCTGCTGACCGACCTGGCCGACGTCGTCGGCTCGTTCGCGGACAGTGTGCGCCGGGTGACCCAGGAGCAGTCGGCGGCCGCATGAGCCAATCCCCCATGCGAATTGGCACGCGCGCCGCGTCGGGAACGCTCCGCCCGGCATCCGCCGGGAGCCGGCCCGCGGTCCACCACGACGCGTGCGTGTCGCCGAGCGTCCGGCTCTGGTCGGCGCTGGTCGCCGCCCACGCCGCGCTGGATCGGTCCCTCGAACGGGGCTCGTCCGGCTGCGCCGTCGTGGGTCCCGACGCGCTCGGCGTCCTGCTGCCCCTGGCGGAGGCGCCGCAGCACCGGCTGCGCCTGCGCGAACTCGCGGACCGGGCAGGCCTCACGCCGAGCGGCCTGACCCGCCGCGTCGACGATCTCGTCGCCGCCGGCCTGGTCGCGCGCGTCACGTGCCCGCAGGACCGGCGCGGCACCTACGCCGAGCTGACGCCCGCCGGCCTGGAAGCCGTGCCCGCCGCACTCGCCCACCACGCCGCCGTGCTCGATGAGGAAGTCGGGAAGCGGCTCGATCCCGCGTCGATCGCGCGGCTGCGGGCGCTGCTCGAGCGACTCTCGAAGGCAGCCGAGCCGCCTCCGGGGCGTGCCGACGGCCGGGGCGCGAGATGATCACCCGCCCCGAACCCGCGACCGCCCGCCGGTCGCCCTGAGCGAGAAGCACATGCCTGCCGTCAGTGTCCCCGACATCACCGTCCTGCCCCGCATCCCGGAGCCCGATCCGCTCGCCGCGCGCCAGCGGCCGGTGCGACAGGTGACCACGGCCCCGCGCGGGTTCGAGGGCGAGGGGTTTCCCGTCCGTCGCGCGTTCATGGGCGCGGACCTGGCCGACCTCGACCCGTTCGTCCACATGGATCAGATGGGGGAGGTCGAGTACGCGCCCGGCGAGCCGAAGGGCACGCCGTGGCACCCGCATCGCGGGTTCGAGACCGTGACGTACGTGATGGACGGCACGTTCGAGCACCAGGATTCGAACGGGGGCGGCGGGGTCATCACGAACGGCGACACGCAGTGGATGACGGCCGGCGCCGGGATCCTGCACGTCGAGAAGCCGCCGGAATCGCTCGTCGTCAGCGGCGGCCTGTTCCACGGCATCCAGCTGTGGGTGAACCTGCCGCGCGCGCAGAAATGGGCGGCTCCGCGATACCAGGACCTCCGCGCGAGCGAGGTCGCGCTGCTCGCCTCGCCCGACGGCGGCGCGCTCGTGCGCGTCATCGCCGGAGAGGTCGCCGGCCACCCCGGCCCCGGGTCGACGTACACGCCGATGACGTTCATCCACGCGACGCTCGCTCCGACGGCACGGCTCGTGCTGCCGTGGCGCGAGGACCACAACGCGCTCGTGTACGTCCTGAGCGGTCGCGGCGCCGTCGGAGCCGAGCGACGCCCGATCGGAACGGGCCAGCTCGCGGTCTTCGGCGCGGGCGATGCGGTCACGATCCAGGCCGACGCGGTCCAGGAGAGCCGGAGTCCGAGCCTCGACGTGCTCGTCCTGGGCGGCCGCCCGATCGGCGAGCCGGTGGCGTGGTACGGCCCGTTCGTGATGAACACGCGGGCGGAGCTGCTGCAGGCCTTCGAGGACTATCGGGCCGGGCGGCTGGGGTCCGTTCCCGCGATCGCGTCCGTGCACAACGCGCCGACGACGATCGTGGAGTCCGGCCAGCCGCCTGGCTCCTGAGCGCGCAGGCAACCCGCAGGTCGAGGCACAGGTCGGGAGCCGGCGGATGCGCGCGGGCGCGCGTGTCGTCGAGCGCCGGGATCGTGCGCCCGACCGGCTGTGGCGCCGCGTCAACGAGAGCAACCACGAGAGCAACCACGGGCGCTACGATGGCTACCAGCGCCGAATAGCGCTGGCCGATCCCGCTGGTCGTTCGTGGCCCAGTCCGCGTTCGCGCCGATCGACGCCGTGACGCACCTCGTCGCCTCCGAACGCGACGCGTCGGCCGTGCCGGAGTCCTGGCCCGCCGGGCCCGGTCCGAGCCGCCCGAAGCCGGAGGGAGCGTCGGCGAAGTGACGGGTTCGCGCGACGTTCCGGGCGCCGGCGGCAATCCCGACGCGGGCGGCCACGGTGCCGCGGCCACGGGCCGCCACCGTGCCGACCTGTTCGCGCGGCCTGTCCTGCTCGGGCAGGGATCGGCGTGGGACACGGGCAGGCGGAGGAGGGTGTGACCGGGATGGATCGGTACGACGTGGATCGAGAGGAGGCGCTCGCGTGCCGCCTGTGACCCTGCGGCCGTTCGGATCGACCGGGCTCGACGTCACGCCGATCGGGCTCGGTCTTGCGGCGGTCGGCCGGCCCGCCTACATCAACGTCGGCCGCGAGCGTGACCTCGGGCAGGACCGGAGCCCCGGCGCGATGGAGGCGCGGACGCACGCGCTGCTCGACGAGGCGGTCGCGCTCGGGCTCCGATACGTGGACGTGGCACGCTCGTACGGACGGGCGGAGGAGTTCCTCGCCTCGTGGCTGACGGGGCGGAACGACGACGCGCCGCACGTCACGGTCGGGTCCAAGTGGGGATACCGGTACGTCGGCGAGTGGCGCATGGACGCGCCGGTGCACGAGGTCAAGGAGCACAGCCTCGAGATGCTCCGGTCGCAGCTCGCGGAGAGCCGCCGGCTGCTCGGCACGTGGCTCCGGCTGTACCAGATCCACTCGGCCACGTTCGAGAGCGGCGTGCTCGAGAACCCGGACGTCCTGCGGGAGCTCGCGCGGCTGTGCGAGGAGGGACTCGCGATCGGCCTGACCGTGAGCGGGCCGAATCAGGCCGCCGTGGTGCGGGCCGCGCTCGGCGTCCGCGTCGATGGGGTGAATCCGTTCGGATCCGTGCAGGCGACGTGGAACCTGCTCGAGCCGTCCGCAGGTCCCGCGCTGGCGGAGGCGCATGACGCTGGGTGGGGCGTGATCGTGAAGGAGGCGCTCGCCAACGGGCGTCTGCTCCTGCCCGGGCACGCGGCCCTGCAGCGGGTCGCGGCGCGGCACGACGCCTCGCTCGATGCGCTCGCGATGGCGGCGGCGCTTGCGCAGCCCTGGGCGGACGTCGTCCTGTCCGGAGCCGCCACGGCGGACCAGCTGGCGAGCAATGTCGCTGCGCTGGAGGCCCCGGTCTCGGCCGAGGACCTGGACGATCTCGCCTCTCTCGCCGAACCGGCCGGTGACTACTGGGCGGAGCGCTCGGCCCTCGCCTGGGCCTGAGCGATGCCCGGCCGCGACGAACGCAGGCCTTCCGAGGCCGACAGTCGTAGTAATGACTACAATTGACGTGTGAACAGCCAGGAAACATCGGCGGCCGCGGCGCCCGGTGCTGCCGCGGGGGGCGTGGGGCTCGGCCCTGGCGTCAGGGCGGGGATGGACGACAGGGCGGGGATGGGCGACGCCACGCCATTCGACACACCGGCCGACGTCGCTGGCGGGGCGCGCCCGGACGCCGGGCCGGACGTTTCGGCGCGCACGCTCGAGAGCGCGATCGGGTACCGCGTGGGCCGCGCGCACCGACGCATCCGATCGGGCTGGGAGAGCCGGATCGCCGACCTCGGGCTCACCGGCCCCCAGGCCGCGGTGCTCCGGGCCGTCGCCGAGCGGCCCGGAACCGGTCTCCGCGAGCTGGCCCGACGGCTCTATGCGGACCCGATGAACGTCAAGCGCCTCGCCGACGTGCTCGAGCGGGACGGATTGCTCGCGTCCGCGTCCGACCCGGACGACAGGCGCCGCCGGGTGCTGTCGCCGACCCGGACCGGCGCGTCGATCGGCCGACTCCTCGTGGACCGCTCCGCCGAATGGAGCGCGCTCCTCGAGCGGGCGCTCGGAGCCGACGGCGTCGCGACGTTGAACCGCCTCCTCGACCGTCTCGAGGCGGGAGTGGCCGGGGATGCGTCGACGGCGGAGCAGGACGTGGCCGAACCGGAGATGGAGGTGCGGGCGTGAGCCCGACCGACCCAGGGCGGCCGGGGCCGTCTGCTCCGCGGAGGGGATCGCGGCCGGCGGCGATCATGCAGCCGGTCGAAAGCTCGCAGCCCGCCGGGAGCCCAGAGTCCGCCGGGAGCCGACCACTCGCGCGGAGCTCGAAGCCCGTGGGGGCGCGGGTCCGCCTCCCCGCCTCGATGCTCGTCTCCGACTTCCGCTGGTACTGGTCCAGCCAGCTCGTTTCGGGTGTCGGCACGTGGGCACAGGCCGTGGCGCAGAGCTGGCTCGTGCTCGAGCTGACGCACTCCGCCGTGGTGCTCGGCACGGTGACGATGCTCCAGTTCCTGCCGCTGCTCGTGTTCCCGTTGATCGGCGGGGTCATCGCCGACCGGCTCCCGCGTCGGCGCCTGCTGCTCGCGACGCAGACCGCCGCGGCCCTCCAGGCGGCGATCCTCGGGGTGCTCGTCGTGAGCGGCACGGTTCAGGTCTGGGAAGTGGCCGTCCTCGCGCTGATGCTCGGCCTGACGAACGCTTTCAACAACCCGGCCGCACAGGCATTCGTGCCCGAGCTCGTGGGACCCGATCTGGTCGCCGACGCGGTTGCCATGAACAGCATCCAGTTCAACCTCGCGCGCCTCGTCGGTGGCGCGGTGGGTGGCATCGCGGTGGCCACGTGGGGCATCCCCGGCGCGCTGTTCCTCAATGCCGCCAGCTACGTGCCGGCGGTCGCGGTCCTCGCCGCGGTCCGGCCACGGCACTCGACGGTGCGGCGACGTCCGGCGGGCGTCCGGATGACGTCCGAGCTGGCCGAAGGGATCCGTTACGCCGTCACGGCGCCGTCGCTTCGGGTCGTCGTCGCGCTGTTCGGCGTCGTCGGGCTGCTCGGGTTCAACTGGCAGGTCGCCCTGCCGCTGCTCGCGGTCGCGCTGCACCGCGGCGTCACCGGCTTCGGCACCCTGATGTCGGCCCTCGGCGCGGGCTCGCTGCTCGCCGGGATCGTGCTCGCGAGCGACAGGAGGCCGAGCGAGCGCCGGCTGGCGATCGGCGGGCTCGGCCTGGGCGGCCTGCTGATCGCGCTCGGGCTGTCGTCGGCCTACGCGGTGAGCCTCGCGCTCATGGTCGTCGCGGGCTTCGCCGGAGTGGTGGCGTCGGTGACGGCGAACACGCTCCTCCAGGTGCGCACGCCCGACGCGCTGCGCGGCCGGATCATGAGCATCTACGTGCTGCTGATGGGCGGATCGACGCCGATCGGCGCGTTCCTGCTCGGCACGATCGCGGGAGGCTGGGGTATCCGGGCCGGCCTCATCGTGTTTGGCGCGCTCGCGGTCGGCGCCATCGCCGCAATCCAGGCTGCCGCAACGCGCGCCGGATCGAAGGTCGCTCGAACCTCGCCGCAGTCCGTCGTCGACGTGTCCACGGCCGCGCCCGGCGACGTGACGCTCGCGGGCGGCCTCGTTCCCGAGCCGGCGACGAGCCCGGCGTTCGCCGTCTCCCGCGAGGGCGCCGAGGCAGGCGTCCCGTGCGGCAGGGCGGATGTGGTCGACTGACGACTGCGGCCCTCCGCGGCATGCGGCGGGTTCCGGTGCGATCGGCCTCTCCGCGAGGAACGATCTCCGAGGGGACACGACGGGGCGCCGGGGCGCGGCGTCGGGCGCCCCTGGGGCCGCGAGCAGGGGCGCGTGGCGTCAGTGGCTGGGTGCCGCGGACCGCGCCGCGTGCAGCCCTGCGGCGTATGCGACGAACGCGCCCATGAAGGCAAAGGCCATCAGCAGCGAGCTGGCGTTGCCCTGCCCGTCGGTGAGGAACCAGATCCCGCACACGGCAGCGACGAGGACCAGCAGCAGACCGGCGACGCCGCTTCGGGCCACGGTCGGCACTCCGCTCCAGGCCGCGACCTCCGCGGTGACGAGCGAGGCCGCGAGCAGGAGCGCGGCCAGCAGCACGTGAACCGGAACCACGAGCGAGTGGCCGAACGCCCATGCGAACGCGTCGCCGCCCGCGAGTGGGCTCGGGAACTCGACGTAGAGGTTGGCGATCATCCCGAGCGCGAACTGCGCGAGCAGCAGCACGAGGATACCCGTGGCTCCTGCCCGGAACCGCTCCAGCATCCGGTTCGGCATCGACCCCTCCAGTCCGTGGCCCTGGCCGCGTTCCGCGCCACGTTCCCCGGCCGCGTGCGAGGAGGGTAGCGCGGCCGCGCCCGACCTCCTGCCGCTCCTCCGTTCTGATGTCGCGACCGTCCCGCCCCGCGCGCGTTCGACACCTCCCGCGCCCCGCTCGTGAGCCCGGCCGTGCCCACATCGAGAGCGACGTTCCAGAGGCGTGGCTGTGGCCGCTCGGACCCCGCTGGGGCTTGACGGCAGCCGTGGGATCGGCATGCTGAGGGGGCCGGTGTGAGCCGCCCTGTCGCACGCTCGTCCCCCGCGGACCGTGGAGCAGGTCGCGACCGCGGCTGTCGGTGACGGGCAGGGGGCGACGTGCTTTACAGGGGGATCGGTCGGGGAAAGCGCGGCCCGGAGCAGCGCAGGCGGCGGCGCATCCCCGTCTCGCGCGTGTGCGACGCCGCGTTCGCGGTGCATCGTTCGCGCCACCGGCTTCCCGGGATCCGGCAGGGCATCGCGCCTCGGGTCACGCTCGTCGCCACGCTCCTCGTCGCCGCCGGTCTCGTCGGCGGGGGGCTCGCGGCGGCCTCCCGGTCAGCTGCCGGAGCGTCTCCGGGCCCCGGCGCCGTCGCGCGGACGGCGGTCCCGTCGACGAGTACGGTCCCCTCGATCACCGGCCCCTCCCTCGTCGTCCCGACGGGCGTCCTCCGTCCGGTCCCCGACGTGCCAGGCGCACTGCCCGCGGAGGACGTCATCGTCGGCGACAACGTCTACCAGCTCGTCACGTCGGCCGTTACCGGTCGGACCGTCGTGCGTCGGTTCGATCTCGCGGCCGGCACGTCCTCCGTGGTCGCCGTGATCCCGCGCGGCCACGAGGCCATCGACCTGGCCGCGACGTCGACGGGTCTCGCCTGGCTCGAGACGTGGAGCGCCGAGGCCGCCGTGCACGGCGCGTCGGCGACGGGACCGCCTGCCAGCGTTGGACAGGGTGCGGGGCCGTCGGGGCTGGGGTGGCAGATCGTGACGCTGAGGGTGGCCGACGGGACGGCGAGGGTGGTCGCGTCCGGCGTGAACACGCGAATTGCGATCGGCGGCGCGGGGGCCTCTGTCAACCCGCCGCTCCTCGCCGCCGGCGGCACCCGGATCGTGTACACGCTCGACGCGGCAGCCGGTGCCGCCCCGGTCTCCACGCGGATCGTCATCCGGGACGCCGGCACGGCGACGATCGTCCGACAGATCGACGTCGCCTCCTACGTCTCGCAGATCGGTCTGTCCGGCCAGGCGATGTTCTACGTCGGCGTCCGTGCCGGGCCGACGCCTGTCGCCACCGACCCGAACGACGGGACCCTCGTGCTCGTTCCGTCCGTGTCGGCGACGCCGCGCGTGGTCGACACGCACGTCAAGGACGCGACGATCGGCGGCGACCTGCTGGCGTGGGCGCGGGAGGACGCGGTGGACGGATCCGTCGAGGTCGCATCGCTCGCCGGCGGGGCGCCGGCCCGGGTCCCGGGTCCCCGCGTGCCGATGGTGCCGGGCGGGCACGTGCTGTCGTTCGGGCTCGCGGCGACGGCTGGATGGATCGGGTGGATCGTCGCAGCTCCCCAGGCCGACGGATCGTTCGCGACCGATCTCGTGCTCTGGCAGCCGGGGCTCCCCGCCGCCGAGGCGGTCGAGGGACTCCGCCAGCCCGACTTCGTCGCGTTCGGCGACGGATGGGCGATCTGGCGCGAGGGCAATCCCTCGTCGGGCACGACCGACACCCACGTCGTCCGCCTGACCGACCTGCCGACCGGCCTGCGGCAGCTGCCGTCCGGGCAGCTCTGAGGCGTCGCCCGGCCGTCCACGCGCCCGCCCGGTGGCATGTCGTGGAGGGGGGGCGCATGCCGGCCGCCTGGCCGCGGCACCCCGGCCCATTGCGGGCTCCGGCCGATCTCGTTCGACCGGGAGCTGTCCGCCGCCGGCGCCTGAACCGGGAACTGTCCGCCGCCGCCGCGCCTGGACCGCCGACGATCCGCCTCGGGCGTCCGATGGCCGTCGGCGGGCTGGATCTACGGGCGCTTCGTCGACGCAGCGACGACGTGCACCTCGACGTCGGGGAGGCGGCCGGATACGCGCTCGACGAGCGGCGGTTCGAGCAGCCGGCTCACGCGGGACCGCTCGTGGTACGGCAGCACGACGTGCGTGGCGCGGCGGGTTCGCGCGGCCTGCTCGATGCCGGACGCGACGTCCCTCGCCTGCACCCGCACCACGTCGGCCCCGAGGTCCACGGCGTCGTCGATGACCTCCTGCAGGTCCCGCGCCCTGTCGAACGGCAGCCGCTCGGACTCGGGAGTGTCGACCACGACCGCGGCGAGGGCGGCGTGCAGCAGGCCGGCGAGCGTGGCGGCTCGGCGGACGGCCCGAACCGAGGCGGGGCTGCCGTCCACCAGGACGAGCACGCGCTCCGTGACCAGCGGCAGTTCCTGGCCCGCCATGGAGCCTTCGAGCTGGCCCTCGACCCGCTGCGCGACGAGCCGCAGCGAGAGCTCGCGGAGCGCGGTCAGGTTCGCCTCGGTGAAGAATCGGTCGAGCGCAACCTGCGCGTGGTCAGGCGGGTAGATGTTGCCGTGCTTCATCCGCTGGCGAAGGGCGTGGGGGCTGATGTCGACGAGCTCGATCTCGTCGGCGCGGAGCAGGACATCGTCCGGCACGCGCTCGTGGACGGGCGCCCCGGTGATGGTCGCCACGGCGTCGGCGACGGAGTCGAGGTGCTGCACGTTCATCGTGCTCACGACGTGGATGCCCGCGTCGCGGATCTCCTCCACGTCCTGCCAGCGCTTCTCGTGCTCCGATCCGGGAACGTTCGAGTGCGCGAGCTCGTCGATCAGCGCCACGGTCGGGTGTCGCTCGACCACCGCCCCGGTGTTCATCTCCTCGACGACCACGCCGCGGTACTCGATGTGACGTCTTGGAACGACCTCGAGCCCTTCCAGCAGCTCGATCGTCCGGGGACGTCCGTGCGGCTCGACGTAGCCGATCACCAGGTCGGTGCCGCGGGCGAGGCGTCGGTGCCCCTCCTCGAGCATCCGGTACGTCTTGCCGACGCCCGGCGCCATCCCCAGGTAGACCCGCAGCCGTCCCCGGCCGGTGGCTCCCTCGTCCCGCACTCGAGCGAGCATCTCGTTGCCCGTGGGACGGAAGTCGAAGGCGTCCCGGTCGAGGTCGGTCTCCGGTGTCATCGGATCAGGCCGTCGAGGTAGAGGTTGAGTTCGAGGACGTTGACGGAGGGCTCGCCCAGGAAGCCCAGGATCGGCTGCTGCGTGAAGCGTGCGACCGCGGCCGTGACGGCGGCGACGCTCATCCCGCGCGCCTTCGCGACGCGGTCGACCTGGTAGGCGGCGGCCTGCGGGCTGATGTCAGGGTCGAGCCCGGACGCGGAGCTGGTGACGAGGTCCACCGGGACGGGCCCGCCTCCGTTCGCCTTGCGGAGCGCATCGACGCGCTGGACGACGTGCTCGATCAGTGTCGCGTTCGTCGGACCCAGGTTGCTGCCGCCGGAGTTGCTGGCGTCATAGCCGTTCGGGTCGGCCGCGGAGACCGCGGCCGACGGGCGGCCCCAGAAGTACCTGGGCTCGTTGAAGTACTGCCCGATCAGCGAGGAACCGACGGCCTTCCCGTCGACCACGATCATCGACCCGTTGGCCTGTGATGGAAAGGCGATCTGCGCGACGGCGGTGACGACGGCAGGGTAGATCACGCCGGTGACGACGGTCAGCGCCACGAGCAGCGCGACCGCGGGGTAGACCTGGTGGCGGAGAAACGACGTCACTGGGGAGTCCTATGCGAGGTGGAGGGCGGAGACGACGATGTCGACCGCCTTGATGCCGATGAACGGCGCGACGATGCCGCCGAGCCCGTAGACCAGCAGGTTGCGCTGGAGGAGGACGCTTGCCGGCGCCGGCCGGAACGAGACGCCGCGGAGCGCCAGGGGTACGAGCACGATGATGATCAGCGCGTTGAAGATGACGGCCGACAGGATCGCGCTCTCCGGCGTGGCCAGGCCCATGATGTTCAGCGCGTTGAGCTGCGGGTACACACTCGCGAACAGGGCGGGCACGATCGCGAAGTACTTGGCGACGTCGTTGGCGATCGAGAACGTCGTGATCGAGCCGCGCGTGATGAGCAGCTGCTTGCCGATCGCGATGACCTCGAGCAGCTTGGTCGGGTCGGAATCGAGGTCGACCATGTTGGCCGCCTCCTTGCACGCCGACGTGCCGCTGTTCATCGCCAGCCCCACGTCGGCCTGGGCGACCGCCGGGGCGTCGTTGGTGCCGTCGCCGGTCATGGCGACGAGATGGCCGTCCGCCTGCTGGGCGCGGATGAAGGCCATCTTGTCCTCCGGCTTCGCCTCGGCGATGAAGTCGTCGACGCCGGCCTCGCGCGCGATGCTGGCCGCCGTGCGCGGGTTGTCGCCCGTCACCATCACGGTCCGGATGCCCATCTTCCGGAACTGCTCGAAGCGGGCGGGCAGTCCCTCCTTGACGGTGTCCTTGAGCTCGATCACGCCGAGCACGCGGCCGTCGTTCCGCAGCGCGAGCGGGGTCGCGCCACGGTCGGAGATCGCCTCGGTCTCGGCCAGGACCTCCCGTGGCATGGCCCGGTCGAGATCCGCGCCGATGGCGTCCACCGCGCCCTTGAGCACGTGGCTTCCATCGACGAGCTTCGCCCCGCTCGTCCGGGTCTCGGCCCGGAACGGGACTTCCTCCGCGATCGTCGCCGCGATCGAATCGAGCCCCGCCTGGTCGCCGGTGCCCCCGGGCTGGCCGAGCTCGGAGAGCCGCCGGCGGGCGAGCTCCACGACCGAGCGTCCCTCGGGGGTCTCATCCCGGATCGATGAGACGAGCGCCGCGCGGACCGCCTCGACCTCCGGGATGCCGGGAGCCGGCGTGATCGATGCCGCGAGCCGGTTGCCGTACGTGATCGTGCCGGTCTTGTCGAGCAGGATCACGTCCACGTCCCCCGACGCCTCCACGGCCCGACCGCTCATCGCGAGCACGTTGAAGCGCGCGACACGGTCCATTCCCGCGATCCCGATCGCGGAGAGCAGCCCGCCGATCGTCGTGGGGATGAGGCAGACGAGCAGCGCCACGAGCGGCACCGTGCCCACGGTCGTCCCGGCGTAGAGCCCGAACGGCCGGAGCGTCACGACGGCCATCAGGAACATGACGGTCAGACCCGCGAGCAGAATCGCCAGCGCGATCTCGTTCGGCGTGCGCTGCCGCTTCGCGCCCTCGACGAGTCCGATCATGCGGTCGAGGAACGTCTCACCGGGGTTGGCGGTCACGCGGATGACGAGCCGGTCGCTGGTGAGTGTCGTTCCGCCGGTGACCGAGCTGCGGATGTCGGTGCCCGGCTCCTTCAGGACCGGCGCCGACTCGCCCGTGATGGCCGCCTCGTTGACGAAGCCGACTCCCTCGATGACGTCGCCGTCGCCGGGGATCGTCTCGCCCTCCTCGACGACGATCACGTCGCCCTTGCGCAGCTCCGACGACCCGACGTCCTCGAGCGTGCCGTCCGCACGCCGGCGGCGGGCGCTGGTTTCCGAGCGCGTCTTCCGCAGGGTCGCCGCCTGCGCCCGCCCGCGCGCCTCGGCGAGGGCCTCGGCGTACGTGGCGAACAGGACCGTGAACCACAGCCAGATCGCGATCTGGAGCTGGAACCCGAAGCCCGACGGCCCGCGGACCGGCTCGAAGCCGGTGACGTTGGCGATCCAGGTGAGCGTGACCAGCGCGGCAGTCAGCTCGACCACGAACATGACCGGGTTGCGGATCAGCAGGCGCGGATCGAGCTTGCGGAACGCCGGCCCGATCGCGCTGCGCAGGAACTCGGGATCCAGGATGCCGCGCGTCGGCGGGGGCGTCGGGCCGGGCTTGGCGCCACGCAGCGAGACGAAGCGCTGGAAGCGGCGTGTGCCGCGGCGCAGCTCGATCGACATGAGGGACCGCGCGGCGGTCACGGGAAGACCTTTCCGGCATTCAGGAGGAGCTGCTCGACGATCGGCCCGAGTGAGAGGGCGGGGAAGAAGGTGAGCGCGCCGACGATGACCACGACGCCGATGAGCAGCACGACCCACAGGACGCCCGTGGTCGGGAACGTGCCGAGCGACGCGGCGACAGGGCGCTTGGCGGCCATGGAGCCGGCCAGCGCCAGGATCGGGATGATCATCCCGTAGCGGCCGATGAGCATCGCGAACGCACCGGTGATGTTGTAGAAGACCGTGTTGCCGTTCAGGCCGGCGAAGGCGGAGCCGTTGTTGCCCGTCTGGCTCGAGAAGGCGTAGAGGATCTCGCTGAAGCCGTGCGGCCCCGGATTGAGGGGCCCGGCGAGGCCCGGCTTCGTGACCGTCGCGAGCGCCGTGAAGCCCAGGATGCTGGCGCCGAGCACGAGCGCCGTCAGCATCGCCATCTTGATCTCGTACGCCTCGACCTTCTTGCCGAGGTACTCAGGCGTGCGGCCGACCATCAGCCCGGCGATGAAGACGGCGAGGATCGCGCCGATCGTCAGCATCCCGTACATGCCGGCGCCGATCCCGCCCGGCGTGATCTCACCCAGCTCCATGTTGAAGAGCGGCACGAGCCCGGTGAGCGGCATCAGGCTGTCGTGCCAGGAGTTGATCGCGCCGGTGCTCGTGCCGGTCGTCATGGCGGCGAAGAGGCCACTGACTGCGGATCCGAAGCGGACCTCCTTGCCCTCCATGTTGCCGAGTCCGGCCTGCAGGACGTCGGAGGGGAACAGCGGGTTGCCGGCGTACTCGAGGTGCATGGCAGCGATCGCGCCGACGAGGAGGATCGCGTACATGGCCGCGAAGATCGTCCAGCCCTGTCGCTGGTTGCCCGCGTACTTCCCGAACGTGAAGGTCAGCGACGACGCGGTCAGCAGGAGGGCGAACATCTCGAGCCAGTTCGTCAGCCCGTTGGGGTTCTCGAAGGGATGGGCGGAGTTGGCGTTGAAGAAGCCGCCCCCGTTGTTGCCCATCTCCTTGATCCATTCCTGGGAGGCCACCGGTCCGACCGCGATCGTCTGGACGGCGCCCTGCAGCGTGTGGACGACCTGGGACGGCTCCCACGTCTGCGGTACGCCCTGCCAGACGAGGACCAGCGCGCCCACGACGGACACCGGCAGCAGCACATAGAGGACCCCCCGCGTGAGGTCGACCCAGTAGTTGCCCAGCGTCTTCGCGCTCCGCCGGGTCAGCCCGCGGAACAGCGCGATCGCGACGGCCATGCCGGTCGCGGCCGAAGTGAAGTTGCGGACGGCGAGCACGCCGGCCTGGGAGAGATACGTGGCGCCCGTCTCGCCCGAGTAGTTCTGCCAGTCGGTGTTCGTCTCGAAGCTGACCGACGTGTTGAAGGCCAGGTCCGGGGACTGGGCGGGGATGTGTCCCTGGTTGAGCGGCAGCACGTTCTGCAGCCGGAGCACCACGTAGCCGGCCACGATCGCGACCGCGGCCATGACGAGGACCGAGATGGTGTATGCCTTCCAGTCCATCTCGCCGGTCTCCTCGATGCCGCAGACGCGGTAGACGGCGCGCTCCAGCGGCCGGAGGACCGGGCTCAGGAGGACGCGCTCGCCCTCCATGACGCGGTAGATGTACGTCCCGAACAGGGGCGTCGCGACGACGATCGCAAGGAAGAGCGTGACGAGGGTCGCGAGGTCGCCCGCGCTCATCTCAGAAGTCCTCCGGGCGCAGCAGGGCCCACATCAGGTACGCGAACAGGAAGATCACGAGGATCCCGGCGATGACGTCGATGGGGTTCATGGGTGAAGCCGTTCCACGAGCAGCAGGTACAGTCCCAATGCGACGGCGCAGGCGATGCCGATGAAGAGGATCTGCAGGTCGGTCATGCGTTCCCGGGTGCTTCGTTCCTGTGGAGCAGGCGCTCGACCGTATCCATGAGTGTATCGAGCGGAAACGGCTTGGGCAGGTACCCGGCGACCCCGAACTCGACCAGCCGGCCGGGGCGGACGGGCAGGGCGCTCTCGATCACCACGGGCGGCGAGGCGGCCGCCGCGAGCGCGTCGCTGCGCAGCAGGTCCCAGCCCGTGTCACCGGGCAGGTTGATGTCGAGGATGACCAGGCCCGGAGCCGGCTCGTCATGGAGCCGCTGCTCGGCCTCCTCGGCCGAGCCGGCCTCCGAGACGGCGTACCCGCGTGCCCGGAGCTGCCGTGCCAGGATCCGGCGCAGGTCGTCGTCATCCTCGACGAGGAGCACGACACCCCGATCAGCCACGAGCCGGTCGCTCGATCGCGATGCCGTCCAGCGCGCCGTCTGCCGTCCAGAGCGGCACGGCACGCAGCCCTTCGCGGCCGGCGCGGCTTCTCGCGGAGTCGATCATCTGCAGCCCGAACCGGAGCCCCGACACGTGCACGCGCGGGGAGGCGCCGGACCGCACCATGGCGATCGCGCTGCCGACGAGGGCATACTCGCGCTCGAGCGCCTCGACCGCGTCATCGTCCCGTGCCGCGTCTGGGAGAGCCATGTCGCCACGATAGGAGGCGGCGCCAAGAGGAAACGGCCCGGCGGACGGACCGAGCCTCTCAAGGAGGTCTAAAGCCGCACGTTCGGACGGTGCCTGCGCCCGTGACGTCCGCCGACAGCCGTTCGGCCCGTCCGTCCCGGACCGTGGCCGAAACAGCCTACGGGCGCCGGTCGCCGATGCGGTACCCGATCCCGGGCTCCGTCACGATGAGGCCGCGCAGTTCGCCGCCCGGATCCGCCGCGGCGAGCTTGCGCCTGAGCTGGCTGACGTGGACGTAGACGTAGCTGTCCTCGCCCTGGTACGCCTCGCCCCACACGGACCGCAGCAGCCGCGCCTTGGTCACGAGCCTGCCGGTGTTCCCGAGCAGGACCCGCAGGATCTCGAACTCGATGGGCGACAGATCGACGCGGGCGCCTGCCACTCGCACCTCGTGGCGCTCCGTCTCGAGCACGAGAGATCCCCACCCGAGCCGGCCCTGCTGGTCGGCCGCCGGCCCGGCGCCGTGCCGCATCGCGACGCGCAGCCGCGCGTGCAGCTCCTCCACCCCGAATGGCTTCGTGACGTAGTCGTCGGCGCCGCGCTCGAGGGCCTCGACCTTCTCGCGCTCCTCGTATCGGCCGGAGAGGATCACGATCGGCGTCGTGGCCTCCCGCCGGATCCTGCGGATCACCTGCAGCCCGTCGACATCGGGGAGCCCGAGGTCCAGCAGCACGACGTCGGGGCGCCGCGCCTCCCACCGCCGGATCGCCGTCGCGCCGTCGGCGGCCTCCTCGACGCGGTACCCGCGCGTGGAGAGCTCCCGCGCGAGCACCGCTCGGGTCTCGTCGTCGTCCTCGACGACAAGGACGGTCGCGCCGGCGCCGTGCCCCTGCGCGGTGGTCACGCCCGGTGCCCCGCCGTCGGCCCGGCGGGCGCCGCCGCCACCGGGAGGTCGATATCGATCGCGAGGCCGCCCAGGGCGCTCGGCCGGGCCCGCACCTGCCCACCCATCGCGTCCACGAGTCCGCGGACCACGGCGAGGCCGATGCCCGTGCCAGGCCTCGATCTGCGCGTGCCCGCGGCCCGGTAGAACTTCTCGAACAGCCTGTCGAGCGCCTCGGGGGGCGCGCCGGGGCCCCCGTCCTCCACCGTCAGCCGGACACGTCGCGAGTCCAGCTCTCGCGCCGAGATCCGCAGCGGGGCATCCGCCGGCGCGTACTTGAGGGCGTTGTCGATGACGTTCGTCAGGGCATCGTCGAGGAAGAGCGGATCGACGAGGACGGGCGGTGCGCCGAGCGCGACCTCGAGCGGATGCTGGTCGAGCCGCGGGCGGAGCCGATCGATCGTCCGACCGACGAGATCCTCGAGCTCGAACGCCTCCCGCTCCGCCCGGAGCGCGCCCGCCTCGATGCGGCTCAGGTCGAGCAGGTTCGTGACGAGCCGGTTCAGGTACTCGACCTCGCGGTCGATGGCCTCGGCGCTCTCCCGGCGGTCGTCCGCCGAGAGGCCGCTGTCCGGGCGAAGCGTGCCCGCCGCGGCGCGGATCGTCGCGAGCGGCGTCCGCAGGTCGTGCGAGACGGATTGCAGCAGCGCGGACTTCAGCGCGTCGCTCTGCCGCGCGATCTCGGCGGCCTGGGACTCGGTCACGAGCCGGTCGTGCGCGAGGGCCTGCCCGATCTGGTCGGCGGCAGCGCGCAGCAGCCGGATCTGGCTCGCGTCGGGGTCATCCGGTCCCCGCTCGCGGAGCGCCCAGATCGAGCCGAGCTGCGCCGTCCCTGCCCGGATCCGCACCCGGTAGGTCTCACCTCCGGTCGTCTCGGCTCGGGCGGTCCGGCGGGGCAGCGTGGGGACGTGCACGCGCACCCATTCGTCACGCCCGTCTTCCGACGGCTCCCTGAGGATCCGCTGCGTGGCGGCCGCCGGGGCACGTTCGTCGGGGGCGGTGTCCGCGGCGACCCGCTCGGTCGCGTCGTCGGCGCCGAGCGAGATCCAGACGCGCCGCATCCTCGTCTCGTTGCGGAGCACGCCGGCGATCGTCGTGAGCACGGCCGGCGTGGAGGCACGGTTCGCGAGCTCCCGCGTGATCTCGTACAGCGCGCGTGCCTCGCGCTCCCTCGCCCGTGCCTCGTCCGCGCGGGCACGCTGGAGCGCCGTCAGCTGCCCGACGACGATCCCGACGAACAGGAGCAGCACGAGGCCGAGCCACTCGGACGGTTCGCGGACGGTGAGCGTGAGCAGCGGCTGGACGAAGAAGAAGTCGTACAGGAGGAACGCTGCGACCGCGGCCACGACAGCGCCGGGCGTCCCGCCGGCGATGGCTGTCGCGACGACCGCCGTGAGGTACACGATCGAGGCGTTGTGGATGTGGACGTGCGCCTCGAGCACGGCGACGGCAAGGGTCGCGACGGCAAGCGACGGGACCGCCACCGCGACCAGGACGCCGATCTGACGGCGATTCATCCTGCGCATCCCGGACCATCCTAATCGGGGCGAAAGGGAGTCCTCGGCTCACGGTGCGATGGACGGCGCCGGAACCGGTGCCCGTGCCACGCTGCTTGCAGCTCCCGGCGTGCGGCTCGCGTCCGCGTGTTCGGTCGCGGATCACGCGTCCGGCCGCTCTGGCGCACAATCTGGGATGCATGGACAACGCACGAGCAGGGGTTCGCCGGGCCGCAGCGGACCCGTTCTGCAACTCCGATCGCGGCGACTGGGGCTCGACGTGCCCCGCCTGCGGCCAGCGCCTCCCTCCGCTCCCGGGCCCGCTCCGCTCATGGCACGCCGAACGCACGATCGACGCCGACCGGTCGGCGCAGGCGCGGGCGGCGATGTGGCAGGGGATCCGTCGCTGGCACATCTGAAGGGCTGAGGCCGGGCGACCGATAGACGCATGTAGTACGACCGGCCAGCGGGCATGGGCCGCTGGGGTCGGGTGACTTGACGCTGGTGCCGTGCGATCGTACTGCGGGGGTCCCTGAGCCCGGAGGAAATCCCGTCGATGCAGGAGCGCGCGCCCCTCGAACAGCTTGGCAGTACCGACAGCCTTCCCACCTGCGGCGAGCTCCTGGCGCGCCTGACCGCGCTCGAGCGGGGCGACCAGGCGGGCGAAGCGCGGCAGCTCCGCGCGCGGCTGCGGGCCGTGGTCCGGTCGGGGACGCTCGACGATGTGTACACCGAGATGGTCGGGGTCGCGCTCGCGCTCGACCGTCTCGCGGGCCTGCCGTGATGGGCCTCCTCCGCCGCGGCCAGGCGCCCGCGCCGGCCTCGCTGCCGGTCTGCCTGCAGTGCGGCGTCCAGGCGACGATCGCGGGCGCGACGTTCTGCCGCCGCTGCGGGTTGCCCTACGGCGCCGCTCCGCGACCGTACATGGCGCCCACGTGCCCGGTCTGCTACCGCGACGCCGGCGCCGACGGGCGGTTCGACTCGCTGGTCAACCCTCGGCTCGGGCGGGTGGACCTCGTGCGGCACATGGCCGAGCACGCACAGGTGCCGGTCGGTGACGACGAGTACCTCGAGAGCCTGCGCGAAGGCGACACCGTGCGGGTCGAGCGGTGGACGGCGCCATTCGATCTCGTGCGGCGCTACCTCGTGCTCGGTGTGGTCGACGGCGGGCACTCGCGCCGAGTCCTGCACAATGCGCTCCTGATGGCGATGGGCCAGGTCGCGCGCTGGGGCCCCGACGCCGTGCTGGTCGGCGACCAGGCGGAGTGGGCGGAGGCGCGCGCCGCGCTCGTCCGGCTGATGGATCGCTACCACCGCGTGCCGCCGGCCCACGGGCACTGACGGCGCTCGCTCGCTGCCGTTCCTGGCTCCCCCTTCGGTCGACGTCCTCCGAACGAAACGGGTTGCCACCTGCCAGCCATCCGGCGGGTCGCTGACACATCCGTTGCACCCGGCCGCGAGCAGGTGACGATTGAGCGGCAATCACGGTGCTGTCACATCGGGTTGTCGTGCGAATGAGCGGGACGGTTGCGGGCAGAGCCGGCGGCTGCCACCCGGCGGAGCGGGGGCACGGCCCACGTGGCCTCCCCCGTGTGGGACCATTGCCGCTGTCCGGGAGGGGCCGGGCGGGGCAGAGTGCGGGCAGCGTACGGCTCGACCGCACGCCAGACGTCCCAGCGCGGCACGTGCCGCCGCATCCGGAGCGGCGGCGGCGTTGCCGAAGGAGGTTCGCATGACCCGCGTCGTCGTCGTCCACCGCCAGCCGGACGTCGCCGCGGAGCAGGCCGCGATCCTGCGCGGCGCGGGATACCAGGTCGAGGTCTGCGGCGGGCCGACGAACTATCCGTGCCC
The DNA here is from genome assembly GCA_021785175.1 of Chloroflexota bacterium. Taxonomy (GTDB): domain Bacteria; phylum Chloroflexota; class Limnocylindria; order Limnocylindrales; family CSP1-4; genus JAJYNJ01. The sequence goes on along the minus strand of JAJYGH010000026.1, from coordinate 32,696 downwards.
GGTCGTCCACGACCTGCCATGCCCGCTCGCCGACGGGGCCGACGTGCTCGTCTACGAGGCATGGGCGGCGGGCGGCAGCGAGGCGGGCCGCCAGCTCGTGGCTCACGTCCGCGACCTGTACGCCGACCTGCCGCTCGTGCTGACGGACGTCGACGCGAGCCTGAGCTGGATCGAGACGGAGGGCCCGGAGCGCGTCAGGCCGCTGGTCGGACGGCCCGACCCGGAAGCGCTGCTGGCTGCCGTCGGGATGGCCCTGGCCGACCAGGGCATGGCCGTCTGACGGTCGGCCGCACCGCAGCTACGTCTCGGGCCGCGGCGTCGCCCGCGCTGCGATCTCCTCCTCCGGGGGCATGTTGCGGAAGAACCCCCAGTACATGACCGCGTTCACGAACTGGAGCGTTCCCGCGATCAGGAACGGCAGCGACAGGCTGACCTCGTCGAACACGTAGCCGGCCGCGATCGGCGCGACGGCCATCGTGGCCTGGCTCGGCAGGTTCGACAGGGCTCCGACGGCGGCCCGCTCCCCCGGATCGGCCATCGCGAGGACGTAGGACTGCCGAAGCGGCATCCCGATGCGCTGCACGACCATCCGGACGAGGTAGATCGCGCCGGCCATCACGAACGACGGCGCCATCACCATCGGCACGATGAGGATCGCCTGGACGATCCGCACCACGGTCACGGTACGGACGAGGCCCCAGCGGCGCGCGAAGCCCGCGGCGGACAGGGTCGAGAGCGCGGTCGCTCCGTTGATCACGGCGAACAGCACGCCGATCTGCCCGGGACCGACGCCGTACCGGCGGAAGAACCAGTACGTCACGAACGGGCCGAACATGCCGACGGCGAGCCCGTTGACGCTGTTCGTGGCCCAGAGCCGGAGCAGCAGCGGCATCGACCGGTGAGGAAGGCGGGGGTGCGGACCGGAGCCTGCGGGGATGGGGGGTCGTGGCGACTCCACGAGGCCGAGGGCGAGCAGCCCCGCGATCAGCGCGAACGCCGCCGCCACGACGAAGGGAGCGCGGAAGGCGGCCGTCGCCGCAGCGCCTCCGGCCCGCCCGCTCCCCGCCAGCGCCGCCACCGGCCCACCGACGAGCGCGCCCATGCTGGACGCGAACGCGAGCCGCCCGAAGGCGACGTTCCGGCGCGCGGCCGGCGTGGTCTCCGTGACCAGCGCCTGCTCGGCGGGCTGGTACGGGCCGACGGCTCCGGCGCCCGCCCCCATCCCGCGCCCGAAGCTGCCGATCGAGGCGGCGGCGACGAGCACGAGCGGCGACCGCGAGACGGCGAACACGAGGCCGGCGAGCACGGCGAACAGCGGCACGACGACCAGGTACGGCTTCCGGCCCGTGCGGTCGGACGTGAGCCCGATCGCTGTCGACAGCACGGCGCTCACGATGCCGACCGCGACGGCCATCTCGCCGAGCTGGAGCGCGCTGAACCCGATGAGCGCGAGGTAGACGGGCGTGATGACGCCGGCGAGCGACCGCGACGCGCTCATGAAGAGCCTCGCGACGATGATGAGCGTGACGTTCCGGTTGCCGAGAAGCCCCTGGCGGCGCGCGCGGCGGCTCGAGACGGGCTCGGAGATCATCGCGGCTCGATCTCGACGAGGACGGACCCGGTCACGTTGACGAGCGTCGTCGCGCCTTCGCGGCAGTGCCAGGACGACGCCTCCGCAAGGGCCGCGTGCCCGTGCAGCCAGAGCTGCGGGCGCACCCGGTCGAGCAGGAAGCGGTACGCGGCGAACCCGCGGTGGTAGGGATCCGCCGGGTTGTCGTTCGCGCCGAGCGGCGGCGCGTGGCTGACGACGATCGAGGGGCCCGGGCGACGCAGGAGCCAGGGTCCCGCCGCAAGCAGCACCTGGGCCCACCCCTGTGACTCGGATCGCCGCGCGGCGTCGGCCTCGCGCCCCGGCCACGGCAGCGCGAGCAGCGGGATCGGGGCGAGCGATCGCGCGTCGATCCCGCGTGCCGGGGTCGGGACGTGGGCCGGGTTGCGCCAGGCTCCGCCGCGATCGTGATTGCCCTTCACGAAGATGACGGGCGCGCCGAGCGCGTCGCCGAGAAAGCCGATCTGTTCGGGCGAGAGATCGCCGCACCCGACCACGAGGTCGACACGCCCGAGCGACGCACGGTTGCGCTCGTCATCGAGCGATCGGTCGGCCTCGTCCGAGGCGGCCAGGATCCGGATCGGAGCGGGGCGCCGTTCGAAGGGATGGTCGTCAGGCCACGAGATCCTGAGGCGGCGCGTCACCTCGGTCCGGCCCGATCAGGGGCGTCGGGCGGTGGATCAGGGGCGCCGGCCGGTGGGGCGGGGACGTCGGACGATCGGATCGGCGTCTCGCCCGGCGGCGCGGGGGACGAGGAGCGCCGCGGCGCGGGTTCGGAGGGCCCCGCGGTCGCGGAACGCGGAGCTCCACCCATCGGCGTCGATGGCACCGATTCCGGCAGCGTCGCACCGGCGGTCAGACGACCCGCACCCGCCGCCCGGAGCGACGCCCCGTCGACCAGCATGGCCGCGAGCCCGTCCTGCTCCGGCTGCCCCGAGCCGTCGCCGGGAAGCCGGAGGGCCGTGACCGCCGCGTCGATCGCGATCTGGCCGAGAGCGCGGGCGGCCGCAACCCGGTTGTGTCCGTCCATGACCCAGTACGCGCCGGCGGCCCGCAGGACGTCGATGGGCGGAAGGGTCCGCATCTCCCGGCTCGCCGCCAGGATCCGCTGCCAGCGTGCCTGCCAGTTCCTCGTCCGCAGCCGGGGCAGCGGCAGGAAGTCGGATCCTCGCTGCGCGGGGCCCTCCACCGCCGTGCCCACGATCTCCGCGACCGGGATCTCGCGAAGGCCGAGCTCCCGCATCGGTGCGCGTCGAGCGTCAGGGTGCAGCTCGAACAGATTCGGGAGCGGCTGGGCCGGCGGGACGAGGAGATGATGCCGGCGCAGCCTGCGCCGCGTGCGCCAGCGGCGCGCCGCGGCCCGGAGCGGCTGCCCCTTCTTCACGATCGGCTCCACCTTCGTGACGAGCGGCGCCACGCGCGCCACGATGGGCGCGCCGGCGCTGGCGATCGCCTCCCCGGCGCCGGCGATCGCCTCCCCGGCGTCCGCCAGCGTGCCTGCCACGTCCGAGGCGCCCGTCGTCGCGGTCTCCGCGACCAACCGCCCCGCCGCGCGAAGCGAGCCACCCTGGCGCTTCGGTTCTCGCGCGCTCTCGCGCGCGGCCGACCGGCGCTGTTCGTCAGTCACGTGCCGTACCCCATGCCGCCACCCATCGTGGCACCGGTGCCAACCATCTGCCCGCCGATGCCCACTCGCGAATCGGGTTGCGGCCAACTCTCAGCCCGCGCGCGCCCGGGATTCGGGCGCGCGGGGCGGACGTGGCCGTGGCGTATCGTGGCCACATGCCATCCGACGCCACGGGTTCGCTCCGCGCGCTTCCCGCACGCGCCCTGGCCGCCTGCTCCGCCGCCCCGGGCCTCCTCGCCGGCTGATGCCACTCACGCTCGAGCGCGACGGACGTCAGCTCGTCGTGTCCACGCCAGCGTACCGCCTCTCGCTCCCGGCCGACGCCGCGGCCAGCCCGTGGGCCCGGCTCGCGGACGGGAATGGCACGCTCGAGGCGCACGGCCGATGGCGGACCTCGCGCAGTGGCGCGAGTACCTCGAGACGCAGCCGGGACTGGGAGTCCCGTCGCTGTACTACGCGGACCTGCTGGAGTCCGGCGAGCGACTGACCGCCGACGACTCCGAGGCGATCCGCCGGACCTGGGCGAACTGGCGCGCGAGCGGACGCCACGCGGGGTGACGCGCCCACGACACGGCGCGCGACGTGGTCCTGCGGACGAGCGCCGCCTCGCGGACGCTCGCCCATTCGGACGGCCGCCCGGCGCCCGACGCTGGCGCGGACCTCGCACTCGCGCCGGCCCCAGGCGACGCCTGCAGCCTCGACCGCTCGGGATGTGGCGCGATGGCCCGTGCAAGTGCCAGGTTCACGCTCGAGCTGCCTGCCCATTCGGCGACGCCGGCATCCGGCTGCGTCACATCTCCCGACGTGCCGCGGTTGTCCGGCACGGCCGACGGCCTGGCCTTCTTCTCGCTCCAGGGCGGGTTCCCCGCGTGGCCCGGCCGCGATGTGGCCGGCGGCGTCGCCCCGCCCTCGCCCGAGGCCGGCCCCGTCTCGCCCGACCCGGCAGGCCCCGGGCCCGGCGCGTGCCCGCGGGTGTCCGCGGCCTGCTCGAGACGCCCGAGCGCGGCCTGGAGCGCGGCCTTCGCGGCCGCGGGCGCCCGCGGCAGGAGACCAGCGAGCAGTTGCTCGTGGCGGTCGAGAGCCCGTTCGAGCCCCGGGGGAAGCGCCCGCGACGGCGACGCCGATCCCGCCGGCCGGATCGTCTGGGACAGGATCGACTCGTACGCGGTGGCGGCGGCTTCCATGGCGCCCGCGTTGTCGGTCCGTGCCGCGGCCTGCAGTTCGTCCACTCGTGCGCCGAGCCGGCCGATCTCGGCGTCGTACCACGCCGAGCTCGCGGTCGACGGGAGCGTCATCGCTTCGAGGTCGAGCCGGGCGCCGTAGAGCGGACCGCCGGGCCCCGCGGCCGCGAGGACGCCGCCGACCCCGAGGAGCAGCAGCGCGGCCGCGGCCAGGAACGCCGCGACCCGAAGCCGCGGACGGCCTACGGGCCGGCTGACGGTCCGCGCGGGCACCGGCTGTGTGGCGATGAAGGCGCGCACGACCTCCGCGCGGAGCCGCGGGAGAGCTTCCGGATCGGGCGAGGCGGTCGCCTGCGCGTGGCAGCGGATGACGCCGACGAGTTCGTCGGCATCGTCGAGCACGCCGGCCGCCCCGCTGGTGGCCTGCGGCGACGCCCTGCGCAGGCCACCGCCCTCGGCGCCTCGGAGCGGTGCCCGCGGACTGCGCCGCGACGTGCGCGCCGCGAGGCGGCGCATCAGGTCCGGCAACCAGCCGCCGCTCACCGCGCGATCTCCTCGACCTGCAGGCCCTCGGCGCCGGCGCGTTCGGCGACCCCGAGCGCGCGGCGCAGGGAGGCCAGCGCGCGGAACTGGAGCGAGCGAACGGCGATCTCGCGGCGACCGAGCACGCGGGCGGTCTCGGACACCGACAGGCCGGCGTAGAAGCGGCAGGCGATGACCTGCTGCTGGTCGGGCGTCAGCGTGCGCAGGGCGCGATCGAGGTGTACCGAGTCCGCGGCCCGGGCGGCCGTCTCGGACGGATCCGGTGCGCCGTCGGCGTGGTCCGCGGCGACGTCCAGCGGCGCGTGGTCGCGCGCGGTGCGGGCGAAGTCGATCACGGCGTTGTGCGCGAGCCTGAACAGCCACGCGGAGAAGGGGACGCCTCGCTGTTCGTACCGCGGCAGAGCCTCGATCACCTTGACGAACACCCGTTGCATGAGATCCTCGGCGTCCGACGGCTCCCGGACCCGGAACGCCGCGTACCGGTAGACGCGCGGCGCGAACTCGTCGTACAGGGCACCGAACGCGGCAGGATCGCCGTGCACGGCGCGGGCGACGAGGGCGTCGATGGTGGCGCCGTCGGGAGTCGCGATCGTTGCCTCATCAGGAGTAGGAACGATGCCGGCGGTGGCGCGTGACGCGCCGCGCCCGGGGCGCCACATGTCGCTCGCGGTGCGATCCGCGAGGCCTCCGGACGTGTCGGCGGAGATCGCCGCGCCGGGCTCCGTCCCTGGGGGCGCCACGGCGTCGGGCAGCTCGGGCGGGGGGTCGCCGCTCGCGCCATTCATCCGATCGGCCTGCTCCCTCCGTTGTCCGCGACGCGTCCGCCCGTCAGTCGAGGAGCCGGACGGTCAGGATCCCGCCGCCCGGGACGACGAATCCGTCGCCAGCATCATGACCGCTCGCGTCACGGCCGGCGAGCCCCCCGGATGGCCCATTCGCGTCCCCGTCCGGGGTGGGGCCGCGTGCAGCCGCGCCGTCTGCGGGTTGGCTCGGCTCCGCTGCCTGCCCCATCCGTCGTTCGAGGCGCGGCGCGTCGTCGTCGAGTTCGAGCCGGTACCGGGCGTGCGGCTCGTACCCGTCGTCCAGCAGCGCGTCGGCCAGCCGGTCGTAGACCTGGCGCTCGAGCGAACGCTCGATCGACCGACCGGCGCCGAACGACCGCACGGCCTCGTCGACGATCCGCTCGCGCATCAGCGGACCCAGCTCGAACCCGATCCGGTACCGCTCCAGCCAGTCGTGCCCGAGCGCGTCGAGCTTGACCGTCACGATCGCGTCGAGGTCCTCGCGCCCGAGCGGGTCGAAGTGGATGATCGCGTCGAGGCGGTTCAGGAACTCGGGCCGGAACGCGTTCCGGATGGTGTTGTCGCGCATCCGGCGGATCGCCCGCTCCAGCTCGTCGCCCGATGGCGCCTCCGCCCCGAATCCCAGCGGCTTGCGGAGATGGTCCGCCGCCCGCGAGCCGAGATTCGACGTCATCACGATGATCGTGTTCCACAGCACGGCCTTCTCGCCCTTGGCTCCGTGGACGACGCCGGAGTCGAGCGCGCCGAGCAGGAAGTCGTGGGCCGCCCAGTGCGCCTTCTCGATCTCGTCGAAGAGCAGCACGACGTTCGTCTCGCGTTGCAGCTCGGTGATGAGCCGGCCGGGGCGCTCATGCCCGACGTATCCGGGCGGTGCGCCGACCAGGCGCGCGACCTCGTGCTCGCGCTGGTAATCCGCGCAGTCGAACCGGACGAGGGCGTGATCGCCGCCGAACACCTCCGTTGCCAGCGCCCGCGCCAGCTCCGTCTTGCCGACGCCGGTCGGGCCGACGAACAGGAACACGCCCTGCGGGCGCGAGAGCCGCCCGAGCCGGACCGACCGCCGGCGGATGGCGCGGACGACCGACGAGATGGCCTCACGCTGTCCGACGATCCGGCGACCGAGACGATCCTCGAGCGAGTTCAGCCGGTCTCGTTCGCCCGCGGAAACGAGCGCGAGCGGCAGCGCCGTCGCCCGGGCGATGGCCCGCTCGACCTGGTCGACGTCGACGGCCGGCCGATCGGGATGCGCCGCCGCGCGGATCAGCGAGACCGCGGCGCCCGGCAACGCCCCGGGCATCCCGAACCGCTCGACGAGGCGCACGGCGGCGTCGAGCGCCTCCGGGGCGGCGTCGGGGTGACCGGCGACCTCGGACCAGGCGGCCAGTGCCTCGCGTGCCAGGTCCGCGTCGGCCGCCGGCACCTCGATGCGGTCGAGTTCCCGCATCGGTTGGAGCGCCACGCCCGCCGGCTCGTCGGAGGCCGTGATGATGACCGGGACCTCCTCCGGCACGGGGAACGGGATGGGCTCGCCGTCGGTGTCGACCAGCAGCAGCCCGTGGCCCGTCCGCGACAGCCACGAGGCAAGCCCCTCGCACGCGGCCTCGCGCTCCTCGACGGGCAGCCGCCGCAGTTCCGCGACCGACACCTCGACGCTCGATCGGCCCGCGTGTGCCGCGGTGACCCGGGCCAGCTGCCGCTTCCCGGCGCCGGCGGGCCCGACGAGCAGCACGTCGCGCCCCTCGGCCCAGCGATGGCGCAGCTCCGCGGACAGCGCGTCGCGGCCGGCGAGGCGGCCGGTGGACGCCACGATGGTCCCGATCGGCGGCTCGGTGAGCAGTGCCGGCAGGGCGGCGTCGGCGTCGAGTCGGGGGAGCTCCAGCGGGGCGTCGGCGTCGAGGAGATCGGTCATCGCGGTGTGTCCTTCCGAGGGCGAGTGCACCTGACGGGGTGAGGTCGGTGATGGGTTGGTGTCATGACACGGCCGGCGCCGGTTGCGGCCGTTCGAGCGGGATCGGCGCCCGTCCTGGGAACGCGGCGGACCCGGTCAGGGCCTCGAGGAGGGCCTGCATGCTCGCCGGGACGTCCGCGTACGTGGCGATCGCGACGTCGGTACGCGGGAGTGCCGCGCAGTCCCACGGGCTGCGCATCGCGACGAGCGCCACCGGCCTGCCGGATGCCTGGAGCCGTCGCACGAGCGCCGGGGCGGCCGGATCGAGGAAGGCGTCGCGCGTCGCGAGCACGACGAGGTCGGACGAGCGGGCAGCAGCGTCGAGCCAGGGGAGGCTCGCAGCCCTCGCGGGCTCGACCGCCACGTGCCGGGTCCGCGGCAGCACGGCCCGGAACTGCGCCGCGACCGACGCCGACCCCCGGTCGTCCTCGATCGGGCTGCGGCGCTCGCTCGGCTGCTCGACGAGGAGGACCGACGTGTCGGACGTGACCGGCAGCAGCCGGCGCCCACGCACGAGCGTCATCGACGCGCGTGCCACGGCGAGCGCGACGTCGCGGTGGCTCGAAGCTCCGGATCCCTCCGGTGCACCCATGTTGCCGACGTGACGCTCGGCGTCCGCAGCCGTGAGCGCGTCGAGGTGGTCCAGCCGGCGGATCGTCGCCTCCAGGCGACGCGTTCCGAGGACGCCATCCGCGATCGCGCGCTCGATGGCGGGCAGCACCATGCGCTGTGGCTCGAGCGGCATGACGACGTCGGCGCCGGCGAGGAGCGCGCCGACGCAGGCCTCGGCCGGCGACCGTCCGTCGAGCACGGCGTCCATCACCATGGCATCCGTCAGGACCAGGCCCTCGAACCCGAGCTCGCGGCGCAGCAGCCCGTGCATGACGGCCTGCGAGAGCGTGGCGGGGAGCCCGTTGCTGACTCCGGCGTAGACGATGTGCGAGACCATCACGATCCGGGCGCCCGCACCGACCGCGGCGTGGAACGGCACCAGGTCGGAGGCCAGCGCGACGCGACCTCCCGTGACGCGGACCGAGGCGACATGCGAGTCGAGGCTCGTCCGTCCATGCCCGGGGAAGTGCTTCGGCACGGCCGTGATGCCGGCGGCACGATAGCCGAGGAGCGTGGCGATGCCGAGCCGCGCGACGAGGTCTGGATCGGCGCCGAACGAGCGCGCCCCCACGGTCGGGTTGCGGGGATCGGTCGCGACGTCGAGCACGGGTGCCAGGACGACGTCGACGCCGAGCGCGTGGAGCTCCTCGCCGGAAGCCTTCGCCGCGGCGAACGTGAGGACCTCGGATCGGGTCGCCCCCAGGGCCATCGCCGACGGGAAGCGTGTCAGCGGCTCGCCGATCCGCACCACGTGCCCGCCCTCCTGGTCGAGCGCGATGTGCACGGGCCCCGACGCCCGCCGCCGGATCGCGGCCGTCAGGTCGCGGATCTGCCCGGGATCGCGGAGGTTCCGGCTGAACAGCACGATCCCACCGATGCCACGGTCGAGGAGGTCCTCCGCGTCCGCGTCGAGATGCTCGCCGTCGATCACACCCCAGGCGAGCCGCGCGGCGAGTGCCGGGACGGCCCCGCGCGTTGCGGCCCGGACCCGTGCGGGCGTGCGCCCCCCGGGTCGAGGGGCCGCGGGCAGGGCGGCGGTCCCGCCCGAGGGCGCGTGCGACCCGGCGTCGAGGCCGCTCGCATCGAGTGTGCCGGCCCCCGTCTCCCCGACGACGTCGAGCACGGGAGGTTCCTGGGCGGGCACGCCCTGCCCCGTGTCCCCGCTGGCGTCGCCCGTCACGCCGGCACCACGCCTTCCAGCGCCCGGAGCCCGATCCGCGCGCACTCCACCGCCGTGCCCTCGCGCCCCGGGTCGGTCCTGAGCGTGGCCCGACGAACGGCCATGAGGCCGGGCATCAGTCCCCTGTCACGGTGGACGACGGCATGGGGCCAGCGATCGCGATCCACCCGCGCCGCGACCGGCACGTCGGGCGCCCTGGAGCCCCCGGCCATCGCGACGCTCACCGAGCCTCCCTCCCCAGCAGTTCCTCGTCGATCCGCTCGCACACGAGGTGGACGACGAGGCCGTGCATCTCCTGGATCCGGGCGGTCGTGCCCGACGGGACGACGATCGCGCGGTCGGCGACGGGGGCCGCCCTGCCTCCGCCGTTGCCGCTCAGGGCCACCGTCGTCGCTCCACGGCCGTGCGCCGCCGCGAGGCCCCGGACGACGTTCTCCGAGCGCCCGGACGTGCTGATGGCGACGACGACGTCGCCCGGGGCGGCGAGCGCCTCGATCTGCCGGGCGAAGACCTCCCCCCAGCCGTAGTCGTTGCCGATGCCGCTGACAGTCGACGGATCGCTCGTGAGGGTGATCGCGGGCATCGGCCCCCGCTCGCGCCGGAACCGCCCGAGCAGCTCGGCGGCGAAGTGCTGGGCATCCGCCGCGCTCCCGCCGTTCCCGAACGTGATCAGCTTGTGCCCGTTCCGGAGTGCGTCCCCGAGCGTGCGCGCCAGGTCGTCGACGGCTGGCAGGAGCGACTCGGCCATCGTGCCTGTCACGGAGTCGATCGAAAGCGCGAGGTGGTCGTTGGACAGCGTCATGTCGGTCGCGCAGAGGCCGGTCGCGTCGGCGCGCGCGGCCGGCGGCGAACCATCCGCGCCGGGTGACGCGGATGTCGCATCCCGGGGGGCGGCCCCTGCCGGCCGGGCGGTCGGCATCGGAGACGGCCGGCCGGGCACGATCGAGTCGCTCGGCCCGGCGACGATGTGGTGCACTGCCCAGCCGAGTGGAGGACTGGGCGGCCATCGCGCGCGTCTCGGCGGCCGGCATCCGGCGCGCGGGTCCCGTCCGGCGCGCGGGTCCCGTCGGTCGCGCGGGTCCCGTCGGTCGCGCGGGCCCCGATCGCCGCAGGCAGGGGATCGGCCGCAGCGGTCGCGAGGGTCGGAGCCGGGAAGGACGACGGCATGGTGACTTCAGTGTCGGGCTCGTGCCTACCTCCGTTCGCCGTACGCCGCCATGCGTACGCGATCCGGACGGCCGGCTTGCCACGTGACGCCGGGAACCGCGCCGCCTTCACCCTCCGTGGCCGCTGCCGGCGCGGCGCGCGGCGCTCCGCCGTGTCCGGCGATGGCTATCGTTGCCGGGTGACGCCTCCGCTCGATGCCGGCTCCGGCCCTCTCGTGCTCGTGATCGGCGACCTCGCGCTCGACGTCGTGCTGACGGCCCACGGACCGCTGCGGCGCGGGACCGACGTGCTCGGGAACGTGGCGTTCCGCCAGGGCGGCTCGGCCGCCACGACGGCCCGCCGGCTCGCGGCGCTCGGCTGCCGCGCGGTGCTGATCACTGCGGTTGGGCCGGACGCCGCCGGCGATGCGCTCGTCACGTACATGGCGTCGTGCGGGGTCCGGGTCGAGGCCCGACGCGTGCCGGGCGCGCCGACGGGGCGGCTCGGGGTGCTGGTCGAGCCGGGTGGCGAGCGTTCGTTCGTGTCGGACCGCGGCGCGATGCTCCGGATGCGGGCATCGGACGTGCCCGCGCGGGCCGCGATCGGCGCCGACGCGCTGCACGTGCCGGCCTATTCGCTGGTCGGCCGGGGACCTGCCGCAGCCAGCGTGCGGCTGGCCGCGCTCGCGCGGGCCGCGGGCGCGCTCGTCTCGGTCGACCTCGCGTCGGCGGGGTTCCTCCAGTCCGAAGGCCCCGGCGAGCTGCTCGCGCGTGTCGCGTCGCTCCGCCCGGACGTGCTGTTCGCCACCGAGGCCGAGGCGGCCGAGACCGCCGCGCCGCCGGAGCGGCTCCTCGACCTGTCACCGCTCGTGGTGCTCAAGCAGGGATCGGCCGGGGCCCAGGGCCTGCGGCGGGGGAGAGCGCCGGTCGCCGTCCCGGCCAGATCGGCGCGTGTCACCGACTCCACGGGGGCCGGCGACGCCTTCGACGCCGGCTTCATCGCCCGCTGGCTCGCCTGCCCGGATCCCCGGAACCCGACGTCCGCGGATCTGCGAGCGGCGCTGGCGGCCGGCCACCGGGCGGCCCTCCGCGAGATCCGGGGCACTCGCGTCGAGTTCTCGCCGAGTCTCGCGCTGCGGCAGAAGGCCACAGGCCGGGACCGTGCCGTCCGCCTCTGACCGGCGGCCCCCCGACACCCCTCGCGAGACGCGAGCCTCTCGCCCGGGGCGAATGCCTCTCCTGCCCGCTCCGTCAGTCTGACAGGAGCGCCGCGATCGCGGCCGCCGTTCCCGCGTTGTTGCGGATCAGCGCGAGGTTCGCGCGCACCGACGCGCCCTCGGTCAGGTCGGCGATGCGTGCCAGCAGCCACGGTGTCAGGTCGGCTCCGCGAACTCCGCGCTCACCTGCCTCCGCGGTCGCCCGTCCGATCGCCGACTCCACGACCTCGCGCGGGACGGCGTCCGACTCCGGGACGGGCGCGCAGACGAGCAGCCCCGAACCGAGCCCCAGCCCGAGTTGGGCAGACACGATGCCGGCCGCGTCGGCGATATCCGGCGCCACGATCGGCGAACGCACGCCGCTCGTCCGCGACCAGAATCCCGGGACCTCTTCGCTCCCGATCGTCACGACGGGGACGCCGCGCGTCTCGAGCGCCTCCACGGTCAGCGGGACGTCGAGGATGAGCTTGGGGCCGGCGCAGACGACGGCGACCGGCGTCCGCGCCAGTTCGTCGAGATCGGCGGAGATGTCGAGCGATCCTCGCGAGCCGTCGGCGGCCACGAGCGCGCCGCGGTGGACACCGCCGATGCCGCCCGTGGCGAACACGCGGATCCCCGCCGCGTGCGCCGCGATCATCGTCGCCGACACCGTGGTCGCCCCCCAGCCACCCCGTCGCAGTCCGGCCGCAAGGGTCGGGCGCGAGACCTTCGCGGCGCCGCGCGACGTGGCGAGCGCCTCGAGATCGTCGCCCGACAGCCCCACGAGGAGCCGGCCGTCGCGTACGGCCACGGTCGCGGGGACGGCTCCGTGAGCGCGGATCGCGGCCTCGCTGTCGCGTGCGATCTGGAGGTTCTCCGGGTACGGGAACCCGTGCGTGATGAGCGTCGACTCGAGGGCCACGACGGGCCGGCCCCGGGCGATCGCCTCGGCAACCTCGGGTGTGATCCGGAGCGCCGACGAGATCCCCTTCCCGGCCGCTGCCGGCCGTCCGGCGTCCCAGCCCGTACCTCCGGCCTCGTTCATCGCCTCGCCTCCATCCGCCCCGGTCTCTCGGGAAAGGTGCTTGACACGTGCCCGACGAGCAACGTATACCAGCGCGCAACCGGTTGCGCAACCGGTCGCACGAGCTGGAATCGGGCCTCGCCGGGGGGCAGCACACGGCACGGGCCGTCGGCTCGGGCGCGACGGGGGACTCACTTCAAGGCGCCGCCCGGGCGCGACAGCGTCGAGGAGGGCCGAGGTTCCGATGGGAGGAACCCGCGTCACGATCAGGGACGTCGCCGCCGCCGCGGGCGTGCACGCGTCGACGGTCTCCAGGATCCTGCGCGAACGGGATGGATCGCCGAGCGGGACACGCGACCGAGTGCTGGCCGCGGCCACGGCGCTCGGGTACTCCCCGAACCTGCTCGCCCGCGCCCTCACCCAGCAGCGCGCGCCGATCGTGCCGCTGCTGATCCCGGACGTGGCAAACGCGTTCTTCCCGGCCGTGGCGCTCGGCGCCGAGGAGACCGCGCGGCGCGCCGGGTACGCGCTGCTCCTGTGCAACACGGAGAGCGCCGAGAACCTGGAACGGCAGTACCTCGAGTCGCTCGTCCCGCTCCAGGTCCCGTTCGTGATCGTCGTGCCGAACGCGGAGACGTCGGCGGCGACGCTGCTCGAGTTCGTCCCGCGGTGCCCCATCGTGCTCGTCGACCGCCTGATCGAGGGCCTCGACCTCCCGAGCGTGACCGTCGACAACACCCTCGGCGGCCGGCTCGCGACCGAACACCTGCTGGAGCTCGGGCACACGCGCATCGCGTGCGTCTCGGGACCGGCGGACACGTCCACCGCTCGCGATCGCCTTCACGGCTATGCCCTGGCGATGGAGGAACGGTCACTCGAGCCCGTCATCGTGCCCGGCGGGTTCACCACCGAGGATGGCGTCCGCGCGGCCCGCGCGTTTCTCCGGTTGAAGCTCCGCCCGACCGCCGTCACCGCGCCCAACGACCTGGCCGGCCTCGCGTTCATCCGCGAGCTGGCGGCGCATGACGTCCGGGTCCCCGAGGACGTCTCGGTCGTCGGCTTCGACGATCTCGAGTTCGCGGCCTATTCGCGACCCGCGCTGACGACGATCCACCAGCCCGCCCGCCGCATGGGCTCCGAGGCGGTGCGGGTGGCGCTTGACGCGCGTGCCAGGGGGGCTCCAACCCATGTCCGGCTGCGACCCCGGCTGGTCGTCCGCGAGTCGACGAGGGCGTTCGGGTGAGGATCGTGTGCTTCGGCAGCCTCAACCAGGATGTCGCGTTCGACGTCGATCGCCGCCCGGACTGGGGCGAGACGATCATCGCGAGGTCCATGGCGGTGGCGTCGGGGGGCAAGGGCGCGAACCAGGCGGCTGCGGCCGCGCGTCTCGGCGACACCCCTGTGCTCATGGTGGGACGCGTGGGGCGGGATGGGGCCGGCACGTCGCTCCGTGGTGCGCTCGCGTCGAGCGGCGTCTCCGACGCCATCGTCGACGACCCCGCGGTCCCGAGCGGATCGGCGTTCATCCTTCGCGGGCGCGACGGAGAGAACGCGATCGTCGTCGCCGCCGGGGCGAACGAACGCACGGCGCTGGCCGACCTCGAGGCGGTCGCCGTCTCCGACGAGCCGGCCGTCCTCGTCCTGCAGCTCGAGATCCCCGTCCCCGTGGTCGCGTCGGCGATCGAGATGGGCGCCGGCCGCGGATGGCACGTCCTGCTCAACGCCGCGCCGGTCCGGCCCGGCGTCGATCCCGGACTCCTCCGTGGCGTCGACACGCTCGTCGTCAACGAGGTCGAGGCCGCGCAGCTGTCGGGACTGCCCGTGCGCGGTGTGTCTGAGGCCGCGCGCGCCGCGCGCGCTCTGCTTCCCAGCGGTCCGGGCCTCGTTGCCGTGACCCTCGGTGCACGGGGAGCCGTCCTCGTGTCGCGCGAGTCCGCGTGGCACGCGGACCCCCCGGACGTCGCGGTCGTCGACACGACCGCGGCGGGCGACGCCTTCGTCGGCGCTCTCGCGGTCGCGATCGCCGAGGGCCTGACGGAGGAGCGCGCGCTCGCCCTCGCCGTGGCGGCCGGATCGCTGGCAACGACGCGGGCGGGAGCGCAGCCGTCGCTGCCGGCTCGGGGCGAGGCGCGCGAGCTCGCCGCTTCGGTGCGGGTTGACGAGCTCGTACCGTCGTCGGTGCCGGCCGGGGGGTTGCCTATGTGAACCGACGGCGTGACGCGGTCACGCGACGACCGAGTGGGGAGTGGGGTTCGTGCCCTATGGACTCGTGACCACCGTGGAGAGGAGCGAGATGACCAACTCGTGGTTCACCAAGACTCGGGTGCCGGCGATCCTCGTCGCCGCGACCCTCCTGTCGGCCGCCTGCGGGTCGGGCGCGACGACGGCGCCGGGCAGTGCGGCGGCGCCAGCCAGCTCGGCACCCGCAAGCGCTGCGGCCTCCGCCGTGGCGCCGGCCAGCTCGGCACCCGCAAGCGCTGCGGCCTCCGCCGCGTCCGCCGTCCCCGGCGCGTCCACGTCGGCGGCCAATCCGCACGATCAGAACTTCAAGGTCGCCCTCGTGATCCCGGGGACGCTCGGCGACAAGGGCTTCTTCGATTCGGCGAACGCCGGCGTGATGCGGGCCGCGCAGGACTTCGGCATCCAGACGAAGGTGCTGCAGGCATCCCCGACCGACCCGTCGCAGTGGCTGCAGAACCTGCAGTCGGTCTCCGACGGCAGCTACAACCTGGTCATCACCGGCAGCACGCAGCAGCACGACAACCTGACCCAGGTCGCCAAGCAGCACCCGAACCAGCACTACATCCAGTTCGACGATCAGGTCGCACTGGCGAACGTGCTGAGCATCGAGTACAAGCAGAACGACGGGTCGTACCTGGCGGGGGTGCTCGCGGGCATCGTCGCGACCGACAAGACGGACTTCAAGCTGTCGAGCGGCGGCGGCAAGATCGGCCTCGTCGGCGGCATGAACATCCCGGTCATCAACGACTTCGTCGACGGCTACAAGCAGGGCGCGGAGTCCGTCGGGATCAAGCCGTCGAACATCCTCGTCTCCTACATCGGCAACTTCAACGACGCGAACAAGGCGTACAACCTGACCCAGGCGATGTACGACCAGGGCGCAGACATCGTGTTCGCCGTCGCCGGCGGAGCAGGCCTCGGTGTGCTGAAGGCCTCGTCCCAGGCGAACAAGTACTCGATCGGCGTCGACTCGAACCAGAACAACCTGTACCCGGGCCACGTGCTGGCGTCGATGGTCAAGGAGGTCGGCAACTCGTTGTACGACCAGATCAAGGCCGCGATCCTCGGCAACGCGCCGTGGGGCACGCTGCTTCACTACGGCCTTCCACAGAAGGGCGTCGGCCTGATCATCGACACGCAGGACGTCCCGCAGTCCGTGGTCGACAAGCTCAACGCGGCCGAGCAGGACGTCGCGAGCGGCAAGGTCACGGTCCAGAGCGCGTTCAGCCAGTAACCGCCCATTCCATGTCCGCCGGGGGCGCGCGCTCGTCCCCGGCGGATTCCTCCCTCCGGAGCCCGATGGCACCGCGAGGGCCAGCGGGAGACGGGTACTCGTGACATGACGACGACGTCGTCCCTGCTCGAGCTGCGGGGCATCACGAAGCGGTTCGGCCAGCTGGTCGCCGACGACCACGTCGACCTCCAGGTCACAGAGGGGGAGATTCACGCGCTCGTCGGCGAGAACGGCGCCGGCAAGACGACGCTGATGAACATGGTCTTCGGCCTCGTCCACCCGGACGAGGGCGAGATCCTGCTCCGCGGCGCCCCGGTGACGATCCGGAGCCCGCTCGCGGCCGCGCGCCATGGCATCGGGATGGTCCACCAGCACTTCAAGCTGGTTCCCTCGCTCTCCGCCGCCGAGAACATCTTCCTCGGTCGTGAACCGGGCAGCGGCCCGATGCTGCACGGGCCGCAGGCGATCCGCCAGGCGGCGGAGCTCGCCGAGCGGTACGGCCTGACGATCGACCCGGCGGCGCGCGTCCGGTTCCTGTCCGTCGGCCAGCAGCAGCGCGTCGAGATCCTCAAGGCGCTGTCGTACGACGCTCAACTCCTGATCCTCGATGAGCCGACCGCGGTGCTGACACCGCAGGAGACCGAGGAGCTGATCCAGGTCGTCCACGAGCTGCGGACGCGCGGGAAGACCGTCATCTTCATCACGCACAAGCTCAACGAGGTCCGCGCGGTCGCCGACCGGTTCTCCGTCATGCGCGACGGCAAGCGCATCGCGACGGTCGAGACGGGCGAGGCGACCGAGGCCGACATCGCGCGGATGATGGTGGGCCGAGAGGTCCTCTTCCGCGTCACCAAGCCCGACGTCGTGCCGGGCCGGACCCTTCTCGAGGTGACGGGGCTGAGCGGGCTCCGCGTCGACGGAACCGAGGCCGTCAGGAACGTCTCGCTGGGCGTCTGCGCGGGTGAGATCGTCGGCGTCGCGGGCGTCGAGGGCAATGGGCAGAGCGAGCTCGCGGAGTTCATCTGCGGGTTGCGGCCCCCGACGGCCGGACGGATCGCCATCGACGGCCGGGAGGTCACCCGTGCGAACGTCGTGGAGCATCGCCGGGCCGGCCTTGCGTTCGTGGCCGAGGACCGCATGGACCGCGGCGTCAGCGGTGCCATGTCCGTGTCGGAGAACCTGGCCGGGACCCACTACTCGGACCCCGGGATCGCGCCCCACGGGATCGTGTCGCCGGGGCGCCTGCGGCGCTGGGCGCGCGGCCTGATTCGCCGGTTCGACATCCGGAACGCCACCCCGGCCACGCCTGTCCAGGCACTGTCGGGAGGGAACATCCAGAAGGTCGTGCTCGCGCGCGAGCTGAGCACGGAGCCGAAGGTGCTGCTGGCGGCGCAGCCGTCCCGCGGGCTCGACGTGGGTGCCACGGAGAGCGTGCACCGGACGCTGATCGAGCAGCGATCTCAGGGCCGCGCGATCCTGCTGATCTCGTCCGAGCTCAGCGAGGTGCTGTCGCTGTCCGACCGCATCCTCGTGATGTACGGCGGCCGCGTGGTCCACGAGACGCCTGCATCGGCGGCGACCGACGAAGGCCTCGGCCTCTACATGATGGGTCTCAGGAGCGACGAGGCGGGAGAAGCGGCGTGAGCGAAGGCAGCGTCATCGACCAGGACGAAGCTCTCCGGACGCGCGCCGCCGCGGGCCTGCGATCCGTCGCGGACGCGCTCGTGCAGCCCGCGCTGACGCTTGCGTTCGCGCTGATCCTCGGCATCGTCCTGATCGTGGCCATCGGGGAGAACCCGGTGGCCGCGTACCACGCGTTCCTCTTCGGCAGCTTCGACAACGCCCTGGACTTCGGCAACCTGCTGGCCAAGGCCACGCCGCTCATCACGACCGGCATGTGCGTCGTCATCGCGTTCCGCGGCGGCGCGTTCAACATCGGCGGCGAGGGCCAGATGTACCTCGGCGCCTTCTGGGGCGCAGTCGCAGGCTTCACGTTCGTGAGCCTGCCGGGACCGCTCCTCATCCTCGCGATCATCGTCGTCGCAGCGGTCGCGGGCGGCATCTGGGCGGCCATCGCCGGGGCGCTCAAGGCCTTCTGGGAGGTCGACGAGGTCGTCAGCACGCTGCTGATGAACTACATCGCGATGCTCGTCACGCAGTACTTCGTCGACAACCAGTTCCGCGACCCGACGGCGGGCGCACCGGCCACCACGTACATCGCCAGCCAGGCGTGGCTGCCGGGCATCCTCCCGCCGTCCGCCGTCACCGTCGGCCTCCTCATCGCGCTCGTCATCGCGATCGCGACCTGGTTCCTCATGTTCCGGACCGTGTGGGGTGCCAACGTGCGATCCGCCGGCACGAACCGCCGGTTCGCGCAGGCGATGGGTGTGAACGTCCGCAGGACGCTGATCGAGACGATGTTCATCTCCGGGGCCATCGCCGGCATCGGCGGCGCGATCGAGGTCATGGGCGTCGAGCACCGCTTCTACCAGGGGTTCTCGCCGGGCTTCGGGTTCCTCGGCCTGACGGCCGCGCTGCTCGGTCGGCTCAACCCGTGGGGCACGCTCGGAATGGCGTTCCTGTACGCGGCCCTGCTGAACGGCGCCGCCATCATGCAGATCCAGACGCCCGTCCCGAACCCGCTCGTGAACATTCTCGAGGGGATCATCGTGGTCATCATGACCGCGCAGGCCAGGCCGCGTCTCGGCCGGCTGATCGGCCGTCGGGCGAGCGCCGCATGAGCTCGCTCGGACAGCTCGTCAACGCCGATCTCCTCGGCGCGCTCCTCCTCTACATGACGCCGATCCTGCTCGCTGCGATCGGCTGCGTGTTCACGCAGCAGGCGAACATCCTCAACATCGCGATGGAGGGGATGATGCTGACGGCGGCGTTCTTCTCGATCGCCGTCGGCGCCGCAACGCAGAGCGTCTCGCTCGCGATCCTCGGCGCGATCCTTTCCGCGATGGCGATGTCGGCACTGTTCGCCTACGTCGTGCTCGTGCTCGGCGCGGACGTCTTCGTGGCCGGCATCGGCATCAACCTGCTCGCGGACGGGCTCACGGTGTTCCTGCTCGAGCGCCTCTACAACAACGAGGGCAGCTACACGCCGTCCACGTTCCCGCAGATCTGGAGCCTCAACCTGCCGCCCGACTGGTCGAACCAGCCCGGGCTCGGGATCCTCTACCACATGCTCAACGGCCAGACGTTCATCGTGTTCCTGGCCCTGGTCCTGGTGGTGGTCTCGCACGTCGTCCTGTACCGCACGAAGATCGGGCTGCACATCCGGGCGACGGGCGAGAACCCGGAGGCCGTCGAGGCCGCGGGCCTGAACCCGACCACGCTCAAGATCCTGACCGTCATGATCAGCGGCGCGTGCGCGGGCCTCGGCGGGGCCCAGATCGCGATGGCGACGCTCAACGAGTTCATCCGCGAGATGACGAACGGCGTCGGGTTCATCGGGCTCTCGGCCGAGATCTTCGGCAACGCGACCCCGGTCGGATCGCTCATCGCGTCGGCCGTGTTCGGGCTGGCGAACGCGGTCGCCGACCGGATCCAGGTCATCCCGAGCTTCAACATCTCGCCCGACCTGGTCCTGACGATCCCCTACGTCGTCACGCTGGTCGCGCTGGCGTTCGCGATGATGCGCCGCCGCCGCAACCGGATCGCCTGACATCGGCGCTGCCCGGCCGGCGGTCGCCACCGGGGCCCGGATCGCAGCCCGACAGAACCTGGAGGCCCGCGTGGAACCTCGTTCGCTCATCCTCGACATGGACGTCGGCGTCGACGACTCGCTCGCGATGCTCTACCTGGCCGGTCGTCCCGGCGTCCGCATCACGGCCGTCGGCAGCGTGCACGGAAACGTGGAGGCGTCACTGGCGGCGCAGAACGGGCGGCGGGTGCTCGAGCTCTGCGGGCTGGACGACGTGCCGGTCGCGGTCGGGTGCTGGCGCCCGATGGCGCAGGAGCTGGCGACCGCGGGCTGGGTGCACGGCGACGACGGGCTCGGGAACACGAACCAGCCGGACCCGCGGCGCGGGCCGACGAGGGAGCACGCGGTCGCGCAGCTGATCCGGCTCGCGCACGAGCGACCGGGCGAGTACGACGTCGTGGCGACCGGACCCCTGACGAACCTCGGGACGGCCCTCGTCATGGACCGGGACCTCCCGCGTCTCATCCGCTCGGTGACGCTCATGGGCGGGTCGTTCGATGGCGTGGGCAACGCGGCGCCCTTCGGGGAGGCCAACATCTGGCACGACCCGGAAGCGGCCGAGCTCGTGTTCAACGCCGGCTGGCCGGTCACGATGGTGGGCCTGGACGTCACGATGGAGACGCGTCTCGAGGAACCGGAGCTGGAGGCGATCGCGGCGGCGGATACGCCGCAGGCCCGGTTCGCGACCGCGATCCTGCAGCACTACCTCGGCGTCTACGCTCGGAGCTTCGGCGGACGCCGGATCTGCCCGCTGCACGACCCCCTCGCTGCCGGGGTGGCCGTGGAGCCGTCGCTCGTGATGTCGTCGGCCGACGTCGAGGTGCACGTCGCGCGAGCGGAAGGCCCGACGCGCGGCATGACGATGGTCGACCGGCGGCCGAAGTACATGGAGGCGGAGGGCCGGAGCGGCCCGTTCACGCGCGTCGCTCTTCGGGTGGATTCGCGCCGCTTCGTCGACCAGCTCGTGGGGGTGCTGACGCATCCGCTCCCGGCCCCGGCGGCCGCCGCCTGACCGGGCGCCCCACACCAGGTACCGCGCACGCAGGAGAGAATCGTGTCACAGAAGATCATCCTCGACGTCGATCCCGGCCACGACGACGCGATGGCGATCCTGCTCGCCAACGCATCGCCCGAGATCGATCTCCTCGCGATCACGACCGTCGCGGGCAACCAGACGCTCCCGAAGACCACGCTGAACGCGCGCCGGGTGTGCAGCCGCGCCGGGATCCGGGACGTGCCGATCGCCGCGGGGTGCGATCGGCCGCTCGTCCGGGAGCAACGCGTCGCGGCGAACATCCACGGGGAGTCCGGCCTGGAAGGCCCCACATTCGCGGGCGAGCCGGACGTGCCGCTCGACCCGCGCCACGCCGTCGATCTCATCGTCGAGCTGCTCATGGCGTCGGACGGCGACATCATGCTCGTGCCCACCGGGCCGCTGACCAACATCGGCATGGCGATGCGCCGGGAGCCGCGGATCCTGCCGAAGATCCGCCACATCTCGCTGATGGGCGGCGCGTGGGGCTTCGGCAACCAGACGCCGTCGGCCGAGTTCAACATCCTCGTGGACCCGGAGGCCGCCCGGATCGTGTTCGAGAGCGGCGTCCCGCTCACGATGTGCGGCCTGGAGCTGACGCACCAGGCGAAGGCGACGCCCGACATCATCCAGCGCTTCGCCGACCTGCACACCCCGCTCGGCGACTTCGCGGTCGAGATGCTCCAGTTCTTCGCCAGCACGTACAGGCGGATGCACGGCTTCGACGGGCCGCCGCTTCACGATCCCACGGCGGTGGCCTGGGTCATCGACCCGACGATGGTCGAGACGCAGCCCGCGCACGTCGATATCGAGACGCACGCGGAGTTCTCGTACGGCCGGACGGTCGTCGATCTGCACGACGTGCTCGGGTTGCCGAAGAACGTGCAGGTCGCGACGAAGCTCGACGTGCCGCGCTTCTGGGACCTGATGGTTGGCGCGATCGCGAGCTACGGGGCGTGAGCGGACCCACGACGGGCGCGGGGGGCGTCGGCCGCCGACCGATCATCCTCGATTGCGATCCGGGCCTCGACGACGCCTTCGCGATCCTGCTCGCGGCAGCGTCGCCGGCGATCGACCTGCGGGCGATCACGACGGTGGCCGGGAACCACACGGTCGACCGGATGACGCTCAACGCGCGGCGGATCTGCACGGTGGCCGGGATCCGGGGCGTGCCGATCGCGCAGGGCTGCGACCGACCGCTCGTGCGCGCCCAGATCGTCGGCAGCGACATTCACGGCGAGTCGGGTCTCGACGGGCCCGCGTTCGGCCCGCCCGTGGTCGACGTCGATCCGCGCCACGCGGTCGATCTGATCGTCGAACTGATCATGGCGGCCGGCGAGCCCATGACGCTGGTCGCGATCGGGCCGCTGACGAACGTCGCGACAGCGCTGCGCCGCGAGCCGCGGCTCGCGTCCCGCCTGCGCGAGATCTCGCTCATGGGCGGTGCGTGGGGGCTCGGCAACCGGACGCCGGCCGCGGAGTTCAACATCGTGGTCGACCCGGAGGCCGCGCGGATCGTCTTCGAGAGTGGCGTCCCGCTCACGATGTGCGGCCTGGAGCTGACGCACCAGGTCATCGCGACGCCCGACATCATCGGACGAGTGGCCGGCCTGGGCACCGCGGTGGGCGACATGTGCGCCGCCATGCTCCGCTTCTACGGGGACACGACGTCCCGCCGCCGGCGGTCGTTCGGGCCCGCGCTCCACGATCCGACGGCCGTGGCATGGCTCATCGACCCGACCATGTTCGAGGCGGAGCCGATGCACGTGGACATCGAGACGAGCGCGGAGTTCTCGTACGGCCGGACGCTCGTCGACGTCGACGACGTGCTCGGGCTGCCGAAGAACGCGACGGTGCCGACGCGGATCGACGCCATGCGGTTCTGGGACCTGTTGCTCGACGCGCTGGCGACGTACCGGTGAGCGGCGGAGCAGCCGGCGCCGGCCGCACGCGGTCCGGTACCGGGCGCGCGGGCCGGCCGATCGACGATCTGCTCATCGAAGGCGGCTCGGTCGTCTCGGTGCTCACCGGCGAGACGTTCGCGGCCGACGTTGCGGTCCGTGGCGACCGGATCTCCGCCGTCGTGCCGCCCGGGACGCACCGGGAGGCGCGCGAGCGGATCGACGCGCGGGGCCTGCTCGTCGTGCCCGGCTTCGTCGACGCTCACATGCACGTCGAGAGCTCGTTCCTCGCGCCGGCGGGGTTCGCGGCGCTCACGCTGCCCCGCGGCACCACCACGGTTCTCGCCGACCCGCACGAGATCGTCAACGTGTGCGGCGCCGACGGGCTGCGCTGGATGGTGGACGAGGGGCGGCGGACGGCGCAGACCATGCTGTTCGGTGTCCCCTCGTGCGTGCCCGCGCTCCCTGGGTTCGAGGTCGCGGGCGCCGAGCTGGTCCGCGCCGACGTCGAGGCGCTGCTGGACCTGCCGGGCGTCGTCGGCCTCGGCGAGGTCATGGACTACCGGGCGGTCGTGTCGGGCGACGCCCGGGTGGCAGAGGTCGTGGCCGCGGCGCGCGAGCACGGCGCGATCATCGACGGCCACTGCCCAGGGCTCACGGGCGCGGAACTGTCCGACTACCTGGCGATGGGGATCGACTCCGACCACACGAAGAACCCGGTGCCGGTCGTGGTCGAGAAGGCGCGCCTCGGCATGCACGTCCAGCTCCAGGAGAAGTCGCTCTCCCGCGAGCTGTTCGCGGCGCTGCGCGCCCTGCCGCTTCCGCCGCCGATCTCCCTGGTCACCGACGACGTCGCGCCCGATGCGATCGTGGCTCGTGGCCACCTCGACCACCTGGCGCGCCGGGCGGTCGGACTGGGCATGCCGCCGCTCGAGGCCCTCCGGGCGATCACGTTCACGCCGGCGCAGCGGCTGCGGCTGCACGATCGCGGATCGGTGACGCCCGGCCGGCGGGCCGACCTCGTGCTGCTGCGAGACCTCGCGGGGTTCGAGGTCGATGCGGTGCTCGCAGGCGGCAGGGTGGTCGCGCGGGAGGGCGCGCTCGTCGCGGGCGTCGGGGATCGGCCGCAGGGTGCGTCGGCGGTCTCGGACGGAACGTCGTTCCGCGACACCGTCCGGATCCCGCCGCCCGACGTCGGGACCTTCCGGTGGCGATCCGGTGGGCCGGATGAGTCACGTCGCGAGCTCGCGATCCGCGTCAACGCAGTCGACACATCGACGCGGCCCGCCTTCATCGACGTGGAGGTGCGCGACGGGGAAATCCGGCTTCCCGAGGGCGCCGCGTTGCTGACCGTCATCCACCGGCACGGCGCCGCGCCCGGACAGGCGTTCGCGCCGATCGTCGGGCTCGACCTCGCCGAGGGCGCGGTCGCGACGACCTACGCGCACGACTCCCACAACCTGCTCGTGCTCGGCACGTCCAGGGAGTCGATGGCGGCGGCTGCCCGGGCCGTGGTCGGGGCGCGTGGCGGGATCGCGGTCGCGCGGGGCGGCGCGGTCGTCGCACTCCTGCCGCTGCCCGTCGCAGGGCTCATGTCCGAGGATCCGCCCGAGCAGGTGGCCGCGGCTGCGCGCGCGGTGCGTGCCGCGCTCGACGACTGGGGGTACCGGCACGCGAACGCGTTCATGAGCGTCTCCACGCTCGCGCTGCCGGTCAGCCCGTCGCTCAAGCTGACCGACCGCGGGCTCGTCGACGTCGAGCGGAGGGCGTGGGCGGTCGCGGGCGAAGGCGCATGACCGCGCGGGGCGAGCACATGACCGCGTGGGCCGGGACATGACCGGGGGAGGGAACACGATGAGGCTCCTCATCGACACTGACACCGCGTCGGACGACGCCGTCGCGCTCGTGATGGCGCTGCGGAACCCTGACGTGACCGTCGAGGCGATCACGGTCGTCGCCGGCAACGTGCCCCTCGACCAGGGCGTGCAGAACGCGCTCTACACCGCGGAGCTGTGCGGCGCGCGCGTGCCGGTCCATGCCGGGATGGCCGGTCCGCTGCTGCGTCCCCTCGAGACGGCGCAGGAGGTGCACGGGATCGACGGGATGGGCGACATCGGGCTCCCGGTGCGCGGAAGGACGCCCGCGCCGGGGCACGCTGTCGACGTGCTGCTGCGCGCGGTCGACGAGTCGCCGGGCGAGCTCACGCTGGTCACGCTCGGCCCGCTGACGAACGTGGCGATGGCGATCCTCCGCGACCCCTCGTTCGCCCGGAGGGTCCGGCGGTGCGTCGCGATGGCGGGCACCGGGGCGCTGCCCGGCAACGTGACGCCGCTCGCGGAGTACAACGTGTGGGTCGACCCGGAGGCGGCGGACATCGTGTTCCGCTCCGGGTTGCCGATCACGATGGTCGGGTGGGACGTCTCCCGCGACTACGCCACGATCGGCGAGGACGAGGTCCTTCGCATGGAGGCGCTGGGGACGGATCTCTCGCGGTTCGCGGTCGCGATCCAGCGGCGCCTGCTCCAGTACTGCCTGACGCAGACGAAGCTGTCGGGCTTCGACCTGCCCGACCCGATGGCGATGGCCGTCGCGATCGAGCCGGCGGTGGCCACGCGCGTCGATCGCCGCTTCGTCGCCGTCGAGACCGGCGGCCGGTGGGGCCGCGGCCAGACCATGGTGGACGAGCTGGAGGTCACCGGGCAGGCGGCCAACCTCGACGTCGTGCGGGCCGCGTCCCGGGAGCGGTTCCTCGGCCTCCTCCATGCCGCGATCGGCTACGCGGGCGAGGGCCCAGCGGCGAGCGTCCCGTCCGGCTCGTAGCGGACCGTTCCGGACATCCCCCGCACGAGCGCGAGGTACTCCGGGATCGAGAGCCTCGGCCGCGAGGACCCGAGCACGCTGCGCGCGCCGGCCGCACCGTCCGCGAGCAGGTCGACGACGGTCGCGACGAGCGCCCGGGTCGGGTCGAGGTACGCGGCGTTCTCGTCGACGACGTGGAACGCGGCGCCGTGGATCGTCCCGCCGAACCCGCCCGCGCTGGGGTGGATCAGCGGCATGACCTGCGAGAGGTCCCCGGCATCCGTCGAGGCCGCGATCGGCGGGCGCTCGGCCCAGCCCTCCTCGCCGACGATCGCCTGCGCCCAGGCCGCGAACCGGCGGGCAAGTTCCGGGTTCTCGACGAGCGGCAGGTAGCCCGCCAGCGTGTCGATCTCGACGCCCGTCCCGATCGCGAGCGCCGCGGCCCGCAGGCACCGGTCGGTCACGCCGGCCGCCGCCTGCATCGCCTCGAGCGCGACCGCGCGGACCTGCGTCTCGAGGGTCGTCTCGGCCGGCACCACGTTCACCGCGTCGCCGCCCCGGGACAGGATCGAATGGACGCGCACACGGTCCTCGTCGCGGAACGTCTCGCGCTGCATCCCGATCGCGGTGAGTGCGAGCGAGGCGGCATGGAGCGCGTTCACGCCCTCGTCGGGTGCCGCGGCGGCGTGAGCGGCGCGTCCGAGGAACCGCGTGCGCTTGACAACGAAACCGGTGCTGCCGGCGGGGATCGAGAGCCGGCGGTCCTCGGGCGACGAGGAGGCGTGGATCAGCATCGCCATGTCGACGTCGTCGAAGACCCCCAGCCGGATGAGCTCGGGTTTCCCGCCGAGGAATTCGATCCGTCCCGCGCGCGCCTGTTCCTGGCGCCAGCCCAGGTCGACGAACTCCTCGGCCGGGACCGCGATGAACGCCACGCGGCCGGCGAGCCTGGCCGGAAGATCCGAGCGGACGAGCGCCGCCGCGACGCCGAGCATCTGGGCGATCTGGGCGTGGTGGCCGCACGCATGTGCGGCGCCGGTCGCGCGATCGGCCGCGGGATGGTCCGGGACCGGGAGCGCGTCGAGCTCGCCGAGGATCGCGACGGTGGGCCCGGGGCGGTCGAGATCGAGATCGGCCCGGACGCCGGTCAGCGCGAGCCCCTCGCGGGGCGAGAGGCCCAGCGCGCGCAACCAGTCCGCCACGACGGCTGCGGTCCGGACCTCCCGGAAGCCCAGCTCCGGGTGGGCCCAGATGTCGCGCGCGACGTCGAGGATCCCGGGGGCGACCGCGTCGACGGCGGCGACGGACTCGCGCACCTCGGCGGATGGGGCGGCGGGCGGCATGGCACCTCCTGCGTTCGAGCGCGTGCGACCGCGAGAGGCGGTCGGCCGCCCGCGGGACCGGGGTCAAGCGGCGCCCGGACGTGCTGGCCCGTCCCCGGCCCGGTGCCCGACGTGACGGGCGGGGATGCAGTTGCGGTCCGGGTCAGTAGAGCCAGGGGATGAGGCGGCGCGTGCGTGACCGGTAGGCAGGATAGTCCGCGTAGCGCTCCTCGAGCCAGCCCTCCTCGCGCCGGCTCTTGAGGTCGAAGAACACGCCGAGGACCAGACCCGCCACGAGCGCGAGCGGGGACGCGGTTGCGAGCCCCCAGCCGACCGACGCGACGACGAGGCCACCGTAGATCGGGTGCCGCACGAGTGCGTACGCGCCGCGTTGGACGAGCGTCGATCGGTCGAGCGGCCTCGGGACGACGGTCAGGCTCTTGCCGAGGTCGAGCGCGCCGCGGAGCGCGAGGAGCGCGCCGCCGGCGATGAGCGCGACGCCGACGAGCGCCGTCGCCACGCGGGCCCGTCCGCTCCATGCCGGCCCGAAGAGTCCGGCGAGGGCGATCGCAAGGAACAGCACGCTCTGGATCGCCACGTAGCCTTCGCCGCGCGGCCCGAGGTCGGGGAGGGGACGCTGCATGCGCGGACGGTAGCGCAACCGTGGATCGGCGTCCGCCAGCGAGCCGGCCGGCCCCGATGCTGCGCGTGGCGTTGTCGGAACCGGCAGCGGATAGACTGCCGGCGTGAGTGACCACGTTGCGAGGGCGAGCGTGCCATCGGGAGCGACAGGTGAGGACATGCAGCACGGGTCCCCGGCGTCCGGGACGCTCAGCCTGCAGGAGGCGCTGGCCCCCGAGAGCGTCTGCTTCGGCTGCGGGCCGGCGAACCCGGGCGGACTTCATCTCCGGAGCTTCGAGCGCGGGAACGAGGTCGTCGCCGAGTGGCAGCCCGAAGCGCGCTACGAGGCGTTTCCGGGCGCGCTCAACGGCGGGATCATCGGCGCGCTGCTCGACTGCCACAGCAACTGGGCGGCGGCGACGGCGCTCATGCGCAGGACGGGAGCCGACGGCGTACCCGCCACCGTCACGGCGTCGTACGAGGTCCGGCTGTTCCGGCCGACGCCGACGACCGCCGGACCGGTGTCGCTGCAGGCCCGGGTCGTCGACGTCCGCGAGGACCGCGCCACCGTCGAATCGACGCTCGTTGCCGGCGGGCAGCGCTGTGCGACGTTCCGCGGGACCTTCGTCGCGGTCCGTCCCGGACACCCCGCGTTCCATCGGTGGGAGCGGATTGCGGATGGGACACCCCGCTCCGAGGGGTCCCACGCCGACCTGGGCTAGACTCTCACTCGGTGAGCATCTCCGCCGACATCGGCCTCTTCGCCGTCAGCATCGCAGCAGGCGTCATCGGCGCTCTCGGAGGTGTCGGCGGCGGGATCCTGATCATCCCCGCGCTGACCGTCATCTTCGGCGTCGACATCCGCCACGCCATCGGGGCAAGCGTCGTCTCGGTCATCGCGACGAGTTCCGGCGCTGCCGCGGGGTACGTGCGCGACCGGCTCACGAACCTGCGCATCGGCATGTTCCTCGAGCTCGCCACGACGTCCGGCGCCGTGCTCGGCGCCCTGCTCACGACCATCGTGTCGCCGCAATTCCTGTATTTCGTCCTCGGCGTGGTGCTCCTCCTCTCGGGCGGGCAGCAGCTGTGGCGCCTCAGCGAGGAGCTGCCGCCCGACGTGCAGCCCTCGGGCCTCGCGGCGCGACTTGGCCTCGCCTCGAGCTACCCCGACGCGAGACTGGGGCGTGAAGTCAAGTACGAGGCGCGCCGCGTGCCGCTCGGGTTCCTCATGATGGGTTTCGCCGGACTCGTTTCCGGTCTGCTCGGGATCGGGTCGGGCGTGCTGAAGGTGCTGGCGATGGACGGCGCGATGCGCCTCCCGATGAAGGTCTCCTCGACGACGAGCAACTTCATGATCGGCGTCACGGCGGCGGCGTCGGCCGGCATCTACATCGGCCGGGGCGACGTGGTCGCGAGCATCGCGGCCCCCGTCGCGCTCGGCGTCCTGGCCGGCGCCCTGCTCGGGGCCCGCATGCTCATCCGCATGTCGAACACCGGAGTCCGCCGGGTCTTCCTGCCGGTGGTCGTGGGCATCGCGCTCGAGATGCTCGCGCGCGGCTTCGGGCTGAAGGTCTGAGGGCGACGATGGGTCACGATCGGTCCACCCGCGCCCCGAGCCCGGCCCCGCCCGACGCGCCGGAGCAGGCCGCGACGCCCGCAGGCTCCCGCCTGTCGCCCGACGCGTTCCGGATCATCGTGGGGTACGTGCTCGCGATCGGGATCACGGTCAGTGCCGCGGTCATCGCGCTGGGGTTCGGGCTGGCGCTCATCTTCGGCTGGCGGACGTCGATCATCGGCGGTCCCCCCGGCCCCGCGGACCTGGCCGACTTTGGCGCGATGCCCTCCGGCCTGCTCGCGGTCCGCCCATCCGCGATCACCCAGCTCGGGCTCGCGCTGCTCCTCGCGACGCCCGTCGCCCGCGTCGCCGCCTCCGTGGTCGGTTTCGCGCTCGAGGAGGACCGGCTCTACGTCGTGATCACGCTCGGCGTGCTCGCGATCCTGCTGGGAAGCATCTTCCTCATCCGGTAGGGCCGGCGCGGACGAGGCGACCAGGCGACGCCGCGCCCCACGGCACCCACGTCACCCCTCCCCGTCGCGCCGGCAATGCTCCGGGCCGCGCCCGAACGCCACCCGGCCAGAGGGCGGCCGAGCAGCTACAGGGCGGGCCCGCCCGGCCGGTGCGACAGCTCCGCCAGGTGCTCCCAGTCGTGCTCCAGCATCCTTCGCAGCGCCTTCCGGAGCGTGCGCGGACCCGCCGGCAGTTCGAGCACGGCCCGCCGTTCCTCCGGTGTCGTTCGGTCGACGCGGTCCTTCGCGAGGGCCGCGATCTCGAGGAAGGCCTCGGCGAGGGGCATCTCGCCGTGCTCCGCCGCCCCCGAGACGTGGCCGAATCCCGGCGCGCTCCCGAGCGCCGCGGCGAGGTACGGGCCCGTCGTCCCGAGCGCGTGGAGCAGGATCGCCCGTTCGGTCCGCCCGGGACCATCCGGCTTCCGGTCGAGCTCGGTGCCCGTCCGTGTCGCTGCCCACGCCGCCAGTTCGCCGGACAGCCAGCGGAAGCGCTCCACGAGCCCGTCGATCGCCTCATCGGATGCCGGTTCGAGGTCCGGTCCGAACGCGATGTACGGCGACCCGTTGCCCAGCCACTCGCCTTCCGTCACGTGCTCGACGAGGTGCGTCTCGAACGGCTCGTCGGGATCGATCGTCTCGCCATGGCGGTGCAGGAACCGCCGGAACGCCCGGATCGCGCCGGGCGTCGCACTCAGCGCGTCGTCGGTCGTCGGCCCCACGGCGACGCAGCCGAGCAGGTCGAGGACGTGGACCATGGTCTTGCGGCGCTTCGGCCCCGATTCCAGGTACAGCCCGTACGACAGGGGGAGCGCGGACGCGTGCCCCCGCGCGACTGCGGGTGGGCTCGCCGAGGCCCGGCCGTTCGACCCACCGTTGGCCCCGACGGATCGCCGACCGCTCACCGCCTTGCCGCTCGCGCCCGGTCGCTCACCGTCACTGGTGGCCGCCGATGCCCTCGGGCATCATCTCGCCGGCCTCGATCCGCACCGGCAGCCGGTTCTCCGAGGGCGGAAGGGGGCACGAGTAGAACGGCGAGTAGACGCACAGCGGGTGGTAGGCCAGGTTGAAGTCCAGGACGATCGAGCCGTCCTCCTCCGCCTCCAGGTCGAGGTATCGCCCGGCCCCGTACGTCTCGTGGCCGCTCGTCGCGTCGAGGAACGGGACGAAGAACTCGCCCTCGCCGGAGTCCTCGAAGCCGTAGGCGTGGAGGGCGAGCGGACGGCCCTGGAGCTCGAACCGGAGCGTTGCGATGCGGCGCGCCTGCCGGAGCTGGCCGTCGGAGGTCTGCATGGCGAACGTGGGCGCCTCGGATCCACCGTACGGCTCCGGCTGCAGCCCCTCGATGCGGTAATGGAGATCGGCCGGGAAGTAGCGGAGGCCGTGGAACGACGCCCTGTCCTGCTCGGGCAGGGGGCTGTCGTCGCCCTCCGCGAACGCCCGGTCGCGCCGGTGGCGGAAGTCCGCGATGGCGTCCACGTACTCGGTCGCGACGTCGCGGGGCGCGTGGTGGTGCTCGTGTGCGTGCTCGTGGGCATGCCCGGCCGAGCCATCGTGGCCTGCCGTCCGGTCGCGCGTCGCATCGTCCCGCATCGTCCCGCGCGTCTGTTCCTGCTCGTGCTCTTCCATCGCGACAGGGTACGTCGGCGCGCCGCCCGGGACGGCCGGAGCGGCCGGCGGGACGTGTCGTGGGCGCGTGTGCGGGGGCGCCACCTGCGTCCCCGCGCCGTGTCACGTCTCCGACAGGCGCGCCCGACCCTCCGCGTCGATCTCCACGAACCCCTCGGCCGCCAGCGCCGACACGGCCTCGCGCACCGACACGTGCCCGTGCGACCCGCGCTCCCCCTCGACGGGCACCCACGCCCCCGCCGGGGCGTCGCGCAGCTCGCGAAGGATCTGCCCGCGCAGCCACCGGCGCGTCTCCGGAAACGGTCTCTCGGCCGGAACCGCCGGGACGTGCTGCGGCTGCGCCGTCTCCGCGAAGGCGGAGACGCATGCGATCCGGAGCGGGCACTCGGCGCAGCGCGGGTGGCGTGGACGGCACACTGACGCCGCGAGATCCATCAGTGCATCGGCGACGCGGGCCCCGATCGCGCCACCCGTCCTGTTGCCAGCCTCCGGCGTCCCCGGGAAGACGCCGGACGAGGCCCCGTCCTCCGGGGCCTGCGCGAGCGCATCGGCGTACGCCTGGATTGACCTCACGGAAGAAGTCCCGAGGATTCGGGCGAGCACGCGGCGCACGTTGACGTCGACCGGCACGACGCGGGCCCCGAAGGCGCGTGCTGCCACCGCCCGTGCCGTGTACGGCCCGACGCCGGGAAGGTCTCCGAGCGCATCGATCGTGGCGGGGACAGTGCCGCCGTGGCGCTCGACGGCGACCTGGGCGGCCCGGCGCAGCGCGAGGGCTCGCCGGTTGTACCCGAGCCCCGCCCAGGCGCGAAGGGCGTCGGCGGGCGTCGCGGCGGCGAGCGCAGCCGGGATGGGGAACCGCTCGCAGAACTCGTCTCTCGCCCTCAGGCAGCGGTCGATCTGCGTCTGCTGCGACATGACCTCGAGCACGAGCACGCGCCAGGGCTCCCGCACGTCGCGTCCGGGCAGGGACCGTCCGTGCGCGTCGAACCACTCGAGGAGGCGGTCGCGCATCGCGGCGGGCTCGGGATGCGGCTCCGCGCGTGGCGCGGACGGCTGGCGTGTCGGAGACCGCGGCGACGGTGTCCACGATGGTGACGGCGGCCGCGAGTCCGAGACGGAGGGCGAGGGCGAGTGGTCCGGCATTCGGCGAGCGTACCCGGAACCGGAGCCGGAACCGGAGCCGGGCCGGCGCGCTGACGTCCGCGCCGCGAACTCGGCGCGGACGGGGCGATCTCCCACGGACAAAGCCCATCCGGCGCGCGCATCCTGGCC
>JAJYGH010000061.1:37707-65908 GCA_021785175.1 Chloroflexota bacterium | reverse complement strand
GCCGTCAACTACATCGCCGATGTCTGGCTCGACGGGCGCTGGTGCCCTGGCGGGCCGGCTCGCCCGGGTGCCACTGCGCGATGCGATGCGGATGGGGGCCGGGGTCGGCCTCGCGCTGGGGCTCGCGCTCGGGGCGACGGCGGGCGCCATCCCCGCGTGGCTCGCCGGCGCTCTCATCGGCTGGGAGCAGGAGTTGACATCGACGTATGGCATCAGCTCGAGCCTCCTCCCGTTCGGCGGAGACGCCGACCTCGTGGCGCTGCCACAGAGAGGGTGGCGGTCGAACCCGTGGAGGTTACCCTCAGCGTTCTCCAGTTCGCCCCCGTGGCGTCCGTCGGTGTCCGCCGAGGTCCTGATCCACGCACGAACAGCCCGTCCGTGCGGCCGCCTGGGCCGGGCCCGTCCGCCCCACTCCAATCCGACCCCGCATTCGTGCGGTGCCCCGTCCGCTCCCGGACCGGTCCGCAAGGAGGCCCTTTCGGACAACCAACGACACCAGCAACGCAGGAAGGAAGTTGTCGATGGCCGCGCGCTGCGGTTCGCCTCGGCTCGCCACGCGCTCCGAGCGAGGCGACCGATCGCTGGCGCGAGTTGCCAGCGATCAGGCTCCACTGCGAGTGAGGTCGGGAACAGGTCGCCCGTTGTCAAGGGCCGGACGGCCTGCGCCGTGCACGAAGCGGTGATGGCTGACACCGAAACGTGGCTGTGAGCTTGACATCGACCGGAGGTGCTGCCAAGGTTCGGCCCCTCCATGGTCGCACTACCTCGCCGAAAACGGCACCACGACCGCCCGGGGATGCCGGCGACTCCGAGCATGCGGGCGCTCCCTCCCGAGGCGGAGCCGCGGCTGGTCCAGGCCCCGTCGCGCCGCGGGCAGATCGGGGCCGGCGCACCCGGTGTCGATCGGCGCGATCCATCGATGAGGCCCGGCTCGCCTCGGTCGGCGGGGGCAATGAGGATGGCTCGCGGGGTGGCGCGAGCCCAGGCGCAGGCGAGCCCCGGGCGGAACGCGCACGCACCTGGCCACGCCGAGGGCTGAGCGGGTGCGAGGAACGCCCCTCAGCCCGGACGAAGCGACCCGACGGGACCAGATCCGGCGGGTCCTCGGCCTGCTCGGCGCCGCGGCGGTCATGTTCGGCCTGATGGAGCTCGCCGCGGGTCTCGGGCTGGGCAGCCTGAGAGCGGCCATCGTGGGCGCGATCTGGGTGGGGTTCGGCGCCGGCCTCGGGCTGGTCCGGGGCCGCATCCTCGGCCGGACGTCCGTTCCCGCCGTCGTCGGTACCGTGGCCCTGGCCATGATGATCAGCATTGCCGTTGGAACGCTGCTCCAGCCCTCCGCCGCCTCCGCGGCGGCGACGGCGCTCCTCATCCCGATCGCGCTCGCGCTGCCCCACCTCGAGACCCGCTCGCTCCGTGGGCTCATGCTGCTCGCCTGGGCGGCGACCGCCGGCGTCGACGCGGCGAGGTTCCTTCCCGCCGACCCGGTCCTCCCCCGGGGTCTCCTCGAACTCTTGAGTCTCTGGGGTCTTGTCCTCGCCACCGGGCTCGTGCTCTACCTGCTCTACCAGTCGAGCGAGCGGCTCAAGGCGTCGAGTCGCGAGTTCGGCCGGCTCTTCCAGTTGTCGTCCGATCTCGCCGCGACGACCGACCCGGGAGTCCTGGGTGGGCTCGTTGCCCGGCATCTCGCGGAAGCGATCGGCTTCGACGACTGCGTCATCTACGCCTTCGCGCTGGAGACCGGCCGGCTCACCCCGTTCGGCTCGCATCCCGCCGGCCGGGCCCTGGAGACCGAACCGACGTCGCTTGAGACGCGGCCGGCGCTGGGGCGCGTCCTGCGTGATCGCGTGCGGGTCGTCATCGATGCCGCCGACGCGCAGACCGACCCGACCGAACGGTCCCGTCTGCGCGCGCTCGGTCGCGACCTCACGCTCCTGCTGCCGCTGGTCGCCCGATCGGAGCCGGTGGGGGTCGCGGAGTTGACCATCTCGGGTCACCACGCCGTCGACGAGCGTCGTCTCGCGCTCGCGCGGACGCTCGCCTTCGAGGCGGCCATGGCGATCGAGAACGGGCGCCTCTATCAGCAGCTCCGTCATCTGGCCCTGCATGATCCGCTCACCGGCCTCGCCAACCGCAGCCTCTTCTTCGATCGGGCCGAGCACGCCCTCCGCCGCCTCGCCCGGCATGAGGGCGCGCTGGTGGCGGTCCTCTTCATCGATCTCGACGATTTCAAGGCGGTGAACGACACGCTCGGCCACGCCCGGGGTGACCGACTGCTGGCCCTCGTCGGGGGGCGGCTCCGCTCAGTGCTCCGGCCGGCGGACACGGTGGCCCGCCTCGGCGGCGACGAGTTCGTGCTGCTGCTCGAAGACCTGGCCTCGGACGAGGAGGCACTCGTCGTGGCGCGGCGCACGATCGACGCCCTGGCCGCCCCGTACGACCTCGCCGGTCAGTCGGTCCGGATCTCGGCGTCGATCGGGGTGGCGCAGCGCATCGCGGACGGCGCGACGGCCGCCGGGCTCGTGCGGGAGGCCGATCTGGCGATGTATTCGGCAAAGCAGGCCGGCAAGGGCTGCGCCGTGCGCTTCTCTCCCGACCTGCACGAACCCCTCGGGACCGGCGCGGCCCGCGGGGAGGTCACCCCGCAGCGCATCGAGAGACCTGACGGATAGGCCGACGCCTCGCGGCTGACGGTGCCGCGGCTGAAGGTGCCGCGGCGGAGGATGGCGCGTGAAGCAGGATGGCGCGTGAAGTGGTCCGAGCGCCTCGGAGGCGCGGGCCAGTCGTCGGCCCGGTCCTGCTTACCAGGAGCGCGACCATGACGGCCTGCGACTTACCCCGGGCGCCGTCGCCGTTCTGTCCGCCGTTGTGCGCCGGTTTCCGCCGCGTTGCTGCCATGTTCGGGGCCCCGGCCCGCACCACGGGCCCTGGGGGTGCCAATCCACGCGTGAAAGGGCTGGCGGAGAGGGTGGGATTCGAACCCACGGAGGTTTCCCTCAGCGGTTTTCAAGACCGCCGCATTCAGCCGCTCTGCCACCTCTCCCCCGATCGAGAAAGACGCCATCTTCGGCCACCTGAGGCTACCTGTCTGGCGTCACATGCGGCGTCAGGCCGTTGCCTGAAGCAGTCTACTCATCGGCCATGGCACGGGCAGGCGTCTCGCGCTGTGACGAGTCAGTACCGCAGCCCGAGGGTGAGCCGTGCGACAGGCACTCGCATCGGCCTGCCCGCCGGCAGCGAGCTCGGGTCCGACCCACGCTTCCCGAAGCGGCACGGTGACCTTCGAGGAGGCGCTCGAGCGCTGACGTGGCATGGTGCCATGACGGGAGTCACACGCTTGTCAGCTCCCTGACTCCCGTCATGGCGAGAGACCGCGGTTGGCGCCCGTCGCGGGGGCGTTCCGGGCGTGGCTTCGAGCGCGCCCCCGATGCGGCCCTGGTCCGGGGCCGCTACGCGTGCACCGGCACGGTGGCGTGGTCGAGGCCGCGCAGGATCAGCACGGTGCCCCGGGCGTTCGACTCCCAGATCCCGAAGTACTCGTGGCTGATCCGGTTGCCGATCACAAACGAGCCGGTCACCGGGGCGACCTCGCCGGCGAGCAGGATGCCCGTGGGCTTCGTCGGGCCTGCCTTGCCGGCCGCCTCGGGGTCGGGGCCGTTGCCGCTGATCGTGTTGTCGAGCACGAGCGTGCCGGCCACCGTGTCGCCCGGCGCGTTGCTGTGGACGATCACGCCCGGCAGCAGGTTGTTCGTGATCGTGTTCCCCATGACCACGTTGTCGCTCACCGAGCTGTCCGGCGTGTCGGCGGCGATCACGATGGCCCCGGGCTTGCCGTTCGTGACTGTGTTGTCGATCACGATGGTCCGCTCGACGCCGGCGCCGCTGTTGAACGCGGCCACCACGACGCCGCAGGCCTTGAAGTTCTCGACGATGATGTTGCGGCTGATGGTGTTGCCCACCGCCGCCCGCAGCGTGCCGGGGTCCGGCGCCGCGGGATCGATCGGCCCGTCGTCGTTCACCCCGATGCCGCCGTCGGCGTTGGCGCGCACGACGTTGCCGCGCACGATCGCGGCGTGCGTGCCGACGAGCTGGACGGCCTTGTCGTCGGGAATGCCGGCCGTCGGGTGGCCGCCGTTGCCGCTGATCGTGCTGGCCTCGACGAGGAGATGGTCGGCGTCCTGCGCGAAGATGGCGTGGTCGGCGGCGCCGCTGATCTGGGCGTGCGCGATGACCACGCCGTCGATGCCGGGGCCGACGTAGACACCGACCTGGCAGCCGGCCGCATCGATCCGCCCGCCGATGTGCTGGCCCGCCGTTGCGACGATCTTCGCGCTCAGGCCCGTCGAGCCCGCGGGCACGCAGTTCGCCGCGCTCACGGCCGGGGGCGCGAGCGACGTCCCGAGCGCGAGCAGGGGCGCCACGAGCAAGGCGCCCGAGAGAGTGGTGAGCCACGAGGGACGACGCATGGGACGCGCTCCTTCCGTCTGCCGCGGCCAGATCGATGGTCCATCACGCGACCTCAGGAATCGCGACGCCCCGGGACGCGCGCCCCCCGAGTCGATGCTCTGCGCGCTCGTCTACGGAGTGCAGGGCCGGACATCCCCTCCTGCCCCTACCCGAGGTGGGGGCAGGCTGCTCGTTGGGGTCGCTGCGGCACGATCCGCTCACCACGCCTCTCTGTGCTCGCGCTCGACAAGCTGCGCCTGCTCGTCGGCGAGCTGGAGAAGTCGCTCTCGACCCACAGCGCTCTCACACGGTCCACAGCCTTCTCTCATCCTGCTCTCATCTCCGCGATCGAAGGTCGCAGCGTCACCGCAGTTGGAGATGGTGTGGGAAAGAGAGCTCGAGAGGATCGTCGCCGGGCCACGTGGACGGCGGAGACGACCAGGAGTGTCGCGGATCGCCGCCCTCGCACGCACAGGCTCGCGATCCTTGGCGGCGCCGCTGCGATCATCGTGCTCGTCGTCGCGGTCGGCGCCGCGACGACCCTTGGGATCGTGGGCGGGTCCGGCACTCTCGGCAGCTCGGTGCCCACGGGAACGGCCGTCTTCACGGAATCGGACCATCAGCACGTCACCGGGAACGTGCAGTACGACCGGACGCCGCCCGCCGGAGGCGCCCACAACGCCATCTGGCTCAACTGCGGCGTCTACGGCGACCCGGTGCCCAACGTGAATGCCGTCCACTCGCTCGAGCACGGCGCGGTGTGGATCACGTACCGGCCCGACCTGCCGGCGACCTCGGTATCGCAGCTGCGGGAGTTCGTGGAGACCCACGATGACGGCGCGCAGCGATACCTCATTCTGAGCCCGTACGCGGGGATCCCCTCACCGATCGTGGCCTCCGCGTGGGGCGCACAGCTGCAGCTCTCGAGCCCCAGCGATCCGCGGCTCGCGGCCTTCGTCGCGCACTACCAGGGGGGCGCGCAGGGCGGAGAGCCACGCGGGGAGTGCACCGGGGGGACCGGCACGCCGATCGCGTAGCGTCCGGACAGCCGATCGATCCAGCTGCCGTCCGCGTCTGACGCGTCGACGGGATGCCGACTGGCACGCCGCCGGCTGAACGCGAACGGCGCGCGCGGCGGAGTCACGCGGGCCGCGGCACGGGCTGACCGCCCGTGGCGTCCTCCCCCAGACGCAACCACCGCAGCAGCTGCGCATTGGCGGCGACGATGATCGTCGAAGCGCTCATCGCGATGGCCCCGACCGCCATCGGCAGGTCCAGTCCCCAGGGCACGAGGATCCCCGCCGCGACGGGGATTGCGACGAGGTTGTAGCCCGTCGCCCAGGCGAGGTTCTGGAGCATCTTGCGATAGGTGGCGCGCGACAGCTCGATGGCCCCGACCACGTCCCGCGGGTCGTTGCGCACGAGCACGATCCCGGCCGACTCGACCGCGACATCGGTTCCCGCGCCGATCGCGATCCCGACGTCGGCGGTGGCGAGCGCGGGCGCGTCGTTCACGCCGTCGCCGACCATGGCGACCTTGCGACCACCGGCCTGGAAGCGGCGCACCGCGTCGGCCTTGTCGGCCGGCAGCACCTGCGCCGCCACTTCGTCGATCCCCAAGCGCCGGGCCACGGAATCGGCCACCGCCTGTGCGTCCCCGGTGATCATGGCCACCTTCAGGCGCAGCGCGTGGAGCCGCTGGACCGCCTCCGCCGACTCGGGTCGGATCTCGTCCTCCAGGGCCAGCGCGCCGACGAGCGCGCCCCCTGCGACGATGTGCAGGACCGTGCGGCCATCGCGCGCCCACGCCTCGGCCGATGGGACGGGCGCGAGGCCGAGCTCGCCCAGGAGGCGCGGCCCGCCCACGGCCACCTGCCGGTCCGCCACCACGGCGCGCGCGCCGCGCCCCGGCAGCGCCTCGAAGTCGGCGACGGGGACCGTGCGGATGTCACGGCTCCGCGCGGCCTCCACGATGGCGCGGGCGAGGGGATGCTCGGAGTCGGCCTCGACCGATGCGGCCAGACGCAGCACCTCGGCCTCGGTGGTACCGGCGACGCCCACCACCGCTGCCACGACCGGCCTCCCTTTCGTGAGCGTGCCCGTCTTGTCGAAGATCACCACGTCGAGCTCGCGGGCGCGCTCGAGCGCGATGCGGTTCTTCACGAGGAGCCCGTGCCGCGCGCCCAGCGAGGTGCTGATCGCGATGACGAGCGGGATGGCCAGCCCCAGGGCGTGCGGGCAGGCGATGACGAGCACGGTCGCCGTGCGGGTGAGCGCCGCAGCATGGGCGCCGTCGAGCCACCAGAAGGCGAAGGTGACCGCGGCGGAGCCGAGCGCGAGGTAGAAGAGGAACGCGGCCGCGCGGTCGGCCAGGGCCTGAGCGCGGGACGTCGATGCCTGGGCCGCGGCAACCATGCGCATGATCCCGGACAGCGCGGTCTGCTCCCCGACCGCGGTCAGGCGCACCCGCAGGCTGCCCCCGGCCGCGACGGTGCCCGCCACGACCTTCGCTCCCGGCTCCTTGGGCACGGGCCGCGACTCCCCCGTGATCATCGACTCGTCGACGTCCGCCGTCCCCTCGACAACGACCCCGTCGGCCGGCACGCGCGCACCGGGCCGGACCAGCACGATGTCGCCCTCCGCCAGAGCCTCGAGCGGGACGGTCTCGGTGCCGCGGTCGGTGATCCGCTCGGCCGTGTCGGGGAGGAGCTCGGCAAGGGCGGCCAGCGCACCGCGTGCCTGCGCGATCGAGCGCATCTCGAGCCAATGGCCGAGCACCATGATCGTGATGAGGCTCGCGAGCTCCCACCAGATCTCGATATCGAAGAGGCCGAGCGTGCCGGCCCAGCTCGTCAGGAACGCGACGACTATTGCCAGCGAGATGAGCGTCATCATGCCGGGCTGCCGGTCGGCCAGCTCGCCCGCAGCCCCGCGCAGGAAGACCAGGCCGCCGTAGAGGAAGACGATCGTGCCCAGTACAGGCGGGATGAGCGACGAGCCCGGGAAGACGGGTGCCGTGTAGCCGAGCCAGTGCTGGGGATCGGGACTCCACGCGACGGTCGGGATCGTCAGGACGAGCGTCAGCCAGAAGCGGTCGCGGAACATCGCGACGGAGTGACCGGCGTGCCGATCGTGACCCGCGACATGCCCAGCATGGGGAGCATCCTCGCCCGCGCCACCGGTCGGCGTCTCGGCCTGCATGACCATGGCGTGGCCGAGCTGCGCGCGACGCTCGTCATCCGCGCCCGAACCGTGGCTCATGTCTGTCTCAAAGCCTAGTCCATCATGATGCCGACGGCGCCGCCGGGCAGTGGACGGCGGCAGAGCGCCGCTTCGACACGCCGAGCCGAGCGTCGACCACGGCCGCCGCGATCGTGTCGAGCGAGACGCGCGCTGGGTCGTACGTCACGATGACGGCGTCGGTGGCCAGGTCGACGCGCACCGCGTGCACGCCATCCAGCCTGCGCACGGCACGGGTGATGCGCGCGACGCAGGACGTGCAGGTCATGCCCGCGACCGGGAGTCGGACGCGCTCCACGTCAGGTGCCCAGGGAGATGAGCAGACCGAAGCTCATGGCGATCACGCCCAGCGCGAGCAGGGTCTTCACGACCGAAGCGTTCTGGCGGTTCCAGCGCCCGAGCGTGCCCAGCACGCGGCGGTTCGAGACGGCCAGCAGGAACAGCAGCAGGGGCAGGATGAAGGCGATGTTGTAGAGGACCAGGAGCGCCAGCCCGACCGGGCCGCCGCCCGAGGCGTGGAGCACGGCGATGACGTCGAGGTAGATCGCGCCCGAGCAGGGCACGGTGCAGATCCCGACCAGGACCCCGGCGAGGAGCATGCCGGCCAGGCCTCCCCGCTGCATCGCCTTGTTCATCCAGCCGTGCGTCCCTGACGGCGCGGCCATCGTGGGGCCCACCCCCGGCAGGAACACGTCCTTCAGCATCCACACCGCCATGAGCAGGGCGACCACGGCGGCCGCCCGCGCCACGATGTGGTCCTGGCCGAGCCAGGAGAGCGCGCTGAAGAGGCCGAGGCCGATGAGGAAATACGTGATGACCACCGCGCCCACGTACAGCGAGCCTGCCCCGAGCAGGGTGCGTCGGGCCGACGCGGTCGGCGTCCCGTCGGCGGTCACGGCGTTCACCAGCGTCAGCGTGTACGTCGCGAACAGCACGAGCAGCGCGAACGCGCAGGGGTTGAAGCCGTCCGCGAAGCCGGAGCCGATGACGATCGGGGCGGTCAGCCCACCGAACTTCGCCGTCTCGAACGGGACGAGAGTGACCACGCCGAGCGACAGGACGGTCGCGCCCGCGAGCCCGCTGAAGAGGGCAATCGCGGTGCGCGGGATGCCTGTGCCCGTGACGAGCTGCACCCAGGGAGGGGGGGATGCACCCGGTCCCGGCTGGCGGCTGTCGCCCCCGTGTGCCTTTCCTGTCGCCATCGTCAGGCCGACACGTGGAGCGTGCCGTGCATGGTCGGCGAGGCCTTCCCACCGCAGCACGTGTTGCAGTAGAAGTCGTAGTCGCCGGGCGTCGCCGGGGCGGTGAATTCGTACTGCTGGCGCGCCTCGGCGGGAATCTTCACGTAGATCTTCTGGCTGTCCATGATGAACGTGTGGACGCCACCGCCGTCGAGGTGCATGGCGTTGTCGGTGTTCCAGAAGTCGAGCTTGACCGGCTCCCCGGCCTTCGCCTGGATCACCTTGGGATCGAAGCCCGCCATCGAGAGCCGCACCGGCAGGTAGCCGGCCTCGGTCGAGGAGCCACGCTGCCCGAGGAAGACCGACGCGGCCATGTACGTCCCGGCGCCGAGGATCACGACGACGATCAGGCCGAACGCGAGGATGCGGGGCCACGGCAAACGGCGCCGCTGGTCCTCGTCCGACGGCTGGCGCTGTTCCTCGTCCTGTTCGGCGAGCTCCCGCTGCTGCGCACGTCGGGCCGCACGAGTAGGCATGGATCGATCCTCCGGGATGACGGCGCCGTCACGGCGCGGGCTGGAAGACTGGGCGCGCGCTGCACGCCCGTGCGGACGGTTCGCATGACGCGGGAGCCTCAGGGCATGTCGTCGCCGGGCGCGACGCCCAGCCGACGACAAGGCGTGTTCATGACCGCCATCGTTCGCGGCTGGCCTTGGCACAGGGTGAGCCGGACCTGAGATGACGCTGAGAACGGCCGCGTCCGCCGGCTGCGTCCAGCGATGGGCGCGCTGAGATTCGCTCGAGTCTCAGGGCTCTCTCAGCCCACTCTCAGCTAAGCTGCCGACACTCATGGGGACGGCGCTGAGCATGCAGTGAGACGGTGGGACCATGACACGAAAGCTGGTGCAATGAGCGAGGCGCCGCGCATCCTGGTCGTCGACGACGACGAGCGGATCCGCTCGACCGTGCGGCGCGGCCTGGTCTACGAGGGGTACCGGGTGGTCGAGGCGGCCTCCGGGGAGGAAGGCCTGGAGAAGGCGCGCGAGCGTCTGCCCGACCTCGTCATCCTCGACGTCATGCTGCCCGGCATCGATGGGCTCCAGGTCTGTCGCCGGCTGCGCGCGGGCGGCGGGGAGCTCGCCATCCTCATGCTCACCGCGCGCGACGAGGTCAGGGACCGCGTCACCGGCCTCGAGACGGGCGCGGATGATTACCTCGTCAAGCCGTTCAGCTTCGAGGAGCTGCTGGCACGCGTGCACGCCCTGCTTCGGCGTCGTGCCACGCCGGCAGGAGAGATCCTCCATTTTGGCGATCTCGACCTCGACGTCGACGCCCGCGAGGCCCGTCGCAACAGCCGACCGATCGAGCTGACCACGACCGAGTACAACCTCCTGCTGCTGTTCATGCGCCATCCCCGGAAGGTCCTCACCCGCGACGTGATCATGGATCGGGTGTGGAGCTACGACTTCGGCGGCGAGTCGAACGTGCTCGAGGTGTACGTCCGCTACCTGCGCAACAAGCTGGAGGCCGATCAGGGCTCGCGCCTCATCCACACCGTGCGCGGCGCGGGCTACGTGCTGAAGGAGTGAGACTCCAGGCGCTTCACCTGGCGCTGCGGACCCGGCTCGCGCTCCTCTACACGAGCCTGCTCGTGATCGCGCTCATCGTGTTCGGCGGGGGGTTGTACCTCGTCCTCGACAACGCGCTGTCGAACAGCTTCAACCAGGCGCTGCTCGACAACGCGAAGCACGCCCGGGGCGCATTCGCCGCCGACGTCGGGCCGAACGGCCAGCTCGACCCGTCACCGCGGCTGCTGGCCCAGTTTGCGGCCACCGGGGGTCGGGTCGAGGTCCTCTCGCCGACCGGGACCATCCTCGCGGACTCGGCGCCCGGCGCGGCAGCGCCCATGCCGATCGGCGCCGGCGACCTCGCGCTGGCGGCCCGCAACGAGCACGGCGTCCGCGAGATCTCAGTCGAGGGCGACATCAAGCGGCTCACCATCGAACCGATCGACTCGACGAGCGGGCAGCTGGTCGGATACGTCGCCTGGGCGGAGTCCACGAGTCCCCTGCGCGATCTGCTGCGCACCGTCTCGATCGCGCTCGTGGTCGGCGGGCTCCTGGTCGTCCTCCTCGCCTTCGCGGCAGGCTGGCGATTGGCGCGGCGGGCGCTCGCGCCGGTCGTCGAGGTCACCGACACGGCACGCGCGATCTCGCTCTCGGGCGACTTCGCCGCACGCGTGGAGACCGGTCCCCCAGGAGACGAGATCGGCGAGCTCGCGGTCGCGTTCAACGAGATGCTGGCTGCCCTCGAGGCGAACCACCAGGCCCTGCAGCGGTTCTTCGGCGACGCCTCGCACCAGCTGCGAACCCCGCTGACGACGATCCGCGCGAGCCTCGACCTTGCCCAGCGCCCGGGGCTCGACGAGACCGAGCGTCGGGCCATCCTCGCGGATGCCCAGGCCGAGGCGGGCCGCATGGCGCGGCTCATCGGCGATCTGCTGTCGCTCGCGCGGGCCGATGCGGGCGTCCGGCTGTCGTTCCAGCCGGTCGAGATCGACGCGGTCCTCCTCGAGTGCGTCCGCGAGCAGCGGCAGGCGGCGCAGCACGTGCGGATGACGGTCAAGCAGGTGGCGCCGTCGATCGTGGACGGGGATCGAGATCGGCTGAAGGAGCTGTTCCTCATCCTGCTCGAGAATGCCGCTCGATACACACCCGCCGGCGGCACGGTGTCCACCAGCCTCGAGGTCAGGGACGGCCGAGTCACGATCGGCGTCGCCGACACCGGCATCGGGATCGACGAGGCAGACCGCGGCCACCTGTTCGAGCGCCTGTACCGGGGCCGCCGAGCGCGCGAGATGCGTCCCGCGGGGACCGGGCTCGGGCTCGCGATCGCGCATTGGATCGCGGAGGCGCACGGTGGGACGATCTCGCTCGAGCCACGCCGCGGCGGGGGCACGCTCGCGATGGTCACGCTACCCGAGAGGACGCCATGAACGAGATGCCGCCCACCCGCCCGCGGGTGCTCCTCGTGGACGACGAACCGCCGATTG
Organism: Chloroflexota bacterium; assembly: GCA_021785175.1. GTDB lineage: Bacteria > Chloroflexota > Limnocylindria > Limnocylindrales > CSP1-4 > JAJYNJ01. The sequence continues at coordinate 53,992 of JAJYGH010000061.1, read as the reverse complement.
CGGAACTCGTGCGCGGGTACCTGGAGCGCGACGGCATGGAGGTGCACTGGCGGGCCGATGGCATCGCCGGCCTCGCCGCGGCGCGCGATCTCGCGCCGGACGTCGTGGTCCTCGACGTCATGCTCCCCGGCCTCGACGGCTTCGAGGTGTGCCGGCAGCTCCGGACGTTCTCGGATGCGTATGTCCTCATGCTCACCGCGCGGACCGACGAGATCGACCGCGTGGTGGGCCTCTCCGTGGGCGCCGATGACTACGTGGTCAAACCGTTCTCGCCGCGTGAGCTTGTTGCACGAATCAAGGCGCTCCTGCGCCGCCCTCGCATCGGTACGGGGCAGCTCAGGGTCGCGGCCGCCGCCACCGGGCGCGCCACACAATCGACCGCCCCCTCGGACGACGAAGGGAGCGTGGCAACCGGCTGGACGCGCGGCGACCTGACCCTCGACCTGCGACGGCGGAGCGTCACCGTCAAGGGCCTGCCGGTCGACCTCACGGCCCTCGAGTTCGAGCTGCTCGCGCTGCTCTCGAGGGAGCCGGGTGTCGTGTTCACCCGCCAGCAGCTGCTCGATCACGTGTGGGGGGTCGACTTCGTCGGAGACGAGCACGTGGTGGACGTCCACGTGGCGAACCTCCGCCGCAGGCTCGGAGAGGACGCGGCGCGTCCCGCGCACATCGAGACCGTCCGAGGAGTCGGGTACCGCTGTCGGGCCGCGACAAGCGAATCGCCCGGTCCGCCTGGCTTGACCCAATCTTGAGTCGGTCGGGCATCCGGCGTTGAGCTGGGCCGGCCACTGTTGACGAGGCACACCCGGCACGGGTGGATCGTGAAGGAGCGATGCTCATGATGTACGGGTTCGGCTGGGGCAGCGGGATCGCTGGTGGCCTCGGCGGCTGGGTGATGATGCTGGGGGGCCTGGCGCTCCTCGTCGGGCTGATCATCCTCGTGGTCTGGGCGGTCAGTGCGATGGGCCGGTCCACCGGCCCGTCGCGAGACCCGGGCGCCGGCTCCGATCGCGCGGCGGCAATCCTGCGGGAGCGTTTCGCCCGCGGCGAGATCAGCGAGGCCGATGACGAGCACGCTCGCAGGACCCTGGGGATCTGATGTGGGTCACCTCATGCTCGGAGATGGGTCGGACACCGCTGGGTGCGGCGCGGCCCGCGCCGTGACCACGACCGATCGCCCGGGGCCCTCGAGAGATGTCGCGCCGGGCGCCGCGTCCAGGCGCGCGCTCACCACCGCAGGCACCTGTTCGCGCGAGGGCCCCCGCCACGCCAGGATCCGGGCCACGCTCACGGTGCGCTGATGCTGCGGCAACGGCTGAGCTTCCGGGCCCGCCTCCTTGCGGCCAACCTCGCGGTTGTCGCCGTGGGGTCGGTGGTGGTGTTCGCCGGCGTCGGGTTCCTCGCGCCCGACCTGTTCGACGTCGCGATGGGACGCGCGATGGGCGCGGGCGGGATGGGCATGGACGCCATGATGGGCGACCTCGTCCGTGCTTCGTTCCAGGACGCCGTGGGCACGGCACTCCTCGTCGCGACCGGGATCGCGGTCATCGCCGCGCTCGGCTTGAGCGCCCTGCTCTCGGCCCAGGTGGCGCGGCCGCTCGGCCGCCTGGCCCACGCCGCGCACCGCATCGCGGTCGGTCACTACGACGAGCGCGTGGAGGTCGGCACCGGCGACGAGATCGGGCGGCTGGCGACCTCGTTCAACCAGATGGCGGCCTCGCTCGAGGCCAACGAGCGGCGGCGGACGGAGCTCGTGGGAGATGTGGCGCACGAACTGCGCACCCCGCTCGCCACCCTCGAGGGCTACCTCGAAGGTCTCGAGGACGGCGTGGTCGAACCGGGGCCCCGGACGTGGATGCTGCTGCGCGCCGAGACGGGCCGTCTGACGCGCCTCGTCGACGATCTGCAGCAGCTCTGGCGGGCCGAGACGGGTCAGCTCCCGCTGGCCCCGGTCACCCTGGAACCCCGCACGTTCCTCGAGGCGGTGGCGCAGCGGTTCGCCGCGCGTGCGCGCGAGCGCTCGATCGGCCTCCGCGTGGACGTTGCCTCACCACTCCCGGCGGTGCGCGCCGACCCCGAGCGACTCGGGCAGGTGCTCGACAACTACGTGGCGAACTCGCTCCGGTATGGGCCGAGGGATGCGGAGGTCCTGCTGCGAGCGATCCCGGAGACGAGCGGGGTGACGTTCTCGGTTGTCGATCGGGGCCCCGGGCTCACCGCGGAGCAGCGAGAGCGGGTCTTCGAGCGCTTCTATCGCGTGGATGCGTCCCGGTCGCGGGCCCTGGGAGGCTCCGGCATCGGGCTCGCCGTCGCCCGGGCGCTGGCCCAGGCCATGGGCGGCCGCGTGTGGGCCGAGAGCGCAGGCCCCGGCACCGGCGCGACGTTCTCGGTCTGGCTCCCCGCGGCCTGACGTCCTCCGCCGTTTGGCAGAGGTACGTGAAGGCCGGCCATCCCGGCCTGCTCCGCATTCGGAGGCGGCGGGCACACCGTTCGGAGGCGGCGGACACACCGTTCGCCGGGCGAGGAGATCCGGAGCGTCAGGCCGTGATGCGGTCGCCCATGGACGGCCGGAGCACCTCGGGCACGACCACGGATCCGTCGGGCTGCTGGTACACCTCCAGGATCGCCGCCCACGTCCGTGCGAGCGCGAGCCCCGAGCCGTTGAGCGTGTGCAGGATCTCGGGTCGCGCGCCGGGCTCCGGCCGCCAGCGAATGTTCATCCGGCGCGCCTGGTAGTCGCGGAAGTTCGACACCGAGCTCACCTCGAGCCAGCGCTCGACGCCGGGCGCCCAGACCTCGAGGTCGTACTTCTTCGCCTGCACGAACCCCATGTCGCCGGTCGCCATGAGCTTGACGCGGTACGCCAGGCCCAGCCGCTGCAGGAGCGTCTCGGCCGCCCGCGTGAGCCACTCGAGCGCCTCGCCGGAGTCGGCCGGCCGCTCGAACAGCACCATCTCGACCTTGTCGAACTGGTGGACGCGCAGGATGCCCCGCGTGTCCCTGCCGGCGGCGCCGGCCTCGCGGCGGAAGCAGGGCGTGTAGGCGCAGTAGCGGATCGGCAGCTGCTCGGCCTCGATGATCTCGTCGCGATGGAGGTTCGTGACGGGGACCTCCGCCGTCGGGACGAGGTACAGGTCGTCGCGCGCGACGACGTACATGAGGTCTTCCTTGTCCGGGATCTGGCCGGTCCCGCGCGCCGACGCCGTGTTCACGAGCGCCGGTGGCCAGACCTCGGTCATGCCGTGCTCGCGCGTGTGCGTCCCGATGAACCAGTCGATCAGCGCCCGCTCGAGCGCCGCGCCCGGCCCACGGTACACGGGGAACCCCGATCCGGTCACCTTTGCGCCTGCGGCCAGGTCGAGGATGCCGAGCGCCTCGCCGACCTCCCAGTGCGGCCGCCGCGTCCACGGTTCCGACCCGTCCGCACCCGCTCCGCGCGGCTCGAGGTGCGGTGCAGGGTCGCCCCACGTCCGGACGATGACGCTGTCCTCCTCGCCCCCGACGGGGACGTCGGGATCGGCAGGGTTGGGGATGCGCAACAGCGCGTCCTCCAGCTGTGCCTCTGTCGTGGCGAGTTCCCGGTCGATCGCCGCGATCCGCTCGCCGGCCTGCGTCGATGCGTCCCGAAGCGCCGCGACCTCCGAACCCTGCGGAGCGGCCCCGCCACGGATCACCTCGCCGATCCGTTTCGACACGGTGTTCCGCTCGGCCCGCAGCGCGTCGCCCTCGCCCTGCAGCGCACGCCGCCGGACATCGAGCTCGAGCGCCACGTCCACGACCGACGGGTCCTCGCCCTTGTCGATCGCGCCCTGCCGGACGCGCCCGGCGTCCTCCCGCAGCCGCTGCACGCCGATGCTCATTCCGTCGTCTCCGTCGTCCGGGTCGGCGATTCTCCGTCGGCGCCCGGCGTCGTCGTGGCGGCTCCGTCCTCCGGCGCCGGGCTCTCCGGTTGGGGCGGCCATCCCGCGGCCTCGCGCAGCCGCTCCTGCACGAACTCCCGATCGAGAGCGGCCAGCAACCACCCCGCGCGCGGACCGTTCGTCCGCGCGATGAACGCGAGGTAGACCGCTGAGAACGCGCGCGACGGCGGCAGCGCGGCCTCCTCCGCCACGCGGAACAGCAGGTCCTGCCACGCGTCGCCGGTGGAGGGTCGCGCGACGGCGGCCGACTGCGCGAGCGCCCCCAGGAACGAACGCTGGTCGTCGCCGAGCCCGTGACGCGCCTCCATCGGCAGCTCATCCCGCACCGCGATGCGCGCGCGCTCCGGCGCATAGCCGTCGAGCCAGTTGCGCGCCGCCCTCAGCCGATCCGCGAGGATGACCTGCTCTGGCAGATCGAGCGGCTCGCCCTTCTCCACCTCGATCCGGCGCTCGACGTCCGCCCCCGGAAGCTGGGCGAGCATGGCGACCTGCGAGAAGTTCGGCCGGAAGCGGGCGGCCTCCGCCGCGACGTCCGCGTCGGGCTCGAGCAGGCTCATCGCGAAGATCCGCTCGTGGTCGGGCGGCAGCTCTCCCTTCACGGGCCGCCCGGACACCGCCGCCGCGACACGGTCGAACTCCTCGAACAGACGCGGGATCGTGTCGCCGGCGGGGTCGAAGTCGATCGCGTGGCTGGGGCGGTAGCGGAGGAAGAGGAAGCGCACGAGCTCGGACGGCAGCAGGTCGACCATCGTGTGGGCGGCCGCACCCCTCCCCTTGCTGGTGCTCATCTTCCTGCCGCCGATGTTGAGGAACTCGTACGGGAGGTTGATCGGCGGCTCGCGCTCGAAGACCTCGCGGGAGATCGCGTCTGACCGGTCGCGCGACCCGCCCGCGGTCGCGAGATCCTTGCCGTTGGGCTCGATCGTCACGCCGAGGATGCCCCACTGCGCCGCCCACTCGAGGTTCCAGGGCAGCTTCGCCCGGCCCCCGAACGGCGACACCCAGCCCGAATGCCCGCACCCGCGGGCCCACTCGACCAGGTCGGTCCGGCACTCGTAGAAGACGCGTTCCCCGTCCCACTTCCGCGCGATCGTCGTGCCGACCTTGCCGCAGTGCTCGCAGACGACGCTGACCGGGAGCCAGTCGGCGGGGTGCTGCACGTTGGCCACGCGGCGATAGATCTCGCGGACGCGGTCGGCGCGGTCGAGGGCCGTCCGGATGTACGGATCGACGGCGCCGGTGGGGTACATCTCGCTCATCCAGTACGTCTCGGGGTGGATCCCGAGGCTCGCGAACGTGTCGAGGAACAGGCCGGCGAAATGGCGGGCATAGCTCGGAGCGACGCTGCCCTCGGGGGCCGGCACGCGGGCGAGCGGCACACCCATGTAGCGCTCGACGGCGTCGGGCGTCAGCAGCGCCTGCGAGTCCATGGGGTCCATGTCGTCGACCCCGTAGAGCAGGCGCGCCTCGAGCCCGCGTTCCCGGAGCGCCCGCCAGATCGCGTCGAGCACGACGGGACCGCGCAGGCTTCCGATGTGCACGGTGCCCGACGGAGTCTTCGAGTCGTTGACGACCTGCGGGCCGCTCAGGCGGGCCGCGAGTTCATCCGCCCAGTACACGCTGCCCCCTGCCGGCCGGCGCCGGCGACCCGTCGTCGCCCGGCGCGACGACGCTCCGGGCGGCTGCCATCGACCCCGTCAGCCAATGCTCACGATCTTGTACGTGAAGTCGCCGCTCGGGACGTGCACCACGACCTTCTCACCCTTCCGGTGGCCGAGGAGGGCCCGTCCGACCGGCGACTCGTTCGAGATGCGACCGGCCCCGGGATCTGCCTCGGCCGATCCGACGATGTGGAACGTCTCCTTGCCGTCCGGCGAGTCGACGACGACGGTCGAGCCGATCTGAACGTGATCCGACGACTGGTTCTCGTCGATCAGCACCGCGTTGCGGATCAGCGCCTCGAGCGTCTGGATGCGACCCTCGACGAACGCCTGCTCATTCTTCGCGTCCTCGTACTCGGCGTTCTCCGCGAGGTCGCCATGCTCCTTCGCGTCGTGGATCCGGGCCGCGACCTCCGCGCGGCGGACGTTCACGAGCTGGTCGAGCTCCGCCCGCAGCTTCTCGAGCCCATCACGCGTCAGGTAGTCGGGCTTGTTGTTCACGAACCGCTCCAGTGAATGACTTCGACGGCAGTCGGATCAACAGAAAGAACCCCCGCCGCGCACGAGCTTCGCGCGGTCAGGAGTTCGACTGGTCCCGGATTGTAGGGCGGAGCGAGCACGGGTGTCAAAGCGACGCGTCGCGACGAGCGGGCGCACGTCCGGCCCGGGCCGGTGGACGCCCGGACCCGGCCCGCCGACGCCTGGGCTGCGGCGGCTCCGGCGGCTCCATCATCCGCAGCAGGCGGCGCCGCGCGCGGTGGAGCGACGTCCGGTCCGTGCACGCGACGAACAGCGTGTCGTCGCCGGCGATCGATCCGACGACCTCCGGCCAGTGCGCGCGGTCGAGCGCGGCAGCGATCGCGTGCGCGCTCCCGGACAGCGTGCGCACGACGAGCATGAGGCCCGACTCGCGCACGTCCACGGGCAGCGCGCGGAGCAGGTTGCCGAGACGCTCCTCCGCGCTCGGCTCCGGTTCCGCGACGCGCGGTGGCAGCGCGTACACGTGCAGTCCGTGCCGGTGGACCTTGACGAGGCCGAGCTCCCCCACGTCGCGGCTGATCGTCGCCTGCGTGGCGCGGAAGCCGCGCTCCCGCAGCGCTGCCGCCAGTTCCTGCTGCGTCCGGACGTCGCGCTGCGCGAGCAGGTCCCGGATCGCGCCGTGCCGGAGCTGCTTCATGACCTCCACGAGCGTCTCGGGGGCCGGCCAGGCGGCGCGGTCCCTACCGCGCCAGGACGAACACCACGACCAGCCCGGCCAGGACGAGTCGCTCGGCGATGAACGGGGCGGTGGTGTTCCGGCGGAGGTACGCGAGGAGGAACGCGATCGCGAGCAGCCCCGCGATCGCCGCGCCGATCATCCCGGCGCCGAGCGCGACGATGTCGGCCGACGGCAGGCCGGCGTGCAGGAGCTCGCGGGCCTTCCAGGCGGCGGCCCCGGCGATGATCGGCGTTCCCATCAGGAACGAGAACCGCGCGGCGGCCTCGCGCGTGAGCCCGGTGTAGAGCCCGGCGGCGATCGTCATCCCGGACCGGCTGAACCCCGGGAACAGCGCGAACGCCTGGGCGACGCCGATGACGATCGCGTCGCTCAGGTTGACGTTGTCGAGGCCGCGCCGCAGCAACGCCAGCTGCTCGGCCAGCCAGAGGATCCCGGCGCCGAGCGCCAGGAAGACGGCGACCAGGATGATGTGCTCGCGGAAGAACGTGTCGAAGAAGCTCTCGAGCGCGACGCCGAGCAGCGCGCCGGGGATCATCGTCACGACGATGAGCCACGCGAGCCGCCGGTCCTGGTCGTCACCGATGCGGCGGTCCCGGATCGACTCGAGCCACGCCGCCAGCAGCGCGACGAGATCGCGCCAGAAGTAGACGAGCAGCGCCACGAGCGTGCCGGCGTGCAGCATCACGTCGAAGCTCGCGCTGTTCAGGAACGGGTCCTTCCAGCCGAGCATCTCGGGTACCACGATGAGGTGCGCGGACGACGAGATCGGCAGGAACTCCGTGAGTCCCTGCACGATCCCGATCAGGAGTGCCTGCAGCGCCAGCGGCATGCCGCCTCCGGTGGACTCGGCGTGCCCGGGGAACCGCCGAGGCGGCCCCCGGTGCGCCGGCTGTGACGGGCTAGCGGATGAAGAGCGGTGCGAAGACCAGGGTCAGCGTGGCCAGCAGCTTGACGAGCACGTGGAGAGACGGCCCGGCGGTGTCCTTGAACGGGTCGCCCACCGTGTCGCCCACGACCGCTGCCGCGTGGGCCGGCGTCTTCTTGCCGATGACCGACCCGTCGGGTTCGAGGAGATGCCCGGACTCGATGTACTTCTTCGCGTTGTCCCAGGCTCCGCCGCCGTTGTTGAGGACCGACGCGAGCAGCACGCCCGCGATGGTGCCCACCATCAGGAGACCGGCGGCCGCCTGATAGCCCAGCAGGAGGCCGACGATGATCGGCGTGGCGACGGCGACGGCGCCGGGCGCGACCATCTCCCGAAGCGCGGCGCGTGTCGTGATGTCGACGACCCTGGCGTAATCGGGGCGCTGCGTGTAGTCCATGATGCCGGGCATCTCGCGGAACTGGCGCCGCACCTCGACGATGATCGACTGCGCCGTGGTGCCCACTGCGCGAATCGCCAGCGAACTGAAGAAGTAGACGAGCATCGCGGCGATGAGCGCCGCGACGAACACGCCGATGTTCGAGAGGTCGACGGACGTCATCAGCTGGATGCCCTGCTTGCCCGAGGCGATCTGGCGCGACAGGATGAGGTTGACCTTGTCGATGTACGCGCTGAAGAGGAGGAACGCGGCCAGCGACGCGGACGCGATGGCGTAGCCCTTGGTGAGCGCCTTGGTCGTGTTGCCCACCGCATCGAGCCGGTCGGTGATCTCGCGGGCACCGGCCTCACTGCGGGAGAACTCGGCGATGCCGCCGGCGTTGTCGGTGATCGGACCGAAGGTGTCCATGGCCAGCACGTATGCGCAGGTCATGAGCATGCCCATCGTGGCCACGGCGGTTCCGAAGATGCCGCCGATGTTCTGACCCTGTGCGTTCAGAAGGTTGGCCTGCGAGCCGAGCCAGTGGCTCAGCAGCAGCGCGATGCCGATGACGATGGCCGTGGCGAAGGTGGTCTCGAACCCGACGGCGGTTCCCGCGATGATGTTGGTCGCGGGGCCGGTGCGGGACGCTTCGGCGATCTCGCGCACCGGACGGAACGAACCGGCGGTGTAGTACTGCGTGATGTACACGAAGGCGATGCTGGTGACCAGGCCGACGAGCCCGGCGCCGAAGAACCACAGCCAGGTGGCGATCCCCGAGACGCCTGCCTGGTTGCCCGTCTGCATCATGACGTAGGTGACGATCAGCATCCCGATCGCGCTCAGCACCGTCGTCAGCCAGTAGCCGCGGTTGAGGATATTCATCGGATCCTCGTCCTCGCGGCCGCCGAGCGTGTAGATGCTGATGATCGTGGCAAGGAGGCCGAAGGCGCGGACCACCAGCGGGAAGAAGATCCAGGACTCAGGGTTCGGCCAGCCGGCCTTGACGGCCACTGCATAGATCCCCACCGCGAGGATCATCGCGCCGATGTTCTCGACCGCCGTCGACTCGAACAGGTCGGCGCCACGGCCCGCGCAGTCCCCGACGTTGTCGCCGACCAGGTCCGCGATGACGCCCGCGTTCCGGGGATCGTCCTCGGGGATGCCGGCCTCGACCTTGCCCACGAGGTCGGACCCGACGTCGGCGGCCTTCGTGTAGATCCCGCCGCCGAGCTGGGCGAAGAGCGCGACGAAGGAAGCGCCGAAGCCGTAGCCGACGATGAGGAACGGCGCCTCCTCGGGGTGGCTGAAACCGCCGTAGACGACGAACATCGCCCACACGCCGGCGAGCGACAGCGCGACGACGAGGAAGCCGGAGACGGCGCCGCCGCGCATGGCGACCTTGACGGCCTCGACGAGGCTGCGGCGCGCCGCGGCCGCGGTGCGCACGTTGGACTTCACGCTGACGTACATGCCGATGATCCCGGCAGCCATCGAGCACGCCGCGCCGACCAGAAACGCCACGCCGGTGCGGATGCCCAGGTCCATCCCGTAGATGTTGGTGTCCGAGACCTGCTTGGTCTCGACGAGCCCGATGATCACGGCGATGACCACGGCGACGACGATCGCCAGGATCGCGATCGTCGTGTACTGGCGGCGGATGAACGCGACGGCGCCCTCGAAGATCGTGCCCGCGACGTCCTGCATCGCCTGCGTGCCGGTGTCGTGGGCCAGCACGTCGCGCGCAAGGTACAGGGCGAACAGGACCGTCGCCACGACGGCGATCGGGATGAGCCAGGGCATGCCGCCCGCAAGACCGCTCACGTCGGATTCCGCCTCCGGTACACAGGGAAAGAGCCCCGTCGCCGGGGCCAGGGACGCGATCGTTCGGCGGACCGGAGTGTAGCACGGGGTTCACGGTGCACACCCCATCCATTGCATATTCGGTGGCCTATCCGGCCGGAGGGCCCGGGAATCCGGCCGTTCGGCTCCCTCATGGCAACCAGCGAGGCTGACTCCCATCGGGCGAGAGCTCGCGGAGCCCCCTGCCGTTCGTGCCGACCGCCCAGATCCCGGCGCTGGCGCCACCTGCCCCGGGGACCCGGACGAAGACCACGACGTCCCCGGCCGGGGAGAACGACGGCTGGCGGTCGCTCAGTTCCGATCCGCTGGTGAGGGCGCTCGCCTGGCGCCCGTCGCGCGGCTCGTACGCGACATGCTGGACGCCCGTTCCGCTGAGCCAGGCAAGCGCGGCCTGCGGCGCCACCGACGTCCAGGGGCCGCCGCCACTGACGGACATCGTGATGGGCGGACCGTTCACCGGGATGACCCAGACCGCGCTCGTTGCCTCGCCGTCGCGGGTCGCGTCCACCACGAAGCCGTGCTCGACGTCCGACCACTGCATCGGGCCGGTCGGCGCCTGCAACCCGGTGTCGGCCGCCTTCCCGGACGCGAGGTCGACGCGGACGATCTCGCCGCCGGCGCCCACCACCACCGCCGTGCTCCCGTCGGCGGAAACGCCGGAAACAGGTGTCCAGGGGTCGGGAGTCGCGGCGGCGAGCGGGTCGCCGGTCGACGCCGTCGACCCGCTCGGGGGCGCCCCCGCAGGGACGATCTGGCGCGGCTGCTGGTTCGACTCGATCGGCAGCAACCACCACCCGCGATCGGCCCCCGTCGCCCTGGCGCGCCGCCCCACGATCACGCCGGACCCGTCCGGCAGCAGGCGCGGTGCGTAGTCCCACGAGTCGCCCGGCGTGAGGTCCGTGGGCGACGGACTGCCGAGCGTGAAGGTCTGTACGTGCCCCGCCGACGCGTACACCACGCGCTGGCCGTCGGCCGTGACGTCGTAGGCCGTGACCGGCGCGAGCGAGTCGGTGAGCTGCCGCGCGTTCGTGCCGTCCGGATTCATCGCCCACAGGTTCTGGACACCGGTTCGCGCCGAGAGGAACAGCACCTGGTTCTGCAGCGACTCCGCGGGCGCGCCGGTCGTGAATGACCACGTCCGGCCTGCGGCGACCAGCCGCGGGTCGTCCGCGCCCTTGACGCCGTCGAGCAACTGGACGGTGTACGTGGTGTGCGGCGCGAGCGAGGCCGAGGGCTGGTAGACGACGACGGACTGCTGCGGCGGCTGTCCGGGGACATCCGAGGGGATCGCCTGCACGCTGAGCTGGCCCGGCGCCGACGGGGTGATCCGAACGAGCCCGGAGACGCTCGTCGGGTCCACGGGGGCGCTGAACACGATCGCGATCGATCCGTCGACCGGCGCGCCAGCCGACCCGTCCGACGGGACGACACGCGACACGCTGAGGCCCGCGCGGACGGTGGTGAACGTCACGACGATGGGTCGTGCCGGCGAGTTGCCGTCGGTGTCCACCGCGGCGGTCGACACCGTGACGGTGTACACCGTCCCGTACGCGAGCTGCGTCGTGGGCGTGAGGCTGACAGTGGCACCGCTCCACGCCTCCTTGAGCGCGACGCTCGGCGAGACGCTGATGGCCGCGCCGGTCTTGCCGACGTCCATCAGGCGGTCGAACGTGAGGGAGATCGGCGTGTCGACCGGCACGTCGGCGGCCCCGTTCGACGGGCTGCTCGAGGACAGCACCGGCGGACCGATGGTGCGGAACGTGAACGTGGTCGGTCCGCCGTTCGCGACGTTGCCGTGGACGTCGCGGAAGCCGGTCTGGATCGTCACGGTGAACTGCGTCTGCGAGGGCAGCTTCTGGTTCGGCGTGAAGATCATCGTCCGCGAACCGTCCCACGCGAACGCCCCCTGGACCGCGGGGACGATGTGGAAGTGCAGCTGGGCCGACGACTGGTCGACGGCCTTGCTGAACTCGACGTCGATCGCGGTATGGGTCAGTCCGACATGGCTGTCGCCGGTCGTCCGCCCGAGGCTGATCGACTGCACGCTCGGTGGCACGCGGTCGACCAGCGTGGCGTTCGCGAGGATGAGCAGGAGCACGATGATCGCGACGATGCGTCCGGCGATCTCGACGCTGCGGCGTGACACGGCGCGTGACGTTACCACGCGCGACCTCCCCACCCGCTCACCCCACGCAGACCGTCCTCCGGCCGCTCCGGGCAGGCGATGCAACCGAGGCGGGCGTTCCCCTTATACTCCGGCCTTGTGATCCGACACGCATGTCCCGGGTGACCGAGCGCGCCCGCGGCTGCCTGCTCGAGGCGGTCGAAACCCTCGTCCTGACCCTCATCATCTTCCTGGTCATCCAGAACTTCGTCGCACAGCCGTACCAGGTCGAGCAGATGAGCATGGAGAACACGCTGCTGCCGGGCCAGTACGTGCTGGTGGACAAGCTGACGCCCCACTTCGAGGCGTACAAGCGCGGTGACATCGTCGTGTTCATCCCGCCGGGCGGCGACCCCGGGTCTGTGCCCTTCATCAAGCGCGTCATCGGCCTGCCGGGCGACACGGTGGATCTGCAGAACGGGCACGTCATCATCAACGGCCAGCCGATCAGCGAGCCGTACGTGTACCCGGGCCAGACCACGGAGCCGCTCAGCGGACAGGATCACTGGGTGGTGCCGCCCGGCGACCTGTTCGTGCTCGGCGACCACCGCGAGGAGTCCAGCGACTCCCGCGTCTTCGGCCCGGTGCCCATCAAGAACGTGATCGGCCGCGCCTGGCTCCGCTACTGGCCGCTGGACACCTTCGAGGTCATCGCCGTTCCGACGTACCCCAACCTCAGCCCGGTCTCGGCCCCTTCGGCGCCGGGCAGCGCGACCCCGCTTCCGTCGGCGGCCGCACAGGCCGCTTCGAGCGGGGTGAGCGGAGATCCCCTGACGCGCGCCTCGCGCGCGCCCTCGCAGACCGCCCGCGCGGCCTGACGCTCCGGGCCGGGCTCCACGCCCTGCGGTTCGGGCTGACCCTGCGCGGCGAACGGTTACGCCTCGGCGGGGGCCAGCACCCAGCGGTCGACCTCCCGCGCGTAGTCGACGAGCTCCTCCGGCCGAAACCACAGGGCGAGCTCGGCTTCCGCGGTCTCCGGGCTGTCCGAGGCGTGCACGAGGTTCTGCGCCGTCTCGAGCGCGAGGTCGCCCCGGATCGTCCCCGGATCGGCCTGTGCGGGCCGCGTGGCGCCGTTCATCGCCCGCACCACGGCAACGGCGTCGGGCCCCTCGAGCACGAGCGCGACGACCGGCCCGGACGTGATGAACTCGACGAGCCCTCGGAAGAACGGTCGCTCGCGGTGGACCGCGTAGTGCCGGTCGGCGAGACGGCGGTCGACACTGACGAGCTTCAACGCGACGAGCTTCAGGCCGCGTTCCTCGTAGCGGGTCAGGATGCGGCCGACGAGCAGGCGCTGGACGCCGTCGGGTTTGACGAGCACGAGGGTCCGTTCGATCACGATGTCTCCTCTGCGGGCCGGAGCCTGAGCGACCGGCTGGACTGCTGGAACGCCTCGGCCGCGAGCGTCTCGCGGCCCATCAGGCGATACGCATCGCCGCGGACCAGGTGGAGCCCCGCCACCTCGGAGCCCGTGGGATCGGCCTGGATCGCCTCGTCCGCCACGGCCAGCACGGCCGGAGCGAGCGCGGGCCGCGTGCGAAGCACGAGCCCGAGACGGGTCGCGGTCCCGGCGAGCTCGGCACGGGCGACGCGTGCCTGGATCTCGGCCAGGCTTCCCGACATCGTCGCGGTCGGCGTCATGTCGGGGGCACTGACGTCCGGCGCGGGCAGCGCCGCGACGGGCGCCGCCTCGCGCAGCGGCGGCCAGATGGGGCCGCGCGGCTGCCCCGCGAACAGCTCGTCGAGCCGGTCGCGGCCGCGGGCGAGCACGCGGGCGGCAAGCTGTCGGGCGTCCGCGGCCCGGCCGGCCGCGGACGCGGCCTCGGCGGCGATACAGAGGACGACGAGCGCGTCGCCCTCCGCCTGCAGGCACGCCTCCGCGGCGTCGCCCGCACCGACGAGGTCACCGGTTCGCCAGCGCACCTCGGCGAGGTCGGCGAGCGCCGGAACGTCGAGCGCGCCGCGCGCCGCGAGCGTCTCCAGCTCGGCGCGCGCGAGGCCGTGCATCCCGAGAGCCAGGTGGATGTGCGCGAGGCGGGCAACCGTCCGCGACGCGGCGTCGGCGGGGCGAGCCGCGTCGGCGGCGGGTTCGACGGCGCCCTCGCCATTCGGAGGGGCATCTGCCGGTGGATCCTCGGCCATGCCCGGCTGGCCGTCCGTCATGACCGGTCGGTCGTCGGCCACGTCGAGTCGGTCGATCGCCGAGGCTTCGCTCGCCTCGTGCGACGGGTTGGCCGCCTCACCCAGGGGATCGGCCGATCCGTCGACGCCGCCGGGGACATGCGGACGTTCGTCGGTCACGGGATCCTGAACGCGGTCCACCGTTACGACAGCCGGAGCCGGCGCTCGAGCCCGCGCCCGCGGCGCCCGGGCGCGATCGCCGCCAGCGAGAGCGCGTCGTCGGTGAACAGCCGTTCCGCCAGCGAGCGGATCTGCTCGGCGTCGACGGCCTGGATCTCCGCCTCCGCTTCGTCCAGCGTGAGCGTGCGCTCGTGGAGCGCCTCCTGCGCGCCCAGCCACGAGGCGAGGTTGCGCCCCTCCTCCAGCCGGAGCTCGAGCCGGCCGCAGGCGTACGCCTTCGCTCTCGCGAGCTCGTCGTCCGGCAACCGGTGCTCGCGGACCTCCCGCAGCTCGGCGAGAACCCCGTCGAGCGCGCGGGACAGATGGTGGGGGTCCACCCCCGCATAGACGCCGAACATCCCGGCGTCGGCGTAGTCCGTGATGAACGAGTGGACGTCGTATGCGAGCCCCTCCTCCTCCCGCAGGTGGAGAAAGAGCCGGCTGCTCATCCCCTCGCCGAGGACGGTGTCGAGGAGCTCGAGGGCCCACTGGTCGGGGTCGTCGCGCCGGAGGGCCGGCACGGCCACGCACAGGTGGGCCTGCGAGCCGGGCCGGTTCACGAGCCGGACGCGGTCGGCCGCGGGAGTCGCGGGCGCGGGCTCGAACCGGGAGCCGGCCGCAGGCGCGGAGGCACGATCCGAGCCGAACGCGCGCGCGGCCATTTCACACACGGCCTCGTGCCCGAGCTCGCCCGCCGCCGCGAGCACGACGTTCGACGGCTGGTACCAGCGCTCCCAGAAGCCGCGCAGGGCCGGGGCCGTCATCGCGGCGACGGTCTCCTCGTCGCCGGCGATCTCCCATCCGAGGGGCGTGTCTCCGAACATCGCGAGGTCGAGCAGGTTGAAGACGTACTCGCCCGGGTCGTCCCGGTACGAGCGTATCTCCTCGACGATGACGGTCCGCTCATGTGCCACGTCCTCCTCGCGGAGCAGGGGCTGCGCCACGAGCTCGCCGAGCATCTGCATGGCCAGCCCCGCGGATCGGGACGGAACGCGCGCCCAGTACGTCGTCGCCTCGCGGTCTGTGGCGGCGTTGCTCGTGCCGCCGATGCCCTCGATTGCCTCGGAGACTGCCCGCGTCGTCGGCCACGTCGCGGTGCCCTTGAACGTGAGGTGCTCCATGAAGTGCGCCATGCCCGATTCCGCGCGGGATTCCATGCGGGATCCTGCGCGGACGTAGGCGACGGCGGAGAAGGACCGTGCCGTCGCGAGCTGCACCGTGATGACGCGCAGCCCCCCGGGGAGCACGGATCGCTGGAACATCGCACCGATGGTACACGGCGCGGAGGTCGCCAGTATCAGGCCTGACCCTCGGTGCCGTCGCCGCCGGCGGCCTGGCCCCCAAGCCCGCCGAGCTCCATCTGGACGTACTCGTCCCGGACGAGGCCGAGAGTCGGCTGGGCCATCCGCGGAGCATCGAGCTCGACCTCGGCGGGGATGTACGTGAGGATCACGCGCTCGTCGCCCTGCACCAGTGCGTACGTGATCAGCCCCTCGGGCCGCGTCTCGAACTCGAGGTACTCGAACGAGTCGACGTTGAGGCAGATCGAGAGTGGCGTGAAGTAGCTGGAGACGTCGGGCCGGTCGATCGCCAGCCGCTCGACGGGCCCGCTGCCGTACGCCGCCACCTCGCGGCCTCGCACGTAGGCGTACGCGACGTTCTGTTTGAGGAGCGGCCGCAGCAGGTGGTAGATGTCGGTCCTGCTGCCGACGACACCGTGGTTGACGAAGAACTTGGCGGGCGGAAGGCTGGTCACGGGACCTCTCCAGCAGACGGCCCGCGTGAGGCGGGGACGCAGTGATGGTAGCAAGCCCGGG